>NZ_JBIAUG010000012.1:33329-201380 GCF_042892575.1 Streptomyces sp. NPDC001744
CGTGGGGGGGCGCGGGGGGGGGGGGGGGCGGGGGGGGGGGGGCGCGCCCCCCCCGCGGGGCACCCCCGCCCGCCCCCCCCCCCGGGGGGGCCGGGGGGGGGCGCCCGGACGGGGTCACGCGACGGCGGTGCCCTCCAGTTCGACCATCTGGCCGGGGACGGCCAGCCGTGCCACCCCGAGCATCGTGGTGGCCGGTGCCACCCCGGCGGCGCGCAGCCGCGAGGCCAGCGCGTCGTAGTGCGGGAACAGCAGGTCGACGTCGGTGGTGTACACGTTGAGCCTGACGAGGTTCGCCAGGGACATGCCGGCCGCGTCGAGCACCCCCTCCAGATTGTCCAGGCTCAGCGCCAGCTGCGCCGCCATGTCGCCCTCGTGCTCGGGCCTGCCGTCCTCGCTCATCGCGGTCTGCCCCGAGCAGTAGAGCGTCCGCGTGTGTCCGGAGACGACCTCGCCCTGGTTGAACCCCATGTCCAGCGACCACGTCACCGGGTTGACCGCCGTGCGTTCCACTGCCACATCCGCTCCGTTCGTCCGGCTCGCACCGCGTCGTTCCGACGCGGGATCCGTACGCCCCGCCGGCGCGGGAGCCGCCGGTGACGTCGTGTCCGTGAGCCTTCCAACGAATCACGACACCCTCCGTCGTGTATTCGGTAGGGTCCCGGCGTGCGCGCCGATCGGCTGGTCTCCCTGGTACTGCTGCTGCGGCAGCGCGGCCGGCTGACCGCGGACGCGCTCGCCCGCGAGCTGGAGGTCTCCACCCGTACCGTGCTGCGCGACATCGAGGCGCTCTCCTCGGCCGGCGTCCCGGTCTACGCCGAACGCGGCCGGCACGGCGGGTTCGCGCTGCTGCCCGGCTTCCGGACCGAACTGACCGGGCTGAACCACGAGGAGACCCTCGCCCTGCTGACCGCCGGACCGGGACGCGGCGGGCAGGCGTTCGGTCTCGGCCCGGCGCTCGCCTCTGCCCTGCGCAAGGTGGTCGACGCGCTGCCCGAGAGCCGCCGGGACGCCGCCGGCGACGCGGCCCGCCGGCTCCTCGTCGAACCGGAGACCGACCTGCTCCCTCGCAGGACGGACGCCGAGGAGGTGCCCGGCGCGACGATGGCCGAGATCCGGCGCGCCGTGCTCGCCGGGCAACGGCTGCGCATCCACTACGCGGCGGCGGACCAGGAGCCGCGGTGGCGCACGGTGGACCCGGTCGGCCTGGTCACCGTGCGCCGGCGCGGTTATCTGCTGGCCACGCGGTCCGGCGCGGACCGCACCTACCGGCTGTCGCGGACGCTGGCCGCCGAGGCGCTCCCCGAACCGGCACGGCGGCCGGAGCGGGTCGATCTGGACCGCGTCTGGCGGGAGCGCTGCGCGCGGTTCCTCGCCGACGGCCACATCACCGTGCCGGTACGGGTGGAACCGGGTCGGCGGGAGGAGCTGGTGGACGCCGCGGTGGCCGTCCGCACCGTGGAGCCCGACGCGGACGGCAGGCTGCGGCTGGAGCTGACGTTCCAGGACCTGCGGCACGCCGAGTGGGCGCTGTGGCGGCTCGGTACGGACGCGGAGGCCCTGGCCCCGGAGTCGTTGCGCGCCGCCCTGCGCGACCGCGCCGCGGAGATGGCCGCCCGTTACGGTGCCGGTCCGGCGGCGCGGGCCCTCACCGAGCACCCCGGCGCCCGGTGACGGCCGGGGCGGGCCGCCGGGGGCCGGTCGTACCGCCCCGGCCCCCGCCCCGCGCGTCAGGACAGCCGGTCCAGGATCCCCTCCACCTCCGCGAGGATCGCCGCGCCCACCGGCTCCGGCCGCGCCCGCTCGCGCAGCAGGGCCCAGGCGGCGCGCACGATCCCGGTGCGCCGCGCGAGGTAACCGCGGATGTCGGTGGTGGGCACCTCGGGGACGCCCTTGTCGATCAGCAGGGCGGTCAGGTGGATCTCCCGGGCGAAGGAGTAGCAGCCGTGGAAGACGGCGGTCAGCGGCCGGTCGGCGTCGACGACGGGGCTGATGGCGCGGTCGTCGGGGTTGGCGCACAGCGGCATCAGGTCGATGAGGGTGCTCATCCGGTTGTGCCCCGTCTCGTGGACCAGGGTCTGTGCCGCCATCAGGGCCGGGCGGGGGCTGCTGACGATCTGGCCGCGGAAGGCGTGGATGCTGTAGTTGTGCGGCCTCAGCCCGGCCCACGGCATCGGCAGCAGGCGCTCGACGCACGCCCGGGTCTCGTCCCACGCCTCGGGCCACACCGCGCGCAGCAGCTCCGCGGCCTCGGTGAACTCGTCCCGGAAGCGCGCCACGTCGGCCGGTTCCGCCGTGGGCAGCACCTCGGTCGGCGGCAGGTGCCGGTCCAGCCACCGCGAGGGGCCGGGCACGATCCACGGGCCGTCGAGGACGCGGTCCAGCGCCCTCGTGTCCGGCCCGTCCTCGAAGAGGGAGACGGTGGTGGCGCCGTCACGGGCGAGGACGGTGCCGTCCGCCGCGACGCTCAGCGACCAGGTGCCGGCCGCCGACCGCGCGCCGACCGCACGGCCCAGCCGGGGCACGGCCAGGCCCCCGTCGCGGTCGGCGGGGACGCGGATCTCCGGGACGGGCACCGTGCCCCCGGACGCCGCCAGTTCGGGCAGCAGGAAGAAGGCGAGCCAGTGGGCGAGCGGGTCCTCCTGCCGGGCGACGGGCAGGTCGCCCGGCTCCTGCTTGGCCACGGCGATCCACGACGTGACGTCGGGACCGGCGAGCAGGCGCTCCAGGGCGGTGGCGGGGGTGGCGGTGAGGGTCGTCACCACCGCCTGGTACAGCTCGCGTTCCGCCTCCCCGGTGGTCCGGGCGAACCGGTGGAGCACCAGTTTCAGCAGGTCGCGCAGGTTCTTCCGGGCGAGCAGCGCGTTGAGCGGGGCGACCGCGTCCGGGGTTCCGCCCGGCAGGACGAAGCCGTCCACCGGAGGGGCGGGTGCCGCGGCGACGAACGCCTTCACCGCCGCCATGTCGATGTCGAGCCTGTCGACCGGTCCTCGCGTCGTCCGCGTCGCCACTTCGCCTTCCGCCTTTCTCCTGGTCCGTTCCAGCGCGCCGCCGCGGGCGAGGCCCGTGACGGCCTCGGCGAGCCGGGCCCTTCTCTCCCCGCCGGTTCCGGGTCCGACCGGCAGGGGCCGCTGCCAGGTCTCCTCGTGCCGCAGTTCGGCGCCGAGGGTGCGGTGGAGGGCCTGCCAGACGGTCCTGGCGTTCACCACCAGGCTGACGCTGAGGCTGTCACCGTCCGAGACGCCCCAGTGCCGCCACAGCAGCGGGATGTACAGCACGTCCCCCGGGTGGAGGGTGAACTCCCGCGCGTCCCGGGTCATCGGGGCACCGCCGACGCCGGGTTCGCCGAGCATGCGCAGCCGCCGCTGCTCGGCGTCCAGCGTGGTGGGCGGGGCCAGCCGCCAGCGCTTGTCGCCTTCGAGCTGGACGGTGAAGTTGTCGCTGTTGTCGATGTGCGAGCCGATCGAGGAGCCGCCCTCGGTGAGGAACACGTCGCACCACAGGTCGTCCCAGTCGAACTTCTCCCGGGCCGCCCCGCACAGCCCGGCCACGCCGGGCAGTCCCCCGCGCAGCGCTTCGAGGAACCAGATGGAGCGGCCGTCCGTCCGCACCCCGGTGGTGGCGTCGGCCAGGGCCCTGACCTCCTCGCGTCCCGGTGCCCGGGTGAGGAAGTCGCCCGCCGCGCCCCGCAGGACGACGGGTGCGCGCCGCCAGTGGGTGCCGAAGAACTCCTCGTCGAGGACGGCCAGCGGTTCCGGCCGTCGCGGTGGGGTGGGGTTCATGCTGCCGCTCCGTTCCCGATCAGCTGTTCGTGCGCGTCGATCCGCCGCGTCAGCCACGGCTGCCGCTCGATCCCCAGGCGGTCGCCGAGCCCGGCCGCGAGCCGGGCCGCGTCGGCGTGCAGCGGATAGTGCCGGGCGAAGTCGAGGAGGGCCCGGTGCGCCTCCTCGTACGCGCCGTTCCGCAGGGTGCACAGGGCCGCGAGGAACGCGGACTTCACCTCGATGGTGTCCGTGCGCTCCCCGGTGGCGCGGCGGAACCACTCCCCCGCCTCCGTGAAGGCCCGCCTCCCGTAGTGGGACAGGCCGATGCCGTACGCCAGCCAGGAGGAGCGGCAGCCCGCGCGGGCCGCCTCGTGCCAGCACCGGGCGGCCCGGTCGGCGTCGCCCGCGGTGTGCAGGTGCAGCAGGCCCAGCAGGGCGGTGCCGACCGGGCCGAGCGGGGCCAGCTCGGACTCGTACCGCTCCGGCGGTACGGGGTCCGCCGCCCCGCGCAGGGCGGTGAAGGTGGCCTGCGGCAGGGGGAGGGCGTCCCGTTCGCGCTGCCGCAGGCCGCGCGCCAGTTCGCCGGCGAGCAGCGGGGCGAGGTCGCGCCGGGCCTCGGGCAGGAAGCCGCTGCGCACCGAGTACGTCATGGAGTCGACGTTGCCGCGGAGGCCGTGCCGGTCCAGGAGGCCGAGGAGTTCGTCCGGCCGGTGGTCCTGTCCGGTGCGTACGTCGGCGAACCAGTCCAGGTCGAGGTCGACCCGGGCGGCCGGGTCCTGGGGCGTGGCGCCGAAGGTGTCCGGGGTGTGGATCGCCAGGTCGAGGCCGCAGACGCGGGTGTACAGCGCGCCGCGGCCGTCGAAGCGGGTGGTGTCGAGCACGTCGGGCTCCGCGGCGATCACGCTGAGCGCGGCGAGCAGTCTGCGCCGGGCGGCCGGCGAGTCCGCCTCCCGCGTGGCCCGGACCCAGGTCAGTCCGGACACCAGGCCGAGGGTGGCTCCGGCGGCGTAGAAGTCGTCCAGGCCGTAGCTGCCCTCCACCTCCCTGATGGGCAGCTTGCGGTTCTCGTCCTCGACGGTCCGGTCGCCGCCGGGGCGGGTCAGCCGGGCGGCCGCCGCGCGGGTGAGCGGCTTGAGGTCGAGGTGCCGGTCGAAGCAGACGACCGACTCGGCGCGGTAGCCCAGCCGCGTCCAGCTCGCGACGACTTCGCCGTGTTCCTCGTGCAGCGCGATCACGGGACCAGTCCCTTCCTCCGGAGCGCCTCGCGGGCACGGTCGACGGCCGCGGCGCGTTCGCCGGCGGTCCAGGCGCGCAGCCAGCCCGGCCGGGGCTCGGCGCTCCACAGCAGGGCGGCGACCAGGGGGGCGCTCAGTCCGCCCGCGAAGTACCGGCCGCCCCGGGCGACGAAGACGGCCGGGGCCCCGGGCTCGCGGTCGGCGTCGCGCAGCGGCCGGGTGCCGTCGGTCCAGGCGACCCAGGCGTCCTCGCCGGTGCGGCGCAGGTGCGGGTGGCGGATCAGGTAGCCCGGCTCGGGGTGCCGGGCCAGCGTCTTGACCAGGGCGGCCAGCAGTTCCCGTTCGACCAGGAGCGCGGTGGGCACGTCGTCCCCGGCCCGGTCGAGCAGGAACTCCCCGAACGCCTCGGTCACCGAACGGCCCCGGCACAGCCCGAGCATGTCGACGTCGTGGCAGTGGGGTCCGCGCAGGAACTCCGCCACCGCGCGCTGTCCCGCGTTGTGCCGGTCGGGGTACAGCGCGCGCAGGCTGCCCGCGAAGTGCTCGCGCAGGGGCACTCCGCCGATGGCGCCCTGGGAGATGCCCTGGGTGAGTTCGTGCGCGACCCTGGCGAGCTGTTCGGTGTCCACCGCGCGCAGGGCGGCCGGGGCGCCCGGGTCCACGGCGGCGACACCGTCCGTCCCGCCGGTGCGGCGGGGGCCCGGATAGGTGAGGCGGTGCTTGAACGCGCGGTTGAGTTCGGTCAGTTCGCCGCCTGCCACCGGCCCACCGCCTTCCGGAGGCGTTCGAGGTTGGGCAGGCTCCTGGGCACCAGCCGGCCGTCCCTGTCGTAGTTGGGGTCCTCGTAGGTGACCGCCTCCAGCCGGGGGCACAGCTCCATGAGCCGTTCCGCGAGGACCAGCTGTTCGTCCAGCAGGACTCCGTGGTGGAGGTCGAGGAAGCGGTCGCGGCTGAACGCCGAGCCGGACAGGTGGAGTTCGGTGCACTGGTCCAGCGGCAGCCGGTCCAGGTCGGCGTAGAGTCCGGCGCCCCGTTCGCCCCGCCACCACCGCCAGCTGATCAGGTGCCCGACGTCCAGGGTGACGTCGACGCCGCTGCGTTCGGCGACCCTGCGGAAGAAGTCGTAGGCGTCCATGTCGCCCACCACCACGGTGACGCCGTCGGTGAAGCCCGGGAACTCCACCCGCAGCACCGGGTCGAGTTCCCGCATCGCCTCGCGGATGGCGCCGGCCACGGGGGCGACGTTCTCCTCCACCAGGTAGGGCGGCAGCGGGTAGGGCATGGGGATGCCGCCCAGGGACCACATGCCGAGGTCCTCGACGACCCACTGCCAGTCGAAGTGCCGGTGCGTCTCGTTGGTGAACTCGTAGACGCGGGCGCGGTCGTAGGGTTCCGCGGCGCCCAGGTTGAGCATGGTCTGGTGCAGGGCGACCGGGGTGCCGGCGGGGAGCGCGGCCATCAGGCGCCGGTAGGGCTCCAGGTAGTGCGCGGCGAGCAGCGGCACCGGTCCGCGGGGCTGGAAGGCGAAGGCGTAGTAGGCGTAGTCGGTGCCGTGGCGGGCGAGGAAGTTGCGGACGCGTTCGTTGGGGCCCGGTTCGTCGGGGTCGAAGCCGATCGGGGCGCCCCAGGGCAGGTCCATCCCGGCGCCCAGTCCCCGGCGCGCGGGACGGCCCGCGCGGGCGGGACGGGGCAGGGGTTCAGCTGTGGTCACCGACATCCGCCTCCTTCAGCAGGCCGAGCAGTTTGCGGCCGAGTTCGGTACGGGCCGTCAGGCGGCTCACGGCGCCGGACGCGCGGAGGGTGACGTGTCCAGGCCCGATGCCGTACCGCATGCGCCAGCGCAGGTCGATCAGGCGTCCCTCCAGCGGCACGATCCAGGGGTGCAGGACCAGTTCGTCCGTGGGTACGGCGCCGCCGGCCTTCTTCCACCGCGGGTGCTTCTCGTCGTTCTTGCCGGGGAGCACCGTGCGGACGGTCTCGCGGAGCCAGTCGGCCCGTTCCTCGCGGGTGGCGCCCTCGTAGGTGAGGGTCCTGCCGTGCCGTCCGGCCAGGTAGCTGAAGCCGTCGTTGGACTGGAGCGCGTCGTCGTCGGCCAGGGTGAGGCCGGTGCGGTGGCGGGGCTCGGAGACGAGCAGGGAGGTCGGTTCGGCGATCATCATCTGGGCGGCGTCGATGCCGAGCCGGGCCGCGTTGCGCACGAGGAACTCCCGGCTCTCCCCGGCCTCCTCCGCCGTCTCGCCGGGCAGCCCGCCCATGACGCTGAGCCGCAGCACGATGCCCACCTCGTCGAGCACCTCGACGATCCGCTGGTACAGGTCGGCCCGCACGCCCTTGTCGACGAGGTCGAGCAGCCGCTGGGAGTTGGTCTCGTAGCCGACGCTCATCAGCCGGCAGCCCGCGTCGTACATGCGCCGGACGAAGGCCCGGTCGGCGAGCAGGGGCTCCAGCCGGTTGCGGGTCGACCAGGTGAAGGCGTGGCCGCGGGCGCGCACCAGTTCGGCGGCGCCGAGGACGAGCCGCAGGTTGCAGTTCTCGTCGACGAACGCCACGAAGCGCGCGTCCGTGCCGCGCAGGCCGTGCTCCACGTGGTCGGCGAGCTGTTCCTGGGTGAGCTGCTGGTAGCGGCCGCGGGTGCGGTTGCCGTAGGAGCAGAACGTGCACCGGCCCCAGTAGCAGCCCACGCAGGAGATGAGGGGGAGCTGGAGTGCGGGGCTGAGGTACGAGGAGAAGGGCAGGCCGTCGAAGTCGGGCGGCGGGTTGTCCGCGAGGTGGTGCTCCGGCGCGGGCGCGGTGCCGCCCCGCGCGGTGATCAGTCCGGGTACGTCGTCGAGGGGCAGTCCCTTCTCGACGGCCCCGGCGAGCCCGCGCAGCACCGCCTCGCCCTGGGTGGTGACGAGGGCGTCGACGTGGCGGAACGTCTCGGGGCGGGCGGCCAGTTCCGCGCCGCGCATCATCAGCTGCTGGCCGCCGAGGACGACGAGCGTCCCGGGGGCGTGCCGTTTCACCAGCCGCGCCACGCGGAAGGCGGGCGCGAGTTGGCTGAAGTACGCCACGGAGAGGCCGACGACGCGGGCCGGACGGTCGGCGAGCGCGGCGAGGGCCAGGGCGTCGTACTGGTGGGCGGCGAGGTCCTCGGGCGGCGCCTCCCGCTCGGCGAGGCGGAGGACCTCGGGCAGGCTGGTCGCGGTCCGGGTCAGCGCGCTGTCCCGCAGCATGATGTCGAGGACGTTGTTGACCAGCCGGAATCCCACGTCCCAAGGCAGCGACGTGCTCTCCTTGCGGACGACGGTCCGGTGCAGCAGGTCGTGCCGCTGTTCCGCGAAGGACAGCAGGGTCCGGTCGAACTCGTCCAGTCCGCCCAGCCCCAGCCGTTCCCTCAGCGTTCCGGGTTCCAGCAGCCGGTGCGTCAGCGCGATGTTGAGGTCGCTCTGGGCCGCCGCGACCCCGTGCCGGCGCAGGTAGGAGACGAGCATGGGGAGGCTGAGATAGGGGAACAGGCGCGCCTCGGTCACCCCGGGGAAGACCAGGTGCACCGCTGCCTGAGGTGTCCGGTGGGGCACCGTTCCTCCTCGTCGGGCCGGCGGGGTTCGGTTCGGGCGCCGGGGCCGGCGGGACGGTTCCCCGTCGGGGAGCCGCCCGCCGGCCACGGCCGTGCGTCAGACCGCGAAGCGGAAGGCGTGGAACGCCGCGCCGTCCTGGAGCTCGGCGGCCTCGACGACCTCCAGACCGTCCAGCTCGGTCAGCAGGTCCTCGTTCACGTCCTTCTGGATCTGCTCTTCGTTCATGGCGATTCCTTTCTCGACATGCGGGGGACGGCGTGCGGACACGCCTGGCCCCACAACGGATTTTCCTTACTCCTCGACGGAACTCCGGCGGAAAGGGAAAACCGGGGAAACCCGAGGAGGCACAGGGCGCCACAGGACTGCCGCCGCCGCGGGGCTTTTCGCTCCCGGGCATGCCGCGGTCTGGCGGATCTCGCTGAGAAGTGGAATGGGAACGGCTCCGGCCGTATGCGTACGGCGCCGCCGGAAAAGAAGCGGAAAGAAGCAGAAAGAAGCGAGGAGAATCAGGAAAGAGTGCCGTGCTCAGTGTCCGGCGCGAACGGCAGGAATCACAAGAAAGCCCCCGTGGTCCGGCATCGCGGTGTCCGCGATGTCCCCGTGGAGCCCGGCGCCGGACTCCTGACACGAAGACGTTAGAGAGGATTACCGGGGGCTGTCAATGATGACTCTCCGCAACTCGATCAGGATTCAACAATTCCCGTCGCGCCCTCGCGCCGCGACGCTCCTGAATGCCGCCGGACGACGGCGCCGAAAAGGCGGGACGTCGTGACAGACACACACGCCGGCCCGTAAGCTCGGCCGGCACGATCGGGTGGGCGAATGCCCTGAGCACATCGGCCGAAAATGTTCTTCACAAGGGGGAAACGTGGGGCGTGGGCCCTTCTCGCACGCTGGTTACCGCTGGCTGTGGTCCGGCCAGCTGATCAGCATCATCGGCGACCAGCTGTTCCCCATGGCCGTCGTCGCCCTGGCGCTGGGCAGGGACGGGTCCGCCTTCTCGCTCGGTGTCGTCTTCGGCTCCCGCTTCGGCGCGCTCGCGCTGCTCATCCTGGTGGGCGGCGTGCTCGCCGACCGGATGGACAAGCTCCGCCTGATGATGTCCAGCGACGTGGTCCGGCTCGCCGCCGTCCTGCTGCTCATCACGCTGGGGAACGGCGCCCCGCTGTGGGCCCTGGCCCTCATCACCTTCCTGATGGGCGCCGGCGAGTCGATCTTCCAGCCGGCCCACGACTCCCTCGTGCCGTCCCTCGTGCCGGAACAGACGCTGGAACAGGCCAACGCCGCCACGAACATGCTGAAGAACATCGGCCAGGTCGCGGGCCCGGCCGGAGCCGGCCTGCTGGTGGCGGCGGTCGGCCCGCGCAGCGCCCTGTGGGTCGACGCGGCGACCTTCGCCGTCTCCTCGCTCACCCTGCTGATGGTCGGACGGCAGCTCGGCGAACGGCGCCGGCCCGCCGCCCGCCGGCAGGAGTCGATGCTCGCCGAGGCCGTCGCCGGCATCCGCGTGGTGGTGCGGATGCGGTGGCTGATGGCGCTGGAGGCGATGGCCGTCGTCCACGTGCTGCTCGCCGTCGGCCCCTGGTTCGTCCTGGTCCCGCTGATCGCCGACGACCGTCTCGGCGGCCCGGCCGGGTACGGGTTCGTCCTGTCCGCGTTCGCCCTCGGCGGCATCGGCGGCGCGGCCCTCGCGGGTCTGACGCAGAAGCTCTTCCGGCGGCCGGGACTGTGGGCGCTGGCCGCGATCAGCCTGTTCGGCGTGGCCTGCCTCGCCTTCGCGGTGACCTCCTCCCTGCCCGTGCTGGTCGCGCTGTTCGTGCTCGGCGGCGCGGGCGTGCAGTTCTTCGACGTGCTCAAGACGACCGCCATCCAGCGGCACGTCCCCCGCGCGCTCCTGGGCCGCGTCTTCGCCCTCGACTTCTTCGCCTCCTTCGTCGGGATGCCGGCCGGACAGATGCTGGCCGGTCTGCTGGTGGTGGGCGCCGACCAGGCCGCCACCGCGATGGCGGCGGCCGGTGCCGTCGTCTTCGTCACCACCCTGCTGCCGCTGGCCGTACGGGACGTGGCAACCCTCGGCGGTGCCGGTACCGGTGCCGGACCGCTTCCGCCCGACGCCGCCGAAGGGGCCCCCCTCCCCGCCGGAGGGGGCAAGGCCGAATGAGCGCGGCGGCGACGGCCCGCTCGCTGACCGCCGAACTGACCGCGCTGTGCCACCGGTTGCCCGGAATGCGGGTCGTCGTGGAGACGGACGCCACGGGGTGGGCCGTCCTGGTGACGCACGACGGCGGGGGCCTCGTCCGGTGGGGCGTCCGCTCGCCGGACGCGGCCGGCCTGCGGACGGCGCTGCTGTCGGAGGGGCTGGACTCGCTCCGCACCGACCTGGACGCCCACCGGACCGCCCGCCCCCTGCCCGCCCGGACGGCCGCGCCCGTGGTGATGACACCGCTGATGGCCGCCATCGCCGTGCACGAATGCGTCGGGCACACCAGCGAGGCCGACAACCACGCCGCCTACGGGCACCGGTTGGGCATCGGCCTCGGGGACCGCTGGACCCGGGTCCCGCTGACGGTGACCGACGACCCGACCCGGTCCGGGCACTGCGGGTCCTACGACCACGACGACGAGGGCGTGGCGGCGGTCCCCGTCCGGCTCGTCGAGGACGGCCGCTGGAGCGGACTGCTGACCAGCCGCTCCCACCCGGGCCCGGCCGGCAGCAACGGTCACGGCCGGCGCGCCCCCGCCGCCCCCGGGGCGCTCCCCCGGATGGGCGTGCTGAGCGTGGGACCGGGCGAGCACCGCGCCGAGGACCTCGTCGCGTCGGTCGCGGACGGCTTCCTGCTCGGCGCCCCGCGCGAGGGCGGTTCCGTACGGGAGTACGCCCTGCTCAAACCGGCCTGGGCCCGGCGGATCCGCGACGGCCGGATCACCGACGAGGTGTACCGCGACCTGGTGCTGCGCGCCCACAAGGTGCAGCTCATGAGGAGGCTGCGCGGTGTCGGCGACCGGGTGGTGATGAACGACCCGTACCACCGCTGCGAGAAGAAGGGCCAGGAGGTCTCCGTCTCCCTGGAAGCCCCGTACCTGCTCTTCGACGACCTGCTGCTGTATCCGGACGGAGGGACACCATGACGGAGTTCGTGAGGGGCCTGACCTACGAACGGTTCCTGAGCGAGTACTGGCGCCGGAAGCCGCTGTTCGTCAAGGGCGGCGCGCACGACCTCCTGGGGCGGACGCTGTCCTACGAGGAGGCGGACGCGATCGTCGCGCGGGTCCGCGAGCGGACGCCCGACCGGCTCGCCCGCGACCCGGGACGCATCGAGTTCGTCAAGGGCGCCGACGCGGTGAGCCCCGAACTGGCCCGGCGCGCCAAGGAACTCCAGCGGGCGCTGGGATGGCCGCGGGTCACCTTCGACGTGTCGCGCACCCACGCCCCCGGCAGCATCGGCTGCCACTTCGACTACGACGACAACTTCACCCTCCAGCAGGACGGCAGCAAGGTCTGGCGCGTCGGCTCCCCCACGGCCGTACCGGAGGCGGACCGGCGGCGGCGCGTCCTGGAGGACCCCGCGATCTCGGGTCGGTTCTACCTCACCGACGACTACGAGGAGTTCGTGGTCGAGGCGGGCGACCTCCTGTACATCCCGCTCTTCCACCCGCACTGGGGCACCTCCACCGGCCGCTCCCTCTCCCTCACCATGACCTGCAACCTGGTCACCCCGCTCACCGAGCTCTGGCCGGTGCTCCACGAGGAGCTGTCCGGGCTCCGCCCGTGGTGGCACCCCTCCCCCCTGCCGGACGCTCCCGACGAGCGGTCCCTCGGCGAACTCCTCGACCTGCTCGCGGACCCCGGGGTACGAGGGCGCGTCCTGGCCCGGTGGCGGGAGGCCCGCCGCTCCACCGTCGCCCAGCACCGCCCCGAATCGCACCCGGCCCGGCCAGAACCCGTCCGGGTCGACCCGGTGACGGTCGACATCACCCCGGTCAAGCCGCTGTTCACCGGCGCCGCGCCCGCGATCGACCTCGGGGAGGCGGTGCTGCCGGGCGGGACGGCCGCCCGGCTGGACGGCCCGGTCGCCCTGCGCCACCTCAAACGGCTGCTGATCCTGGCCCGGGACCGGGCGGGAGCCTGCGGCGACGCCCGGCTCGCCGGCTCGGTGCAGGCCGTGGTGAACGGACTCACGCGCCTGCCGCACCCCGTTCTGCTCGCCTGGTGCCGGGGCCCCGAGGTGACGTCCTGGGTGCGGCAGGCGGAGCGCGAGCGCGAGGCCGGCTACCGGCGCGCGCCGGACCTCCTGCTCGCCCACCTCACGTCGTTCTGCCTGCCCGAACTGGTCCGGCACGGGGTGCTCAAACCGGGCACCGTCCTGGTGGCCGCCCCCGGCGCCCCGGCGGAGCTGGTCCTTCCCTCGGCGGGCCGGGTGATCGCGCTGCCGGACGCGGCGGACGGGACGGTGACGGTCGAGGTGCACACGTCGCACGCCGACGTGGCGGGCGTACGCATACCCTCCACGGACCTGTCGGGAGAGACGGCGGGTCCGTCCGTGACCGTGCTTCCCGCCCTTCCCGGGGGCGGCCCCTGCGTCCTGCCGGCGCATTCCTGGTACACCGCCTTCCACCCGGCGGGGCACCTCTCGCCGCCTCCGCCGAGGGGGGAGCGCGCGGAGGAGTTCCTGGAGACGGTGGCGCGGGCGCTGGCCCTGATCGAGAAGGCGTGGCCGCCGGCCGCGGACGACGTCCGCGCCTCCCTGCGCCGGCTCGCCCCGGCGTGGTCGCCCTCCTCGCCGGAGACGGTGCCCGCGTTCCGCGGCGCGGCCGTCGTCGCCGGGACCGGCCCCCTGGAGACGGCCCGGCACCTGTGCCGCGCGGCCGCCCAGACGCGCTACGACGCGATCGGTGACCTGTACGCGCTGAGCGAGGAGCCGGGGGCCGTCGTACGCCCGTCGCCGGCCGGGGCCGGTCTGCCGGTCTCCGCGCTGCTGCGGGACACCTACGCGGCGGTGAACGAACGGGAGTTCCTGCGCCGCCACGACGGCGCCCCGGACCCCGAGCCGGGCCTGTCCGCACGCATCCGCGACTCCTTGGACGCCCTGCGGCACGACGGGCACCTCACCTCCCGGGGCCGTGCCCTGTGGGCCGGGCTGTCGGCGCGCGGGTGAGGGACCCGCGGTGCTCGCCGCCGCCCGGGACCCGCGCGGCGGCGCGGACGTGGTGGTGCCCCGGAACGCGGAGGGCGTTCCGGGGCACCGGTCGTTCGGCGGTTCGCTCAGCCGTGCTTGACGGTGAAGGAGCACCAGGCGGTCCAGGCGGAGGACGTGCCCCCGTCCTTCACGCGGACGCGCCAGCGGTAGGCGCCGTCGGCGAGGGTGCCCTCGGGCAGCTGGAAGGCGGCGGCGTTGCTGGTGTCGCTGGTGAGCTGCCGGTGGAGCACGGGCCCGCCGGCGGCCGTGTCGACCTCGAAGGCCACCTTGCGGCGCGGGCCGGGCCGGGCCGGCTCGACGGTGCCGGGCGGGGCGACCGACTCCAGGGTGGCCGCGAGGGTCGGGGTGCCGGTCGTGACGACCGGGTCCCCGGCCGGACCGCCGCAGAGCTGGAAGCCCGCGTACGAGCCGTCCGAGATCCTCGGCGCCTCGGGCGTCGGCAGCAGCCGGCCGTCCCCGGCGGCCGCCGCCGGGGCACGGTCCGCGGAGGCCGCGGCGAGGGCGATCGGGGCCGCGACGGCGCCGACGGCGCAGGTCGCGACCAGGGCGACGACCGTCCTTCGCACCCCCTTGCGGGGCTGCTGGGGCTGGTGGGTGCGCATACGCATGTCCTCGTCTCCTCTCCTCGTCCTCATCGGTCTCATCGGTCTCATCGGTCTCATCGGCCGCTACTTCACGTACAGCGTGTGGTCGGGCTCGGGCGCCTGCACCTGCGTGCACTGGTAGGAGGTCCAGCGGTGTTCGGCGACGAGCCGCTTGCCGACCTCCTGGCACCCGGCGAGGTTGCGCAGCGTCTCGTACGCGGTCCAGCTCGCGGCCGTGTTCGGCTTGAGCCGGTTCGCCACCCCGTACGCGGCGGCGTTGCCTCCGGCGGTGACGCCGTCGGTCCCGTCCCACCGGTAGTGCACGCCGAGCCAGACCCGTCCGACGGCGTTCTCGGTCGCCGCGGCGGAGATCGAGGTGAAGGTGCGGGTGGCACCGAGGGCGTTGGGGTCCTCGGTGGTGGCGGTCCAGGTGATCCGGTCGGTGCCGAACCACGTCTGCGTCGCCTTCGACCACGCGCCCGCGAAGGTGGCGTGCCCGGAGATGTACGCCGGGAAGGGCGGCGAGAAGTGCTGGCCGTTGCGGTCCTGGGACAGCGGCTGCCAGTTGGTGTCGGCGGTGGTGTTCGCGTTGCCGTCGCCGTCGAGGCGGATCGCGCTCTCCGGCCGCCACAGGTCGACGTCCGTCCGGTACTTCTGGTCCCAGGAGACGATCGACGCGTCGGCCATGGCGAAGGCGGTCAGGGCGAAGAGCTTGGCGTTGCCGGCGACGGTGGTGCCGTACTGGCGGGACAGGGTCTGGGTGTGCTCGAAGAGCTGGCCCGGCGGCTTGTAGGTGCCGTCGAGGTCGTTGGCCCAGAACAGGGCCGCCTTGGTCTGGTCGGCCGTACGGGCCGTGGACTCCGCAGCGCCCAGGCTCTTCACGTCGTTGACCTGGTCGGCGTACGCCTGGCTCGGCAGCAGCGTGCTCATCTGCGTGTGCCCGGCCGGGCCGGCGGAGCGGAACTGGGAGCTGCTCGCCATGCCGAAGGGCTTGACCAGGCCCCACTGCGGGGTGGCGCCGTCGCCCGTGCCGGTCGGCCGCCAGTAGCCGGGCTGCGTGGAGCCGGTGTACGGGGCGACGGGGGCCGAGCCGTCGTTCTGGCGGGCGGCGATCATCGCGGCGGCGGCCTTCTGGCCGACCTCGGTGCCGGCGGCGCGCTGGGCGGCCGTGACGGCGGCGGGGATGGTGGAGCGGGCGGCGGCGATCTCGTCGTCGAAGTTCAGCGCCGGGTAGAGCGACCGCAGAACGTCGAAGGCGGCGTGGTCGATGGCGCTGTTCACGTCGGGCACCGCCCCGTTGGAGGCGGTGGCCTTCACCAGGTAGGCGTCACCGAGGCACTTGAGCGGGCCCTCCGCGCACCGGGCGGAGTTGGCCGCGTCGTAGATCGCGCCGTGCACCATGTCACCGGCCCGGGCGAGCGGGCCGGGAGCGCCGCCGACCTGGCGGTAGGTCTCCTGCAGGACGTCGTTCCAGTAGACGACGTGGTCCTTGACCGGGTCGGCGGGGGTCTCGTAGGTGACGAGGATCGAGGGCGCGGTGGTGGTCTGGGCGGAGGCGAAGACCTTGAACGCCGTGACGTCGTTCTCGTCGGTCGCCCGCAGGCCGACGGTGTCGACCGCGTTGGCCGTCCTGGACCACTGCTTCACCAGCGGGGTGATGTCCTCGGATATCCAGCGCGGGCCGCAGTCCGTGTGCCCGTGCGTCTGGGTGGAGGAGGTCACCTTGGAGCGCCAGGCGGGCTGGCTGTTCCAGCGGGTGGCGGACGACGCGTTGCCGGTGTCCCATATCTCCCAGGAGCGCGGTGTGCAGCCGTCGGACCAGTTGGCGTAGAGGTTCAGCTCCGCGTTGAGGACGTCCTGGCCGGTGACGGCGGAGTTCCTCGGGAAGTTGATGAAGGAGCGGGCCTCGCCCTTCTGCCACTCGCGGCCGACCCGCAGGTCGGGCGCGGCGGAGAAGTCGGCGGTGTCGCCGTTGCGGACGTAGGTGTCGAAGTCGGTGCCGAAGTAGACGGCCGGGTCGATGGTGACCGGGTAGCGGGTGGCCTTGTCGGCCAGGAAGGAGCGGTCCGCCCTGACCGTGAGGTCGAAGCCCTGTCCCCGCTCGGTGACGTCCAGGTCGACGCGGGCGGTGCGGGCGCCGGGAGCGTTCTCGCCGCCCGCCGAGGCGTCCCACATGTACGGGGTGGAGCCCCGCCCGACCGTGGCACCGGTGCGGGTGTCGGTCAGGGTGAGCGTCTCGTCCTCGCCCTGGCGCGCCTCCAGCCCCTTGGAGCGAACGGGCAGCGTCAGGGCCGCGGCGCGCTCGGCGGCCCCCCGGTCGGCGACCACCAGGAACTGCTCGAAGCCGGTGCGGGTGGCCTCGACGACGAGGTCGGTGCCCGGCAGGACGTTCTCGTACGTCGCCTTCGAGCCGCTCAGCCGCGGCTCGGGCAGCGCGCCCTTCCAGCCGAGGGCCAGCTCCCGCTCCCCGCTCCCCGCTCCCCAGGGTGGCGAGGTCGCCTCCGGCGGCCCCGGTGCGCCCGGCGAGACGCAGGCCGCGCGGGTGGGCCTTGGGGCGGACGGTACCGTCGGCGTCCTTGACGAGCGTGAGGTCGACTCCGACCCAGCGGCCGTTCTCCCGGTAGCGCACGGGACCGGCGAAGGACTCGACGGACATGGTGCCGTCGGGGTTCGCCCACAGGGTCGTGTTCTCGGTGCGGGCGCCGACGACCTCGATCCGCCGGCCCTGGGCCTGGGCGGTGAGCCGCGCGTTCACCTCCTCGCGGGAGGTCGCGGAGGGCGTGGCCGCGGAGGCATGGGTGGCCTCTGCGGCCGGGGAGGCCGCCGCCGGGGACAGGGGGCCGCCCGCCAGCACGCCCACGGGGGCGAGCAGAGCCAGAGCGAGAGGCAGGGCCAGGGTCCGGGTCCTGCCGTGCCGGGCCGGTCCACGGGACCGGCCGGTGGTTCTGCGCACGCTGTACTCCTTCTGATCGAGAGGGAACAGACGCGCGGCAGCCTGCCAGTCGTGATCTTGCTGTGCCCACGCCGTTTCTCACCGTGACGGTGTGATCATTCCGGCGGCGGAATCAGGAACTCCACCCCCACGGAAGGACGTTGGCCGGGGACATACCGAACACCCCCCTCGTACGGTGTCAGGCGCGGACGATCTCCGCGGCACCGAACGAGACGTCGAAACGGTCGCACCAGATGCTGACGCTCGTGTACGCCGAGAGGTCCAGATCCGCCGGCAGCGGATAGTTCTGGTCGCCCTTGTTCCCCTTGAGCTTGGCGAGGTTGACGTACTTCCCGTCGTCGAAGACGCCCCAGCCGGCCTTCCCCTCCTTCACCGGCGCGTCGCTCAACCACACGCGCAGATCGGGGCCGTTGCTCGTGTCGAGCCCTTCGAGCCGGAGCGTGTGAGTGCCGTCGGCGAGCCGGACGATCCGCACCGTGCCGGTCGTCATGTGTTCGTGGCTGATGAACGAGCCCCGCGCCACGGTGGCCGGACCGGCGGGCGGCGCGGCTCCCGGGGAGGAGGACGGGTTCGCGGACCCCGTCCGCGTCCCGGTCGGCGTGGCCACCGGGGGCAGCGCCTCGTTGACGGTCTCGTCCACCCACAGCGCCCAGGGCTTGAACCACACCAGCCCGGCCACCACGACCACGGCGGTGACGACCGCCGCCCCCGCCCACCACTGCTTCTTCGTGACACGCCCCATGGCGCCCCTCCTTCGTCCCTCACGTCTTCTCGGGGCCATCCAACGCGACCTGGCATACCGGCGGAAGACCCGGTCGGCGGTCGAAGGGCGTTGTGCCGTCGGGCCGGGACAAGGGGGGCGCCTCCGGGCGAGGGGCCTGCGGACATGGAGGGAGGTCACGGCCGCGTCCGAAGGAAGGCGCTCCCCTGGTGAACCGGAGCGCTCTTTCCCCCGTTGCGTCGATGGGACGCGCGTGCGTCCCGGCGCCGCCGTGCGCTGCGAACCTCGGCGGCACCACACCACCACGGAAGGAACAACGCACCAGTGAAGCGTTTCATCGCACGCCTCGCGGTAGTCGCGGCGGCCGGCGCCATGGCCGTCACGCTGCCGGCTTCGTCGGCGTTCGCCATCAACCGCACCGATTGCAACGGACTGGGTCTCCTGTCGCTCCACAACGCGGGCGGCTCCCTCTGCTTCGCCAACGCGGGCGCGCAGAACGTGGCGATCTACGGCGTGGACCGGATCTGGACCGGAGACAACAAGGTCACGCTGGAGTACGTCCCGAGGCTGGGCGCGCCGGCGACCAGCGCCACCGTGGACAAGTGGCACTTCGGCAACGTCCCCGGTGACCCCATCCACAAGATCACGAAGATCACGATCTGGTAGCACCCGTCGCCGCGAACGAGGCGACAGCGGACCCTCGTCGGCGAGTGCGCCGGTCGCCGGCCGGCACCGCCCGCACCACGGGGGTCGTCGCCCTCCCGGACACCCGGCCCGATCGAGGTCCTGTGCCAGGGTGAACCGGAGTACGTCCTGCTCGACGGGTCCCCCGCCGAGCGCGACCGGAGCGGACGACGGGCGGCCCGGCCACGCGCACCGGCACCGCCGCCACGGCGTGACCGTGCGGGTCGTGACCGACCCGCACGGTCAGGTGCTCCGGAACGGATACGAGAGGGCTCCACGACGCTCGAACCGCGAGATCCAGGTGCTCGGACATCATCCCCGCCACCTTTCCCACGGCGGCGTTCGCGGACTGGGTTCCGAACATCACTCCGAAGAAGAGCGTGAGCACTCCCTTGGTCGCGTCGTCCAGGTCGTCGTCGTCGAGGGAGAACAGATCGGGCCAGCTGTAGAGGTAGGCGAGCTTCTGCGCGATGCGCAGCATGTGGGCGACGTACTGGGCCAGATCGGCCGGCACCGTGGCGGGCAGGGCGATGAACCCAGGGATCCCGGCAGCCGCGGAGACCGCGCTCACCTTGGCGGTTTCGTAGCGGATGGACTCGTTGGCCACCCGGTCCAGAACAGCCAGCGGGATGCCCGCCGCCGCGGGGGTCTCTTCTGTCGCTCTGCGCAGTTCGTCCTCGGAACAATGACGGGCCAGCGCCGCCCGGAGATACGCCTCCCTGTCGATGCGCACACCCGGAAGCCTTGCCGCGCCGACCAGAAGAGCGGAGAAACGCGACTCCGCGGTCTCGCTCAATTTGCCCGTGACCATGCCGGGAACGTACAGCAGACGGGTGATCCGCATCCATCGAACCGGTCCTTCCGCTCGCGGATCGGGGGTGCGGGAGCCCCTCACGAACCGCCGGCCTCCCCCGGCGCCACGGGCCACCCTCCCCCGGCGGTGGCGGACGCGCCCACGGGGCACACCCACCGACCGCGGGTCAGACGTCCTTCTTCACCGGCTCCAGAATCGCCCCACACTCCACGTGATGCGCCATCGGAAAGATGTCGACTCCAGCGGGATCCGGAAACTCGCAGGTCAGAGCCCATCTCGCGGCTCGCTGTAACGCCTGCGGGCGCCCGGAGCGTCAAACGGGCGTCATGACCAGCAGCCACGACCGTGATACGGAAGGTGCGCCTGTTGCGGGCAAGCCCCGCGGCCAAGGCGGCAGTGGTTCTCAGGCGAGGACGACTGGCTTGCCGCTCAGCACCACACCGGCCTGGCGTAGCTCGTTGATCGCGGCGCTGGTGGTGTCGGCGGCAACGCCGGCGGTGTAGTCGAGCAGGACCCGGACGGCGAAGCCCGCTCGTACCCCGTCGAGCGCGGTGGCCTTCACACAGTGGTCGGTGGCGATGCCGACGACGTCGAGACCACTGATGTGGCGGGCACGCAGCCAGTCGGCCAGCGAGGTGCCGTCCTGAGCCGAACCCTCGAAACCACTCTTCGAGGCGGAGTACGCCCCCTTGTAGAACACCTCGTGCACACCGCCGGAGGTGACGGCGGGCGCGAAGTCCGGATGGAACTCGCCTCCCTCGCCGCCCACGACGCAGTGCTCGGGAAAAGAGTTCTGGAAGTCCGGGTGCTCGGAGAAGTGGGCCCCCGGGTCGATGTGGTGGTCACGGGTGGCGACGACGTGCGCGTACCTTCCATTGGCGCGCCGTACCAGGTCGGCGATGGCCACAGCCCTGCCCGCGCCGCCCTTCACCGGAATACTGCCGCCCTCGCAGAAGTCCTTCTGCACATCAACGACGATCAATGCACGGCGCACGGAGACCCTTTCCCTCGGAAGAACCCATTGTCCGTATGGTCGCTCCCTCCCTCGGTGAGCTGACGCAACACTCGTCGGCACTCACCCGAAAGAGACACACGTGGTGAAAGTGTCCCGCTGCGGGTCGAGCACCCGGCCGAGAGACGAGCACCCGGCGAAGTCCGTGCGGTTGTCCGCCGTCCGGTGCGTCGGCTCGACCGGCCGACCTCGGCACCATCCGGCCGTCCGCCGGACAGCCCGGAGAAGTCGCCCTCGACTGGGCCCGCAAGCACAGAGCTCCCCCTCTGCGGGACTGCGGAGAGCCGAACCCACGCGGCCGTTGGAAGACTCGCGCCCCTACAGGGTTCGGCAGCGGGCCGCAGGGGGAGTCTGTGTCCTGCGGCCCGTCAACTGACCTGGAACCCCTGCGACACAAGTGGCCGCCGTCCGGGAGCCGGGGAAACGCGGAGACGGAGTTGAGGCATCGTGGAACGACGCATGTCGGTCGCGACGCACTGGGGCAGTTTCGTCGCGGTGGTTGATTCCGGTCGGCTGGTACGCATCGAGCCGAGGGGCGATGACCCCGCGCCGTCGCCCATCGGACCCGGAATGGTGACAGCCGCCGACGACAGCGCCCGCGTGCTGCGCCCCGCGGTGCGCAAGGGCTGGCTGAACGGCCTGCCGCGCGCGCACGACACGGCCAGGGGCTCGGACGCCTTCGTGGAGGTGAGCTGGGACGACGCGATCACCCTGGTGAGCGAGGAACTGCGACGGGTGCGTTCTCGGCACGGAGACAGCGCCGTGTTCGGCGGCTCCTACGGCTGGGCGAGCGCGGGCACGTTCCACAACGCGCAGGCGCAACTCCACCGGTTTCTGGCGTTGGGCGGGGGATACACCGACTCCCGCAACACGTACAGCACCGCGGCTTTGGAGGTCATCCTCCCCCATGTGATCGGCGGAGCTCCGTGGAGCTACCAGTCCCGGATGCCGATGTGGGACGAGATCGCCGAGAACTGTGAGCTGGTGGTGGCGTTCGGAGGGCTGGCTCTCAAGAACAGCCAGGTCAACCCCGGCGGACTGGCCAGACACCAGACGCAGGACCTGCAGCGGAAGTGCCGTGCGGCCGGGGTGCGGTTCGTGAACATCAGCCCTCTCCGCAGTGACACCGCCGGCTTCCTCGACGCCGAGTGGCTGCCCGTCGTCCCCAACACCGACACCGCCGCGATGCTCGGCATCGCCCACACGATGCTGGTCAACGGCTGGCACGACGAGGACTTCCTTCGCCGTTGCTGCGTCGGCTTCGACCGCTTCGCCTCCTACGTGACCGGCGAGGTCGACGGCGTTGCCAAGGATGCCGCCTGGGCAGCGAGGATCACGGGCATCAGCCAGGACACGATCACCGAACTGGCCCGCCGCCTGTCCACGCGACGTTCGCTCATCATGGTCAACTACGCGATCCAACGGGCGGACCACGGCGAACAGCCGATCTGGATGTCGGTCGTACTGGCCGCCATGGCGGGCTCGATGGGGCGGCCGGGCTGTGGCTGGGGCGCGGGCTACGCGACGATGGACGCGACCGGCGTCGCCCCGGGCCGGCCCTCCGTGGCGTCGGTTCCCCGGGTTCCCAACCCCGTCGCGGATTTCATCCCCGTCGCACGGATCGCCGACACTCTGCTGCATCCGGGCAGGACCATCGACTACGACGGCCGGCGCCTGACCTTGCCCGAGCTCCACCTGGTCTACTGGTGCGGAGGGAACCCGTTCCACCACCACCAAGATCTTCACCGCTTGGCCCGCGCCTGGCAGACCCCTGACACGGTGGTGGTGCACGAAGCCTGGTGGAACACCACGGCCAAGTTCGCCGATATCGTCCTTCCCGTCGCCACCGGCCTGGAGCGCGACGACTTCGCCGCCGGATTCTCCGACCCCCACCTCGTCGCGATGCCGAAAGTCCGTGAGCCGGCGGGCGAGTCACGCACCGACCATCACATCTTCACCGCCCTGGCCTCCCGGCTCGGATACGAGCGCGAGTTCACGCGGTCACGCTCCGAGATCGAATGGGTCCGGCACCTCTACGAGCAGACGAGGGCCGACCTCGGCGACGACGGGGCCTTGCCGAGCTTCGACGACTTCTGGCGAAACTCCACGGCTGAGCTACCGGCGCTGCGCGGCCCGTTCCCCGGCAGCTTCGAGGCGCTCCGCGCGGATCCCCGGCGCTTCCCCCTGACGACCCCGTCGGGCCGGATCGAGATCTTCTCCGAGGAGATCGACTCGTTCGGCTACGACGACTGCACCGGGCATCCGGCGTGGTTCGAACCCGTGGAGTGGCTCCGTGCCGACCTGTCGGACCGGTTCCCGCTGCACTTGATCTCGAATCAGCCCGCCTCACGCCTGCACAGCCAGTACGACAACGGCGGCCACAGCCTGAAGTCGAAGATCCGTGGCCGTGAGCCCGTGACGATCAATCCGCTGGACGCCGCGCCCCGTGGCATCGAGAACGGCATGATCGTACGCGTCCACAACGACCGCGGCAGCTGCCTGGCGGGGGCAGTCCTGTCGGACGACGTCATGCCCGGCGTCATCCAACTGTCCACCGGAGCATGGTGGGACCCGGCCCAGCCAGGCCGGAGCGGCACCTTGGACCACCACGGCAATCCGAACACCCTTACGGCCGACCGAGGGTGCTCACGTCTGTCCCAGGGGCCGAGCGCCCACAGCGCGCTCGTCGACGTCGAACTCTACGACGGCCCCCTTCCGGATGTGCTCGCCTTCGCACCACCCCACCTCGAACGCTGACCCGCAAGCCGCCTGCCTCTTCGAGCAGGCCCTTCGTGTTCGCCGTCGTCGAGCGCGCAGCGGGCCGCCCCGGCTGCCAGGGGCTCCCCTCCCGTTTTGCAATTGCGTAATCGGATGAATACTGTGCGCAGTCGTGACTGCACTTCAAGACCTCAAGTACGGCCAGTGGTTCAGGGGCGCCGACGTCGACGGCGACGGGTTCATCACCCAGCAAGACGTCCGCGCGATGAGCGAGCGCTACATCGCCGCCCGGGACACCGCGCCGGACTCCGCGTCCGCCCGCCGGCTCATCGAGGGAATGGACGGGTTCTGGACGAATGTGATCGCCCCGATGGACCAGGACGGTGACGGGAAGGTCGATCTGCGGGAGATGACCGAAGGCTTCAGGAGCGTCCTGACCGACCCGGCCCTCTATCCGCAGCAGATCGCGCCGGTCACCGACTGCTTCTTCGACCTCGTCGACCTCAACGCGGACGGCAAGATCGACCAGGCCGAGTTCCAGCAGATGTTCGACTCGGTCGCCGGTGTGCCCGGCGAGGACTGCGCCACGGTCTTCGCCGCTCTGGACAGGGACGGCTCCGGCGGACTGGACCGCGCCGAATTCCACCAGGCCCTCATCGAGTTCTTCTACGGCAACGACCCGGACGCTCCTGCCAACCACCTCTTCGGCAAGGTCACCGCCTGACAGCCCGGCATGCGACCGCCCACACCACTGTCGTGCGGGCGGTCGGCGTCGAGGCCCCGGGCCGGGCAGTCCCTGGCGCGTCCCCCGATCGGCGGCCGACCCGTCGTTCTCGTCCGGCCCCGGCGCGTCCGGGTCGCGCAGCGGGCGCAGAGCACCGGCCAGTTCCGCCGACGGATCTCGCCGGGCATCGTGATGCAGCAGTCTCATCCTCGCGGCCTTCGTGCGGGACGTGTGCGCTCCTTGGACGGACCACCTGTTCAGACGAAGGCCGCTTCCGCGTACGGCGGATACCGAACCGGGTGAACGAGTACGACGCACCGTTCGAGGAACGGGTTCCCAGGAGGCACGCCCGTTCACGACCTCGCGGCCTCACGACCAGACGAGGCGCCCATCGACAACCGAACAGACCGGACAGTCCCCCGCGCCGATCCTCCTCAGCATCTCCGCCACGGAGTCGAAGTAGTGGGCCAATGACGCGTACTCGCCGGTGACCGTGGGCCCACCCACGAACCATCTGCCGACACGACCGTCCCTCGCGTCGATGAACTGTCCCATCCAGCCGTCCTGGTCCGACTGGAACGGGATCCACTCCTCGCGCCATTCGCCCCCGCCGGACAAGGGGTGATTCGCGTAGAGCCTCTCCATCGTCCGGATGCCCAGAAAGAAGCTCCCCTCGTCCGGGAACCCGGCGTAACCGCAGCAGGCCACGTCGTCGTCCACATCGTCCTCGGGAAGATCCAGGTTGTTCCGCAGCAGCCACGCCCGCAGTTCCCGAGGCAATGAGACACCCATGCGTTCCTCGGCGGCCGCGAGCATCCGCTCCGCGGCCGGGCCGGGCAGGTCCGCGTGATCGGCCGGAGCGTACTCCCGGAGGAGATCCATGACGCGGGACCAGCTCTCCACCCCACTCATCCCCCGCCGCCCCTCTCCGCACAGATTCGCCATGCCACTCAACGGGCTCACCTACGGTAGCCGGACAGCACGGCGGGCCGGTCGAAGCGCCCTCGGGCTGCTGGATCCTACGCTCTGAACCACCCCGGTTTCGGTGGACGTCGAAACCGCGAGGCTTGACAGTCGCCGAGAACGAACCGCGCAGAGATGTCGAGCCGGCACCGGCCGAAATCGCAGGTCGGAGGCGCTCCCGGGCATACGGCGAGACTCCGCACCGTGCGCCTTGGACACCAGGCCGAGGAACCACCGGCGATCCTCGGCAATCCAGAGAAACAGCAGGTCAGAGCCCCTTTGCTGCAGGCTCCAAGATTGCCACGCACTCCACGTGGTGCGTCATCGGAAACAGATCGAACACCCGCAGCGTCCGCACCCGGTACCCCCGCTCCCGGAAGTACCCCAGGTCCCGGGCCAGGGCCGCCGGGTCGCAGGCGACGTAGGCGATGCGGCGGGCACCCAGGGTCGCCAGGTGGTGGACGGTCTGCTTGCCGGCGCCGGCGCGGGGCGGGTCCAGGACGATGAGGTCCACCTCCGTGATGCCGGTGCGCGGGAGGACCGACTCGACCTTGCCCTGTTCGATGCGGACGCGCGGGAAGTCGGCCAGGTTGTGGCGGGCGTCCTCCACCGCGCGCTTGCCGGACTCGATGCCGAGGACCGCGCCCTGGTCGCCGACCCGGTCGGCGAGGGCGCCCGCGAAGAGGCCGACGCCGCAGTAGAGGTCGAGGGCGGTGTCGCCCTTGCGCGGGAGGAGGCCCTGCATGACGGCCTTCATGAGGGTGTCGGCGGCCTTCGGGTGGATCTGCCAGAAGCCGCCGCTGCCGACGCGGTGGGTGCGGTCGTCGGCGCGCTCGCGGACGAAGGCGCGGCCGTGGACGCGGTGGACCCCGCCGTCCTTCTCGTCCACGCGCATCACGGAGACCGGCTTGTCCAGCTCCACCAGGGGGAGGCGGGCGCCGGGGCGGGGGGTGAGGACGACCTGGCGGTCGTTCGAGCCCGAGGCGGCGATGGCCTCGACCGAGGCCATGCCCTCCCACGTGCGCTTCTCGACGCCCAGCTCCGAGACGCCCTGCGCGGCGATCATGCAGTGGTCGATGACCTCCACGTCGTGGGAGCGGTGCTTGCGCAGGCCCGCGCGGCCCTCGGCGTCGATCGCGTACTGGACGCGGGTGCGCCACTGCGGGACCTCGCCCGCGGGCAGCTTGTCGCCCTCGGCCGGCATGACCGTGCCGTCCCAGCCGGCCTCCTCCGGGGTGAGCCCGGCCAGACGCTGGAGCTGTTCCGCGACGACCTCGCCCTTCAGGCGGCGCTGGGCACCGGGCTTGGCGTGCTGCCAGTCGCAGCCGCCGCACCTGCCGGGGCCCGCGAAGGGGCAGGGGGCCTCGACCCGGTCCTTGGAGGGCTCCAGGACCGTGACCGCGTCGGCGCGCAGGAAGCGGGAGGTCTCCTCGCCCTCGGTGACGCGGGCGACGACCTTCTCGCCGGGCAGCGCGTGGCGGACGAAGAGGACGCGGCCCTCGTCGGTGCGGGCGATGCAGTGACCGCCGTGGGCGACCGGGCCGACCTCGACCTCGTACTCCTCCCCGACCAGCGACGAAACAGGGGTGTTCTGCATGGTGGGGGGTCTCCAAGGGGAAGCGGGGGTGGGCTGCCGTTCGGACGGCAGCCCACCAGTCTAGCCGTTCTTCGCGGCCGGTTCCTTGTGCCTCTTCTCGACCGGCCCGCGGCGGACCGAGCCCGGCGCGTTCCACTCCTGCCGCTTCCGGGCCCGCTTCTTCGCGACCTCGGAGGACTGGAGCTGGTACGGGACCGAGGTCACCATGACGCCCGGGGTGAAGAGGAGCCGGCCCTTGAGGCGCAGGGCGCTCTGGTTGTGCAGCAGGTGCTCGTACCAGTGGCCGACGACGTACTCGGGGATGTAGACGGAGACGGCGTCGCGCGGGCTCTCGCGGCGGATGCTCTTCACGTACTCGATCACCGGGCGGGTGATCTCGCGGTACGGCGAGTCGAGGATCTTCAGCGGGACGTCGATGCCGCGCCGCTCCCACTCCTCCTTGAGCGCCTTCGTCTCGGCCGGGTCGACGTTGACGGTCAGCGCCTCGACCTGGTTGGCGTGCACGAGCTTGGCGTAGGCCAGGGCGCGCAGGGTGGGCTTGTGGAGCTTGGAGACGAGGACGATGGAGCGGACCCGGGAGGGGCGCACGTACTCGTCGGGCTTCTCCTCGGCCGCGGCGATCTCCGCCGCCACCGAGTCGTAGTGCTTACGGATCGCGGTCATCGTGCCGTAGAAGATCACCATGCCGAGCAGGGCGACCCAGGCGCCGTGGGTGAACTTGGTGGCGAGGACGACGACGAGGACGAGGCCGGTGAAGAAGGCGCCGAAGGCGTTGATCGCGCGGGAGCGGATCATGTGGCGGCGCTTGGCGGGTTCGTGTTCCGTCGCGAGGTGCCGGTTCCAGTGCCGGACCATGCCGATCTGGCTGAGGGTGAAGGAGACGAAGACGCCGACGATGTACAGCTGGATCAGGCGGGTCGAGTCGGCCCCGTAGATCCAGACGAGGAGGGCGGCGGCGCCGGCGAGGAGCACGATGCCGTTGGAGAAGGTGAGCCGGTCGCCGCGGGTGTGCAGCTGGCGCGGCAGGTAGCGGTCCTGGGCGAGGATCGAGCCGAGGAGCGGGAAGCCGTTGTACGCGGTGTTGGCGGCCAGGAAGAGGACGAGCGCGGTGGCGGCGGCGAGGACGACGAAGAAGAACGTCCCGTCGCCGAAGACGGCGGCCGCGACCTGGGAGATCACCGGGTCCTGGACGTAGCCGTCGCCGACCGGGACGCCGTCGCGGAGCAGGTCGTGGGCGGGCTTCTCGGCCATCCGCACCTGGGTGGCCATGGCCAGGAAGATGATGCCGCAGAACATGGTGACGGCCAGGCCGCCCATGAGGGCGAGGGTGGTGGCGGCGTTCTTCGACTTCGGCTTGCGGAAGGCGGGGACGCCGTTGGAGATGGCCTCGACGCCGGTGAGGGCGGCACAGCCGGAGGAGAAGGCGCGCAGCAGCAGGAAGACCAGGGCGAAGCCGGCCAGGCCCTGGTGTTCGGCCTTGATCTCGAAGTCCGCGGTGGGGGCCTTCATCGTCTCGTCGAGGACGATCCCCCGGTACGCGCCCCAGACGATCATGAGGAAGACGCCGGCGACGAAGACGTACGTCGGGATGGCGAAGAGGGTGCCCGACTCCTTCACCCCGCGCAGGTTCATCAGGGTGAGCAGCAGGATGACGGCGACCGCGGAGGCGACCTTGTGCTCCACGACGAAGGGGACGGCCGAGCCGAGGTTCTCGATGCCGGAGGAGATGGAGACGGCGACGGTCAGGACGTAGTCGACGAGCAGGGCGCTCGCCACGGTGAGTCCGGCCTTCGGCCCCAGGTTGGTGGTCGCCACCTCGTAGTCGCCGCCGCCGCTGGGGTAGGCGTGCACGTTCTGCCGGTAGGAGGCGACGACCGTGAACATCAGGACGACGACCGCGAGCGCGATCCACGGGCTGAAGTGGTAGGCCGACAGGCCCGCGACGGAGAGGACGAGGAGGACCTCGCCGGGCGCGTACGCCACCGAGGACAGGGGGTCGGAGGCGAAGACGGGAAGGGCGATCCGCTTCGAGAGGAGGGTCTCTCCGAGCTTGTCGCTGCGCAGGGCCCGCCCGATCAGGATCCGTTTGGGCACGTCGGTCAGTTTGGACACGGAGAGGATCGTAAGCGTTCGAAAAGAGCCAAGTTCACCGCGACCCCCTATCCATACGGAATCTTTTCGTCAAGCACCTCGGATGCGGTCCCGGTCGGCGTTGCCGCATAAGCTCGGACCGGACGACCCGGCAGGGTGTCGTCCGCCGCTGCCCGGGCGGATCGGGCGAGGAAAGTTGTGAGCAGGGTGTTTTCGCAGGTCAGCAAGGCGATCAGGAGTGCGGGGTAAGGGGACGTGCACATCGTCATCATGGGCTGCGGGCGAGTGGGAGCCGCTCTCGCGCAGACCCTCGAACAGCAGGGGCACACGGTCGCGGTCGTGGACCAGGACCCGACGGCGTTCCGCCGTCTGGGGTCGGGTTTCGGCGGTCGTCGCGTCACGGGCGTGGGATTCGACCAGGACACGCTGCGCGAGGCCGGGATCGAGGACGCCGGGGCCTTCGCCGCGGTGAGCAGCGGCGACAACTCGAACATCATCGCGGCGCGGGTCGCGCGCGAGATGTTCGGCATCGAGAACGTGGCGGCGCGGATCTACGACCCGCGCCGTGCCGAGGTCTACCAGCGGCTCGGCATCCCGACGGTCGCGACGGTCCGCTGGACCGCCGACCAGATGCTGCGGCGGCTGTTGCCCTCGGGCGCCGAGCCGCTGTGGACGGACCCGAGCGGCGGGGTGCAGCTCGCCGAGGTGCACACCTCGCCGTCCTGGATCGGTCACAAGATCAGCCGGCTCCAGGACGAGACGGGTGTGCGGGTCGCGTTCCTCACCCGGCTCGGCGAGGCGGTCATCCCCACGTCCCAGACGGTGCTCCAAGAGGGCGACCTGGTGCACGTGATGATGCGTACGGACGAGATCGCGAAGGTCGAGGAGGCCTTCGCCGAGGGTCCCGAGGAGGGCGGTCACTGATGCGTGTCGCTATTGCGGGCGCGGGTGCGGTGGGCCGTTCCATCGCCGGCGAACTGCTGGAGAACGGCCACGAGGTCCTGCTGATCGACAAGGCGCCGACCGCCATCTCGGTGGAGCGGGTGCCGCAGGCGGAGTGGCTGCTCGCCGACGCCTGCGAGATCACCTCCCTGGACGAGGCGGCGCTCCAGCGCTGCAACGTGGTGATCGCGGCGACCGGTGACGACAAGGTGAACCTGGTCGTCTCGCTGCTCGCCAAGACCGAGTACGCCGTGCCCCGGGTGGTCGCCCGGGTGAACAACCCGAAGAACGAGTGGCTGTTCAACGAGGCGTGGGGCGTGGACGTGGCCGTCTCGACCCCGCGGCTGATGTCGGCCCTGGTGGAGGAGGCGGTGAGCGTCGGCGACCTGGTCCGGCTGCTGCGCTTCAGCCACGGCGACGCGAACCTGGTCGAGCTGACGCTCCCGCCGGAGTCGGCGCTCGCCGGCACCTCGGTCGGGGACGTGGACTGGCCGCAGGACACCTCGCTGGTGACGATCATCCGCGGTTCGCGGGTGCTGACGCCGAGCGCCGAGGAGACCCTGGAGGCCGGTGACGAGCTGCTGTTCGTGGCCGCGCAGGCGCGCGAGGAGCAGCTGGAGGACCTGTTGCAGGTCCGCCGCGAGCCTTCCTGACCGGCTGCGGCCGTACGCGTACGGGAGGGCCCGGACCGGCTGACCGGTCCGGGCCCTCCCGTACGTGCCGGGGCTTCCCGCGTGCGGCGGGCGCCGGTGTCCCGGTCAGGCCTCCGGCCGTCCCCCGGCCGCCGCCTCGCGGGCCTTCTGGGCGCGCTCCTCGGCCTCCATCTCGGCGAAGACGTCGATCGGTGCCGGGGCCTTCGCGAGGAAGACCCAGGTGAGGTAGACCGCGAGCAGGAACGGCGGGATCTTCAGGGCGACCGACACCCAGCCGAACCGGGTCGGGTCGGCCCACCAGTACAGCGGGAAGAGCACCGCGCACTTGCCGAGCAGGATCAGGCCCCAGGCCCAGCTCGCCTTCGTGTACGCCTTCTTGCGGCCGGGGTTGCGGGTGCGCCAGGAGAGGTTCTCCTTGAAGACCGGTCCGAGGATCAGGCCGATCAGCGGCACCCCGGCGGCGGCGGTGACCATGTACGCGAGGGCGAGGCCGAGCGTGTACAGCATGCCCGGCAGGTAGAAGTCCTTGGCGTTGCCCGTCATCATCGCGAAGACCACGCCGAAGGCGACGCCGAAGACGCCGCTGAAGGCGTGCTTGACGGTGTCGCGACGGATCAGCCGGACGGCGACGAGGACCAGCGAGACCGCGAGCGCGGCGATCGCGGAGATGTGCAGGTCCTTGTTGACCGTGAAGATCGTGACGAAGAGCAGGCCCGGCAGAATCGTCTCGATCATGCCGCGCAGGCCGCCGAACGCCTCGAACAGCGCGGCCTCGGTGACCTCCTTCGGGGTCCGGTCGTCCTGGTCCGTGCTGGTCGGCTTGTCGAGGGACGTCACCGGCTACTCCTGTCCGAGCGGTCGGAGCTCGTATTTGGGGTTGAAGAGGACCCGTCGGCCGTGGCTCATGGAGACGCGGCCGGAGGCGATCAGCTTGCGGCCCGGCTCGATGCCCACGATGGAGCGGCGGCCGAGCCAGACGACGTCCAGCGGCGCCGTGCCGTCGAAGAGTTCGGCCTCCAGGGCGGGCACGCCCGCCCGGGGACGCAGCGTGACCGTGCGCAAAGTACCAGCCACCATGACCACCTGGCGGTCGGAGCAGTCGCAGATGCGCGTGCACCCCGACGCCTCGGTGTCCTCCTGGAGCTCCTCCGACTCCAGGTCCTCGGGCGAGGAGGAGAGCCGGTCGAGCATCCGGCGGAACCTGCCGGCCGGCTTCTCTGTACGCGGTGCAGCACTCATACAGAAAGCGTACCGGCCGCCGCCGTCGCGGGAGGCGGCCCCGGCGCCGTACGGAGGCGGCCCCGGGCGGTCCCCTCCGCACGGTCCGGGACGCCCCTCAGTACGGTGTCCGGTTCACCGTTCGAAGCGGTACCCCATGCCCGGTTCGGTGACGAAGTGCCGGGGGTGGGACGGATCGCTCTCCAGCTTGCGGCGGAGCTGCGCCATGTACACCCGGAGGTAGTTGGTCTCCGTGCCGTACGAAGGTCCCCAGACCTCCTGGAGCAGTTGCTTCTGGCCGACCAGGCGGCCGGCGTTGCGGACGAGGACTTCGAGGAGATGCCATTCGGTGGGGGTGAGCCGGACGTCCCGCCCGTCGCGGTGGACCTTCTTCGCCGCCAGGTCGACGGTGAAGCCTTCGGCCTCGACCACCGAGGGTCCCTCCCCGGTGCCGCCGACCGGCTCGGCCCGGCGCACGGCCGCCCGCAGCCGGGCGAGCAGCTCGTCCATGCCGAAGGGCTTGGTGACGTAGTCGTCGGCGCCCGCGTCGAGGGCCTCGACCTTCTCGTCGGAGGTCTGCCGGGCCGAGAGGACCAGGATCGGCACCCGGGTCCGGCCGCGCAGTTTCCTGATGACGTCGACGCCGTCCCGGTCGGGCAGGCCGAGGTCGAGGACGACGACGTCCGGGTGCCGGTCGGCGGCGAGGCGGAGGGCGGTGGCGCCGTCGGGCGCGGAGTCGACCTCGTACTTCCGCGCCTTGAGGTTGATCACCAGGGCGCGGACGATCTGCGGCTCGTCGTCGACCACGAGGACCCGGGTCATGGGGGAGGGCCTTTCTTTCGGTTCTTGCGGTTCTTGCGGTTCTTGCGGTTCTTGTGGTTCTTGTGGTTCTTGTGGTTTTCCCGGCCCCGTGCGGGCGGGTGGACGGTGCGTACGGAGGGGTGGCGCGTACGGAGGGACGGGGCCCGGTTCAGGTCACGGCGCCGGCCGCCGGGTCCCCGGCCGGCACCGGGGGGCCGCCCGGCGCGGCGCGGAGGGTGAGCACCATGGTGAGGCCGCCGCCGGGAGTGTCCTCGGCGTCGAGCGTCCCGCCCATCGCCTCCACGAAGCCGCGGGCCACCGCGAGGCCGAGGCCGACGCCGGAGCCGCGCGGGGCGTCGCCGAGGCGCTGGAAGGGCTCGAAGATCCCGTCCTTGGCCTCGTCGGGGACGCCGGGCCCGCGGTCCACCACCCGCAGTTCGACCCTGTCCCCCAGGGCGCTGGCGGCGACGGCGACGGGCACGCCCTCGGGGCTGTACTTCACGGCGTTCTCCACGATGTTGGCGACGGCCCGTTCCAGGAGGCCCTTGTCGACCTCGACCATGGGCAGGGTCTCGGGTATGTCGAGCCAGGCGCTGCCGTCCGGCACTCCCCCCAGGGCCATGGGGACGACTTCGTCGAGGTCGACGACGCGCATGAGGGGTCTGACGGTGCCGGTCTGGAGGCGGGACATGTCGAGGAGGTTGCCGACGAGGAGGTCGAGGCGGTCGGCCCCGTCCTCGATGCCCTCCAGGAGTTCGGCCCGGTCCCGCTCGGACCATTCGACGTCGTCGGAGCGGAGGGAGGAGACGGACGCCTTGATGCTCGCGAGCGGGGTCCGCAGGTCGTGGCTGACGGCGGCGAGCAGGGAGGTGCGGATCTTGGTGCCCTCGGCCAGTTTCCGCGCCTCCTCCGCCTCGCCGACGAGCCGCTGGCGGTCGAGCACGACGGCGGCCTGGGCGGCGAAGGCGCCGAGCACCCGCCGGTCCTCGGCGGGCAGCACCCGGCCGGACAGGGCGAGCGCCAGGTGGTCCCCGACCGGCATGTCCACGTCAGCCTCCTCCGGCCGGGCCGCCGGGTGGGGGCCGACGCTGGCGGCGGGCGTCCACGGCTCCACCTCGTTCTCGCGCTCCAGGAGGGCGACCGACTCCATGGAGAAGGTCTCGCGGACGCGTTCGAGGAGGGCGTCCAGGCTGGTCTCGCCGCGCAGCACGCTGCCCGCGAGGTACGAGAGCACCTCGGCCTCCGCGCGGAGCCGGGCGGCCTGGTGGGTGCGGCGGGCGGCCAGGTCCACCACGGAGGCGACCGACATCGCGACGCCGAGGAAGACGGCGATGGCGACGATGTTCTTGGGATCGGCGACGGTGAGCCGGTGGACGGGCGGGGTGAAGAACCAGTTGAGGAGGAGCGATCCGGCGGCGGCCGAGGCGAGCGCCGGCAGGAACCCGCCGAGCAGCGCGGCGGCCACGGTCAGGGCGAGGAAGAGCAGCATGTCGTTGGCGAGCCCGAGGTCGGCGTCGACATGGGTGAGCAGCAGGGCGAGACAGCCGGGTCCCGCGACGCCGACCGCCCAGGCGGCGAGGGTCCGGGAGCGGCCGAGGCGGGCGCCGCGCGCGACCGGCAGGCCGCGCCCCTTGGCGACCTCGCCGTGGGTGACGATGTGGACGTCCAGGTCGGGTCCGGAGTCGCGGGCCACGGTCTGGCCGACGCCGGGACCGAGGATGTACTGCCAGGTCCGGCGACGGCTGGAGCCGAGGACGATCTGGGTGGCGTTGACCCCGCGGGCGAACTCCAGGAGCGCGGAGGGGACGTCGTCGCCGATGACGTGGTGGAACGTGCCCCCGAGGTCCTCGACGAGGGTGCGCTGGACGGCCAGCTCCTTCGGGGAGGCCGCGGTGAGTCCGTCGCTGCGGGCGATGTAGACGGCGAGGACCTCGCCGCCGGCGCCCTTCTCGGCGAGCCGGGTGGCCCGGCGTATGAGGGTGCGTCCCTCGGGGCCGCCGGTGAGGCCGACGACGATGCGTTCCCGGGCCTGCCAGGTGGAGCGGATGTTGTGCTCGCCCCGGTACCGCCGGAGGTACTCGTCGACCCGGTCGGCGGTCCAGAGCAGGGCCAGCTCGCGCAGGGCGGTGAGGTTGCCGGGACGGAAGTAGTTGGAGAGGGCCGCGTCGACCTCGTCGGGGGTGTGGATGTTGCCGTGGGCCATCCGGCGCCGCAGGGCCTCCGGGCTCATGTCGACCAGTTCGATCTGGTCCGCCCGGCGCACGACCTCGTCGGGGACGGTCTCCCGCTGCCGTACGCCGGTGATCGCCTCGACCACGTCGCCGAGCGACTCCAGGTGCTGGATGTTGACGGTCGAGACGACGTCGATGCCGGCCGCGAGCAGTTCGGCGACGTCCTGCCACCGCTTGGGGTTCCGGGAGCCGGGGGCGTTCGTGTGGGCCAGCTCGTCGACGAGGGCGACGGCGGGGCGGCGGGCCAGGACGGCGTCGACGTCCATCTCGGCGAGGACGGTCCCCCGGTGCTCCGCGGTGCGGGGCGGGACCCGCTCCAGGCCGCGCAGCACCGCTTCCGTGCGCGGCCGTCCGTGGTGCTCCACGAACGCCACCACGCAGTCCGTGCCGCGCTCCACCCGGCGGTGGCCCTCGGAGAGCATCGCGTAGGTCTTGCCGACGCCCGGCGCAGCGCCGAGGTAGATGCGTAGTGTGCCGCGTCCCATGGCTCGACCCTACGTCCGGCCGGCCGGGCCGGGGCCGCCCGGCCCCGGTGCTCCCCCGGCCCCGCGCCGGTTCCCCGTCAGTACTCGGCGATCTCGCCGTCCCGCAGCTCCAGGACCCGGTCCGCGAGCCCCAGGAGCTGGGGGTCGTGGGTGGCGACCAGGGCCGTGCAGCCCTCGCTGCGGACCACCGCGCGCAGGAGCTGCATGACGGCGAGCCCGGTCTCCGCGTCCAGCTGGCCCGTCGGCTCGTCGGCTATCAGCAGGGCCGGCTTGTTGGCCAGGGCGCGGGCGATGGCGACCCGCTGCTGCTGGCCGCCGGAGAGTTCGCCGGGCCGCTGGGCCGCGTGGTCGGCGAGGCCCACCAGGCCGAGCAGCAGGGCCACGCGCTCCTCGCGCTCCTTCGGGTCCGCCTTGCGCAGCCGCAGGGGGACGCCCACGTTCTCGGCGGCGGAGAGGATCGGGAGCAGGCCGAAGGACTGGAAGATGAAGCCGATCCGGTCGCGGCGCAGCTCCAGGAGGCCGCTCTCGCCGAGCGCGGAGAGGTCGGTGCCGTCGATGACGATCCGGCCGCCGTCGGCGGAGTCGAGGCCGCCCACGAGGTTGAGCAGGGTCGTCTTGCCGGAGCCCGAGCGGCCCTTGAGCGCGACGAGCTGGCCGCGCGGGATGTCGAAGGAGACGCCGCGCAGGGCGTGCACCGCGGCCTCGCCCGTGCCGTACGAGCGGCGCAGGTTCTCGACGCGGACCATGGGAGGTCCGGCCGGGTCCTCGATGACGGCCGTCGCGGACCTCGTGCTGCTCTCACTCACCCGGTGTTCCCCCTCCTCGAACATGTGCGCTCGCCAGTATGGTCCGCCGCCGGGCCCGAGGCCAGAGCCGGAGGGCCGGACCTGTGGAAAACCGGGACGGCGGGAAGGACGGCCGGCGGGAGACGGCAGGTGGAGGGCCCGGGAGGCGGGTGGAGGGCCCGGGACGACGGCCGGTGGGCCGCTCCCCGTACGCGAGGTACGGGGAGCGGCCCACCGCTCGTTCTCCTCCGCGCCGGAAGGCGGCGCGGAGCGTCCCGCCGGGGCGCGCGGAGGTCCCGGAGCGCGCCGCGGCCGGAGGGGTCAGCGGATCTCGGAGATCTCCGGACCGCGCTGGAGCTGGCCCATGCCGCCGGAGAAGCGGGAGCCCTCCTGCTCCTCCTGCTGAACGCCGTCCGGCACCATCTGGGCGTCGTTCGGCAGCTTGAGGACGATCGGGTCGCGCGGAGCCATGGGGGCGTCGCCGCGGACCACCACGGTGTCGCGGACGATCTGCTCCAGGAGCCCGGCCGCCTCGGGCTGGACCGCGCCCTGCCCGGAGATCACTCCGCGCAGGAACCAACGGGGGCCGTCGACGCCCACGAAGCGGACGAGCTGCACACCGCGGTTGCCGTCCGGCAGCTGTACGGGGACCTGCGCGCGCAGCTCCCAGCCCAGCGGCCCCTCGACCTCGTCGATGACGCCGCCCTGCTGGATGATGCCCGTGGCGATCTCGTCGCGGACCTCGCCCCAGATGCCCTCGTTCTTGGGGGCGGCGAACGCCTGGAGCTGTACGGCGCTGTCGCGCAGCACGACGGTGGCCGCGACGATCGCGTCGCCCGCCACCTCCACCCGGAGTTCCATGCCCTCGACACCGGGCACAAAGATCCCTCCGAGGTCCACGCGGCCCTCCTCGGGCGTGGTGACCTCGGAGATGTCCCAGGGCCCGTCGGGCCGGGGCGCCGGCGGGAGGTTCACGCGGCGCGGCGCACCGGCCGCGTCCTCGTCGTCCTCCACCGCGTCGACGACCTGCTCGGCCTCGCTCGCCGCGTCCTCGGCGGCACCACTCTTCTTGCGACGTCCGAACACGTCACTGTCCTTCCCGGTCGGATACGGCCGAAGCGTATCGATTCCCACCCGTTGTGCCGTCCACGGCGGTGTGACCGCCGGTGGACCCGAAGCCCCCCTCGGCCCGCGCCGAGCCGGGAAGCTCCGCCACCTCGTGGAAGCGCACCTTCTCGACCTGCTGGACGACGAGTTGGGCAATCCGGTCGAACCGCTCGAACCGCACGCTTTCGCGCGGGTCGAGGTTGACCACGATCACCTTGATCTCTCCACGGTACCCGGCATCCACCGTCCCCGGGGCATTCACGAGCGCCACTCCGCAGCGGGCCGCGAGTCCGGAGCGCGGATGCACGAAGGCCGCGTACCCGTCGGGGAGGGCGAGGGAGATGCCGGTGGGGAGTACGGCGCGCTCGCCGGGGGCCAGTACGGCGGCCTCCGTGGTCACGAGGTCGGCGCCCGCGTCGCCGGGGTGCCCGTAGGCCGGGAGCGGGACCTCGGGGTCCACGCGCCGGATCAGTACGTCCACGGGGTTGCGCATCAGGGGTTCACCTCGAAGGCGCGGGCGCGCCTGGTCTGGTCGGGGTCGGACATGGCGGCCCGGATCTCCTCCGGCCGGCCGTTGTCGATGAAGTGGTCGACCTTGACCTCGATGAAGAGGCCCTCGGCGCGGACGGCGACGGGGCCCTCCGGCCCGCCGATCCGGCCGACGGCGGTCGAGTAGAGCTTGCGGCCGTGCACGGCGGTGACGGCGGCCTCCAGGTGGAGCACGGTGCCGACCGGCACGGGCAGGAGGAAGTCGGTCTCCAGGCGTCCGGTCACGGCGATGACCCGCAGCAGCCAGTTGAGGGAGCCGAGGGTCTCGTCGAGGGCGGTGGCGAGGACGCCGCCGTGCGCGAGGCCGGGGGCACCCTGGTGGTCGGGGGTCACCGTGAACTCGGCGGTGACGGTCACGCCCTCGCCCGCCCGCGACTCCAGGTGGAGGCCGTGGGGCTGTCCGCCGCCGCATCCGAAGCAGTGGCCGTAGTGCGAACCGAGGAGCTCGCCGGGGGCCGGCGCGTCGGGGTGGCGTACCGGCGGTACGGCGTCGGCGGGCGGGGTGAGGGCGGCAGATGTTGCAGTCACAGGCGCAGACCTTACCCGCGCGGGCGGACGCGGTGCGGGCGGCGGTCGGCCCCTCCGGAAGAACACGGGCCCACCCGCGCGGGCAGGCCGGACGCGATGGCGGCGTGGACGCCGAACACGGCCCCCACCCGCGCGGGCGGGGGCGGGACGCGCCGTGCCAAGCTTGGACGCATGCAGCCTTCCGTACCGTCCCCGGCCTCCTCCCCCGAGCCCTCCGCCGCCCCGGCCGCGCCGCTCTTCGACGAGCGGCTGACGGCTCCCCGCTCCTGGTGGGCGATCGCGGGCCTGCTCGGCCTGTCCGGCGGTCTGATCATGTTCCCGCTGGGCACGGTCCCGATGCTGGGCGGTCTGATCGCGGCGACGGTGCTCGCCGGGATCGCGGTCTCCTCGTACGGCTCCGCCCGCGTCCGGGTGGTGGCCGGTTCGCTGGTGGCGGGCGACGCGCGGATCCCGGTCTCCGCCCTGGGGGCGGCCGAGGTGCTGGACGCGGAGGAGGCGCGCGCCTGGCGCACGTACAAGGCGGACACGCGCGCCTTCATGCTGATGCGCGGCTACGTGCCCCGGGCGGTACGGATCGAGGTGACGGACCCGGCGGACCCCACGCCGTACGTGTACCTCTCCAGCCGTGAGCCGGAGGCCCTGGTGGCGGCACTGGACGCCGTGCGGGACGGCGCCGGGGACTGAGGGGGCGGATTCCCCCGGGCCCCCCGGGCCGCCGTCCCGGGGTCCGGGCCCGGTCTAGGAGCCCGGTTTCCCGGCGCCGGCGGGCCGGTCGAGGGCGGGCAGCTCGTGGAGGGCGTCCCAGGGGACCTGGCGGCGGCGCAGGTCCTCCCGGACGCGCGCGGCGAGCTTCCTGGTGTCGCGGCGGTTCATGACGGCGCCGACGGCGGCGCCCACCATGAACGGCATGAGGTTCGGCAGGTTGCGCACCATCCGCTTCATGATCTGCTGGCGCAGTTCGCGTTTGAGCTGTCCGCCGAGCGCCGCGTTGACGGTGGTGGGTCGGGTGGGGTCGATGCCCCGCTCCTCGGCCCAGGAGGACAGGTAGGCCGTCGAACGCTGGGGAAGCCGGCCGAGGGGCCGCAGGCCGTACACCTCGTGCAGTTCGGCGATGAGTTTGAGTTCCACGGCGGCGACGCCGGTGATCTCGGCCGCCAGTTCGGCCGGCAGGGCCGGGGGGACGGGGAGCATGGCGGCGGCGCCGACGCCGGCTCCCACGGTCGAGCTCGCGTGCGCCGCGCCGGCGACGAGCTTGTCGGCGAGCTCCTCGGGGCCGAGCCCGGGGAACTGGGCGCGGAGGGCCGCCAGGTCGCGGACGGGAATCCGCGGGGCGAGGTCGATCAGCCGGTCGGCCAGATGGCCGATGCCGGCCCTGGCGCCGTCTCCGCCGCGCTTCACTCCGTACGCGACGCCGCGCCGGACGGCGTCGATCCGGCGGGAATCGACCTTGAACCGGTCGAAACGGCCCCGGGCGGGGACGGCCGGACGGTCGGCGTCGGGAAGACCGTCCTGTCGGACTTCGACGGTCCCGTCGTCCCGTCCCGCCTCCCGTTCCGCGGGAAGGGGTACCCGCTCCGGCCCGGTGGCCGCCTCGAGCGAGGCCGGCAGGCCCCGCTCGTCGTCACGTGCGTCGAGAGGGGGCAGGGAGGCGGTGGGCTCGGCTTCGGGGGCCTTCTGGGCACCCTCCGCCGGGCCCGGGTCGCCCTTGTGCGTCCGCGGGCTCCCGGGGAGCCACGAACGCCGCTTCCGGGACGGTGTGTCGCCTGCCACGGCCGGTCCTTCTCAGTCGCAGTCGCGGCAGATGGGCTGACCGTTCTTCTCCCTGGCCAGCTGACTGCGGTGGTGCACGAGGAAGCAGCTCATGCAGGTGAACTCGTCGGCCTGCTTGGGCAGGACCCGGACGGCCAGCTCCTCGTTCGAGAGGTCGGCGCCGGGAAGCTCCAGGCCCTCTGCGGCCTCGAACTCGTCGACGTCGACGGTCGAGGTCGACTTGTCGTTCCGGCGGGCCTTCAGTTCTTCAAGGCTGTCCGAGTCGACGTCGTCGTCGGTCTTGCGTGGGGTGTCGTAATCCGTTGCCATGTCGCTCTCCCCCTCTGGGTGGTTGCGGTGTCTCCAGCGCACGTAACGCGTGAGAGGTCGGACTTGTGCCCGACCTGAGGCGGAGATTTTGCCTCACATCAAGGTCTGTTACTCAATCGACACCCGTCGCGCCTTCTCGCGAGTGATCGGCTTCGGGTGGCGATGCGGACCGTACACGGTCCTTCGGGCGTTCCTCACAGGCGCCACCCCGTGTACTTCCCGTCATACCGGGGCCCGGAAACCCGTACTTTTCCTGGTTTTCCGAGGGGTTTCCCGGTCACGGAGAGTGGAGAACCGCCCACCCCGGCCTGTGATCGATCACACACGGGCGTCTCAGGACCGGGGGGATGGAATTCCGCGCAAAGCGAACAGAACGGGTCGGGTCGCGCAGTCTGTCAGATCGGCAGGGTGACGCGCATCACGAGACCGCCGCCCGCGCGGGGCTCCGCGATGATACGGCCTCCGTGGGCCCGGGCCACGGACCGCGCGATCGACAGGCCGAGGCCGACCCCCTTGTCGCTGCCGGTCCGCTCCTGCCGGAGCCGCCGGAACGGCTCGAAGAGGTTGTCGGTCTCGTACGCGGGGACCACGGGGCCCGTGTTCGACACGACCAGGACCGCCTGGCCGTGCAGGGTCCCGGTGGTGACCTCCACCCAGCCGCCCTCCGGCACGTTGTACCGCACGGCGTTCTGGAGCAGGTTCAGCATGATCCGTTCGAGCAGGACGCCGTTGCCCTGGACGACGGCGGGCGCGCGCTCCCCGAGGATCTCGACGCCCTTGGCCTCGGCCTCGGCGCGCACCTGGTCGACGCCCCGTTCGGCGACCTCGGCGAGGTCGACGGGTTTGCGCTCGACGATCTCGTTGTCGCTGCGGGCCAGCAGGAGCAGACCCTCGACGAGCTGTTCGCTGCGTTCGTTGGTGGCGAGCAGGGTCTTGCCGAGCTGCTGGAGCTCCACGGGCGCCCCGGGGTCCGAGAGGTGCACCTCCAGGAGGGTGCGGTTGATCGCGAGCGGGGTCCGCAGCTCGTGCGAGGCGTTCGCGACGAACCGCTGCTGGGCGGTGAAGGCCCGTTCCAGTCGCTCCAGCATCTCGTCGAAGGTGTCGGCGAGCTCCTTCAGCTCGTCGTCCGGACCGTCCAGCTCGATCCGCCGGGACAGGTCCGAACCGGCCACCTGGCGGGCGGTGCGGGTGATCCGGCCGAGCGGGGAGAGCACCCGTCCCGCCATGGCGTAGCCGAAGGCGAAGGCGATGATGCTCAGACCGAGCAGGGCGAAGAGCGAACGGCGCAGCAGGTCGTCCAGGGCCCGGTCGCTCTGGTGCTGGAGGCAGACGGACACCGCGTCGTTGAACTGCTCGCCGGTGCCCGTGTCGGGCAGGTCGCACCACGAGGTGGTGGGCTGGACCTCGCCCTTGACGATCTTGAAGGGCAGATGGGCCGCGCTGTCGCTGAGGGCCTGCGCGGTGAACAGGTAGATGATCGAGAGCAGCAGGATGCCCGCGATCAGGAACATCCCGCCGTACAGCAGGGTGAGCCGTATCCGGATGGTGGGGCGCAGGAGCGGGCGGACCGGGTCCCTGGGGTCCCAGGTCGGCTTGGGGGGCGCCTGGGGGTGCGGCGCGGGAGTGGTGGCCATCGGGTCAGATCCGGTACCCGGAGCCGGGCACGGTGACGATGACGGGCGGCTCGCCGAGCTTGCGGCGCAGGGTCATGACGGTGACGCGCACCACGTTGGTGAAGGGGTCGGTGTTCTCGTCCCACGCCTTCTCCAGGAGCTGCTCGGCCGAGACCACGGCGCCCTCGCTGCGCATGAGGACCTCCAGGACGGCGAACTCCTTCGGCGCGAGCTGGACCTCCCTGCCCTCGCGGAAGACCTCGCGGCGGTTCGGGTCGAGCCTGATGCCGGCGCGCTCCAGGACGGGCGGGAGGGGCACGGTCGTACGGCGGCCGAGGGCGCGCACGCGCGCGGTGAGCTCGGTGAAGGCGAAGGGCTTGGGCAGGTAGTCGTCCGCGCCGAGTTCGAGCCCCTCCACGCGGTCGCTGACGTCGCCGGAGGCGGTGAGCATCAGGACGCGGGTGGGCATGCCGAGTTCGACGATCCTGCGGCAGACGTCGTCGCCGTGCACGAGCGGGAGGTCGCGGTCGAGGACGACGACGTCGTAGTCGTTGACCCCCACCCGCTCCAGGGCCGCCGCGCCGTCGTACACGACGTCGACGGCCATGGCCTCCCGGCGCAGTCCGGTGGCCACCGCATCGGCGAGCAGCTGCTCGTCCTCGACGACGAGTACGCGCACGTCGTACATCCTTCCCGTGGGGCCGCGGCCGGAGGGGGGTCGGCCGGGCCTGAGTGTGCTGACTGTGGGTGTCCCATCCTGCCCCGTACGCGCGTAAACCGGCTGTAAGGCGGCGGTCGGCGCCCTCCGGGACGGTCCGCGGGCCCGTGGGCGGGGGCCGGACCGGGCTTCGGGGGCGCTCCGGGAATCCGCCCGATTTCCGGGCCGGTTGAGGTTTCTCTGAGGAAAGGGCTGGGGAGGACGACTGCACACCCCGCGATCACGCCCTGTATGTGGCACGCCACCCGACGCTCCCTGTCCCCAGGGGCCACAGGGGGTGATCCGACCCACCCTCGGCACACCCCCGTGCCAGCCGACCCACGACGAGGGGGCGCACGATGGACGCTTTCACCGCCGGCCTGCTGCACCGCATCAGAACCACGCAGACGGACCTCACGCGGGCGCGTGAGACGGGCGACGACTATCTGGTGGAGGTGGAGCAGGCGGAGCTGGAGGACCTGCACCGCCTGGCCGCCGAGCACGGGGTGGAGGTGGCCGCGCCGACCGTCTGACCCGTACCGCCCGCGGCCCCGCGAGGCCGCGCGAGGGCCCCGGAGCCGTCCCCCGGCTCCGGGGCCCTCGCGCGTCCCGGTCCCGGTCAGTCGTGCCAGGCTCCCAGCTCCTCCAGGAGTTCCTGGAGGGGCCCGAAGAGTCCGGGAGAGGCCGCGACCGTCAGTTCGCCCGACTCCGGCTCCCCCGGGCGGCCGCCCGTCAGCGCCCCCGCCTCGCGGGCGACGAGCGCGCCCGCCGCGAGGTCCCAGGGGTTGAGGCCGCGCTCGTAGTAGGCGTCGAGGCGCCCCGCGGCGACGTCGCAGAGGTCGACGGCCGCCGAGCCGCCGCGCCGGATGTCGCGGACGCGGGGGATCAGCTGCCGGACGACCTCGGCCTGCCGCTCGCGCCGGATCTTGAGGTAGCCGAAGCCGGTGCCGAGCAGGGCCTGGTCGAACGGGGGCGCGGGGCGGACGGCGAGGGGCCGGTCCCCGGCGTGCGCGCCGCGGCCGAGGACCGCGTGGTACGTCTCGCCGCGCATCGGCGCCTCGACCACGCCGACGACGGTCTCGCCGTCCCGCTCGGCGGCGATCGAGACGGCCCAGGTCGGCAGGCCGTACAGGTAGTTCACGGTGCCGTCGAGCGGGTCGATGACCCAGCGGATCCCGCTCGTGCCGGGGCTCGACGCGCCCTCCTCGCCGAGGAAGCCGTCCTGCGGGCGGTGCTCGGCGAGGAAGCCGGTGATCAGCTTCTCGGCGGCGATGTCCATCTCGGTGACCACGTCGATGGGACTGCTCTTGGTCCTCGCCACGGCCAGGTCGTCGGGCCGGCCGTCGCGCAGCAGCGCTCCGGCGCGTCGCGCGGCTTCCAGGGCGAGGTCGTGCAGCTCGGTGAGGAGGGGCTCTGCCGGATCGGTCACGGGGTCTCCTTGCGCGTGCGGTCGGTCACGGATCTTCTGCGCGTGCGGGGCGGTCACGGCGGGCCTTCTCGCGCGTACGGGGCGGCCGCGGCGGCTCTTCCGCCGCGCGCGGGCCGGCCGCGGGCTCTTCCTACGCGTACGGGCTGTCGGCGCCGGCCGCCGCGGGCCGCTCCGTCCTGGCCGGGCAGCAGCCGACCGGGCACAGGTCGTGGGAGGGGCCGAGCGCGCCCAGGGCGCACCGCTCCGGCCGGGCCCCCCGTTCCGCGGCGGCCCGCTCCAGGACCAGGTCGCGGACGGCGGCGGCGAAGCGCGGGTCGGCGCCGACGGTGGCCGAACGGCGGACGGGCAGGCCCAGTTCGGCGGCCTTGGCGGTGGCCTCGGTGTCGAGGTCGTACAGGACCTCCATGTGGTCGGAGACGAAGCCGATCGGGACCATGACGGCGGCGGGGGCTCCGGCGGCGCGCAGCTCCTCCAGGTGGTCGCAGATGTCGGGCTCCAGCCACGGGATGTGGGGGGCGCCGCTGCGGGACTGGTAGACGAGCTTCCAGGGCCGGTCGGTGCCGGTCCGCTCGCGGACGGCGTCGGCGATCACCCGCGCCACGTCGAGGTGCTGGCGCACGTAGGCCCCGCCCCCGCCGTGCCCGGTGGCCGGCCCCGAGGTGTCGGCGGCGGACTCGGGGATGGAGTGGGTGGTGAAGGCGAGGTGGGCGCCGTCCCGGACGGCGGGGTCCAGCTCGGCGAGGGAGGCGAGGACGCCCTCGACCATGGGTTCCACGAAGCCGGGGTGGTTGAAGTAGTGCCGGAGCTTGTCGACCCGGGGCAGCGGGAGCCCCTCCGCCTCCAGGGCGGCGAGCGCGTCGGCGAGGTTCTCGCGGTACTGGCGGCAGCCGGAGTAGGAGGCGTAGGCGCTGGTGGCGAGGACGGCGATGTGACGCCGGCCGTCGGTGACCATCTCCCGGAGGGTGTCGGTGAGGTAGGGCGCCCAGTTGCGGTTCCCCCAGTAGACCGGGAGGTCGAGCCCGGACTCCGTGAAGTCCTGCCGCAGCGCGTCGAGGAGCGCGCGGTTCTGGTCGTTGATCGGGGAGACGCCGCCGAAGAGGAAGTAGTGCTGCCCCACCTCCTTGAGGCGTTCCTTCGGGATGCCGCGGCCGCGCGTCACGTTCTCCAGGAACGGGACCACGTCGTCCGGCCCCTCGGGGCCGCCGAAGGAGAGCAGCAGCAGGGCGTCGTACGGGGCGGGATCGTGCTGATCGGACATGGCACCGATCCTGCCACCCGCTTCCGCCGGAGGGGGCCCGGCCCGTCCGGGGGGCCGTCGGGCGGGGTGGCCGACCGGGAAAAAGGGGGGCACCCCGCAACTTCAACACTGTAGGCTTTAGCTATTAACTACACCTGTCGGTGCCGGCGTCCCACGGGTCGTGCCGTCGCGCGGGACCGGCTCCGCGGCACGTACGGAGTCCCCTTGGCCAGTCCCTACCGCGCGATCTTCGCGGCGCCCGGAGCCGCCGCGTTCTCCGTCGCCGGCTTCCTCGGACGGATGCCCCTGTCGATGATGGGCATCGGCATCGTCACCATGATCTCGCAGGTCACCGGCGCGTACGGGCTCGCCGGCGCGCTCGCGGCGACGCTCGCGATGTCGGCCGCGGTCCTCGGCCCGCTGGTCTCCCGCCTGGTCGACCGGCACGGGCAGCGCAGGGTGCTCCGGCCGGTGACGCTGGTGTCGCTCGCCGGGGCCGCCGGCCTCCTCCTCTGCGTGCAGCGGGACGCGCCGGTCTGGACGCTCTTCGCGTTCACGGCCGTGATCGGCTGCGTGCCCAGCGTCGGCGCGATGGTCCGGGCCCGCTGGGCGGAGATCCACCGGGGCGGAAGCAGGCACCTGCACACGGCGTACGCCTGGGAGTCGATCGTCGACGAGGTGTGCTTCATCTTCGGCCCGATCGTCTCCATCGGCCTGTCCACGAACTGGTTCCCCGAGGCGGGCCCGCTGTTCGCCGGGGCGTTCCTCGCCGTCGGCGTCTTCTGGCTGACCGCGCAGCGCGCCACGGAGCCCCGGCCCCACCCCCGGCGGAGCGGGGAGCGGCGCGGCTCCCCGCTCCGCTCCCCCGGCCTCCAGGTCCTGGTCCTCGCCTTCGTCGCCACCGGCGCCGTCTTCGGCTCGGTGGACGTGGTGACCGTGGCCTTCGCCGAGGAGCGGGGGCGGCCGGGCGCCGCCAGTCTCGTCCTGGCCGTCTACGCCCTGGGTTCCTGCCTGGCCGGAGCCGTCTTCGGCCTGCTCCACCTGAAAGGGGAGCCGTCCCGAAGGTGGCTGCTGGGCATCTGCGCGATGGCCGTGAGTATGATCCCCCTCCTACTGGCCGGGAACCTGCCGTTGCTGGCCGTGGCGCTCTTCGTCGCGGGCCTCTCCATCGCGCCCACCATGGTGACCACGATGGCCCTCGTCGAAGCGCACGTACCGCGCACCGAACTGACCGAGGGCATGACCTGGACGAGTACCGGGCTCGCGGTCGGCGTGGCGCTCGGTTCCTCCGCCGCCGGCTGGGTGGTCGACGCGGCGGGCGCCGAGACGGGGTACGTGGTGCCCGTCGTCGCGGGCGCCGCCGCGGTCGCGGTGGGTCTCCTCGGACACCGCCGGCTGCGCAGGCCGGCGCCGAACCGGGAGGGGCAGCGTGAACGGGACGACAACAGCGGGGCCGGGGAACAGCAGGACGGCGAGCGGTCCGTGGCGTAACTGGGCGGGGAACGTCACCTCCCGTCCGGTCCGGGAGGCGAACCCGGCCTCGGCCGAGGAGCTCGCCGAGACGGTGCGCCGGGCGGCCGAGGACGGGCTGCGGGTGAAGACGGTCGGCACCGGCCACTCCTTCACCTCGATCGCGGCCACCGACGGCGTGCTGATCCGGCCGGGACTGCTGAGCGGGATCCGGCGGATCGACCGCGAGGCGATGACCGTGACGGTCGAGTCGGGCACGACGCTGAAGCGGCTCAACGTGGCGCTGGCCCGGGAGGGCCTGTCGCTCACGAACATGGGCGACATCATGGAGCAGACCGTCGCCGGCGCCGTCTCCACCGGCACGCACGGCACGGGCCGCGAGTCGGCGTCGATAGCCGCGCAGATCCGCGGCCTCGAAATGGTGACCGCGGACGGGCGGCTGCTCACCTGCTCGGCGGAGGGGAACGACGAGGAGCGCGCGGTCTTCGCGGCCGCCCGGATCGGGCTCGGCGCCCTCGGCGTGATCACCGCGATCACCTTCGCGGTGGAACCGGTCTTCCTGCTCACCGCGCGCGAGGAGCCGATGTCCTTCGACCGGGTCACCTCGGAGTTCGACGCGCTGCACGCGGAGAACGAGCACTTCGAGTTCTACTGGTTCCCCCACACGGAGAACTGCAGCACCAAGCGCAACAACCGCAGCGCGGGCCCCGCCGCTCCCCCCGGACGGGTCAGCGGCTGGGTCGACGACGAACTCCTGTCGAACGGGGTCTTCCAGCTCGCCTGTTCGCTGGGCCGGGCGGTGCCGCCGGTCGTCCCCCCGCTCGCCAGGATCGCCAGCCGGGCCCTGTCGGCCCGTACGTACACCGACATCCCCTACAAGGTCTTCACCTCGCCGCGCCGGGTGCGCTTCATGGAGATGGAGTACGCGCTGCCGCGCGAGGCGGCCGTCGCCGCGCTGCGCGAGCTGAAGGCGATGATCGAGCGGTCACCGCTCAGGATCAGCTTCCCGGTGGAGGTGCGCACGGCCCCGGCCGACGACATCGCGCTCTCCACGGCTTCCGGGCGGGAGACCGCCTACATCGCCGTCCACCTCTACCGGGGGACGCCCCACCGGGCGTACTTCACCGCGGTGGAGCGCATCATGACGGCGCACGGGGGCCGCCCGCACTGGGGCAAGATCCACACCCGGGACGCCGCGTACCTCTCCGGGGTCTATCCGCGCTTCGCCGAGTTCACGGCGCTGCGCGACCGGCTCGATCCGGACCGCCTGTTCACCAACGACTACCTGCGGCGCGTCCTCGGCGACTGACGGGAACGGCCGCCCCGCGCGTGCGGGGCGGCCGTTCCTCATTCGTCCCCGGGCTCCGTCCCGGTCCCGGGACCGGCCGGGGCCCGGGTCTCCGGGGGCGACGGGGGCGCCGGGGCCCCGGACGGTCCCGTCCCGGTGGACGGCTCCCCGGTCGGGGCGGTCGGTCCCGTCGTGGGGCCGGTCGGTTCCGGCGGAGGCGTCGTCCCGCTCCCGGTGGACCCGGAGGGGGACGGCTCCGCCGACGGGGAGCCGGTTCCGCTCCGCCCGGGGTCCGGCCGCCCGGACCCGCCGTCGCCCGGGGTCGGGACGGTGCCCGGCGCGGAGCTCGCGCCCCCGTCCTCCGGCCGCCCGGTGCCGTCGCCCGTCCCGGACGGCGCGGGCGTGGTCTCCCCGCCCGGGGCCGGCGCCTTCTTCTCCGTACCGCCGTCGCCGCGGACGGCGGAGCCGAAGGTGGTGGCGCCCTGCCTGCCGCCGAAGTCCTCTCCGGCGACCAGTTCGTAGGTGGTGATGCCGCCCATGGTGACGCCGAAGACCAGGGCGGCGGCGACCACCGGGCGCCTCCAGCCCCGGACGCGGGTGCCGTGGGTGGTCGCCTCCCCGAAGTCCTCCCCGCCGGGCGTCTCCGCGCCGGGCGCCGGGACCGTGCGGAGCAGCAGGGTCCGGTCGTCCCCGTCGGGCGAGGTCGTGGTCACGAGCCGGATGCGGCGCGCCTTCGGCCGGGCCGCCGTGGTCACGTCGCGGACCTGTTCGCCCGTGCGCCGCAGGGCGTACTGGAAGAACGGGCCGCCGCAGGTGGCGATGACGCTGATCACGCCGGCCCCGACGATCGTGCCGTACACGCCGAGGGTCGAGGCCAGTTTGGCGGCGACGACCGCGGCCAGGGCGCTGCCCGAGACCTGGGCCATGCTCAGGTCGATCTTCCTCCTGCCGCTCCCCTCCGCCTTCCCGGCCGGCTCCGTCCTCTCCGCCGTCTCCGTCGCCTTCGTCGCCTTCGTCCCCTCCGCCTCCTCTGGCTCGTCCGTGCCGGTCCTCGGCCTCTGCCCCATCTCCAACCCCTGCCGACTCATTGAGTGCTCTGCACCCAGAAGGGACAAATGGGAGAGGGGAATAGTTCCGTTTCCGCCCTTTCTGTGAAGAGCGACACGTGCGGAGGAGGAGCGTGGGGAGTCAACTCCCGCACTGCCCGACACATTGGGCGGCGCGCCTGTCCACCCAGGTGGCCCGAATGGAGTACATTGGCGAACCCTGGGTCCGGACGCCCTCACGGGTGCCCCGGATCACGGTGCGGGAGCCGGGGACGGCGCCCGCACCGGCGGCGTTTCGGCATCACACGGGAACCGGCTGCACAGAGTGACCGCCAGTCACTGGCCGTAGCGATCGGGCAACCGTGACACAACGGCGTTCCGGGGTCCACGCCCGACACGCCGGGCAACTCGGTAAGTAGTGGCAGGCTGCACCCGGGCAGGCCACACTCGACTAGCGGAAGCAGCGACGCACGTGACGTCGGCAGGCACCACCCGGGAGGTACCCATGCCCGAACTGCGTGTCGTGGCCGTCTCCAACGACGGCACACGACTGGTGCTGAAGGCTGCTGACAGCACGGAGTACACACTTCCGATCGACGAGCGGCTGCGCGCCGCCGTGCGCAACGACCGCGCGCGCCTCGGCCAGATCGAGATCGAGGTGGAGAGCCACCTCCGCCCGCGTGACATCCAGGCGCGGATAAGGGCCGGTGCCTCCGCCGAGGAGGTCGCCCAGCTCGCCGGCATCCCCGTCGACCGCGTGCGCCGCTTCGAGGGGCCCGTGCTCGCCGAGCGCGCCTTCATGGCGGAGCGGGCCCGCAAGACCCCGGTCCGCAGGCCCGGGGAGAACAGCGGCCCCCAGCTCGGCGAGGCGGTGCAGGAGCGGCTGCTGCTGCGCGGGGCCGAGAAGGACACCGTGCAGTGGGACTCCTGGCGCCGGGACGACGGCACCTGGGAGGTGCTGCTCGTCTACCGGGTCGCGGGCGAGGTCCACACGGCCAGCTGGACGTACGACCCGCCCCGGCGGCTCGTCCAGGCCGTGGACGACGAGGCGCGGGCCCTGATCGGCGAGACGGACGACACGATCGCCGCCGCGCCCGAGCCCAGCTTCCCGTTCGTGCCGCGCATCGCCCGGCTGCCCCGGGACCGGCCGCTCGACCGAGCCCTGGACCGCCAGCTCGACCGCCACCAGCTGGAACGGACGCCCGCGCCCGTCGAGCCGGAGGACGAGCGGGACTCCCTGACGAGCCTCCTGGAGGCCGTGCCGAGCTTCCGCGGCGACATGGTCGTGCCCGAGCAGCCGGACTCCTCGGAGCACGCGGAGGAGCCCGCGGCGGAGGAGCCGCCGGCACCCGCCGCCTCGGCGGGGGCGGGCGCCGCGTACGCCGACGTGCTGATGCCGCGTGCGGTGTCGGGCCACCGCGACCGGCTCACCGGCACCACGGACCGCCAGGCCGAGGCCGACGGCGTCCGTCCGGGCCGCCGCGCGGCGGTGCCCAGCTGGGACGAGATCGTGTTCGGCACGCGCAGGAAGAAGCAGGACTGACCTTCGCGCGCCTCCGTACGGGCGTCCGGACCGGTGCCGCGCGCGCTACCGGGAGTCCGGGCCCGTGGCCACCGGGCGGGACGGGTCGGCGGACCACTCCGACCAGGAGCCCGCGTAGAGGGCGGCCGGGATGCCCGCGACCTCCAGGGCGAGCACCTCGTGGGCGCCGGAGACGCCCGAGCCGCAGTACACCCCGACCGGGGTCCCCCCGGTCGCGCCCAGCGCGGTGAACCGCTCCCGCAGGACGTCGGCCGCCAGGAACAGCCCCTCGGCGTCGACGTTCCCGGTCGTCGGGGCGGAGACGGCGCCCGGGATGTGCCCACCGACCCGGTCGATCGGCTCGACGTCCCCCCGGTAGCGCTCGGCCGCCCGCGCGTCCAGGAGCAGCCCCGTGCCGGCCAGTGCCGCCGCGCCGTCGGCGTCCAGCAGCCCGAGTGCGCCCGGCCGTGGCCGGAAATCGCCCGGCTCCGGGGCGGGGACCTCCGTCGTGAGGCCGCCCGTCCAGGCCGCGAGGCCCCCGTCCAGGACCCGCGCGTCCGGGTGGCCCGTCCAGCGGAGCAGCCACCAGGCGCGGGCCGCGCCCCAGCCGGAACCGCCGTCGTACGCGACGACCGGCCGGTCCGCCGAGACACCCGCGCGGCGCATCGCGGCGCCGAAGGTCTCCGGGTCGGGCAGGGGGTGGCGCCCGCCGCTCCCGGGCGGGCCCGCCAGCTCCGTCTCCAGGTCGACGTAGACCGCTCCGGGCAGGTGGCCGGCCTCGTAGGCGGGCCGCCCGGGCGGGCCCCCGAGCGCCCACCGGACGTCCAGGAGGACCGGCGGCCGGGGTCCCGCCGACTCGCTGAGCAGTTCGCTTGCGGAGATGATGGGGTTCATGGGTGCCATACTCGCGCAGCCGCACGGCCGCGGGGGACGGACCCGGCGCCTTGCCCCCGGGATCGCGCCACCGCGTGGTGCGGCCGGGGTCCGCCGCGTTCCCGCCGGTGCCACCGCCGGACGGGCACACGGCCACGACGATGGTCCGAGGAGAGGGTGACGATGACCGAGGCGACTCGGCGCACCCCCGGCACGCCCTGCTGGGTGAGCCTGATGGTGCACGGGCTTGACGCCACGCAGGAGTTCTACCACGCGCTCTTCGGCTGGGAGTTCGTGCCCGGCCCCGAGCAGCTCGGCCCGTACGTCCGCGCCCTGCTCGGCGACAGGGAGGTGGCGGGCATCGGCCGGCTGCCGGACGACCGGCGCCTGCGCATCGCCTGGACCCCCTATCTGGCCACCGAGGACGCCGACGAGACCGCCGAGAGCATCCGCTGCTGCGGCGGCACCGTCGCGGTGGGCCCGCTGGACGCGGCCGAGGCGGGCCGCCTGGCGATCTGCTCCGACCCGACGGGCGCGGTCTTCGGCGTCTGGCAGGCGGAGGCGCACCACGGCACGGCGACGGCGGGGCCGGGGACCCCGGTGTGGAACGAGCTCCTCACGTACGAGACCTCCTCGGCCGGGGAGTTCTACCGGGCGGTCTTCGGCTTCGAGGTGGAACCCGTCCCCTCCACCGGGCAGGACTACGCGGCGCTGCACGTGGAGGGGATCCCGGTGGCCTCCCTGCACGGCGTCGGCGAGGGCCTGCCCCGGGACCGGGGCCCGCACTGGATGACGTACTTCGAGGTCGCCGACGCGGACGCGGCCGCCCGGCTCGTCGTGGAGCTGGGCGGCCGGGTCCTGCGCCCGCCGCACGACGGCCCGGCGGGGCGGCTCGCCGTGGTGGCGGACCCGGAGGGGGCGGTCTTCACCCTGGTCGGGTCCTCCGGGCGCTGACCCGGACGGACGGGCGGGCGGCGCGAAGGCCGTGGGACTCAGCCCCGGCGGCCCCGCAGGAGGCTCCGGAGCGGCCGGGGCGCGCCGCCCGGGGTCCGCGCTCCGCCCGGCAGGCCGAGCAGGGTCAGCCGTTCGGCGGTGAAGTGGTGGGCGGTGCCGGGGTCGTCGTGGTGGGCGGCCAGGAAGCGGGCGGTCTCCTCCCGGAGCTCCGGGAGGCTCTTGTGGCGCATGCAGTAGCCGACGGCCCGGACCAGGGGCGCGAGCGAGGCGGGGGCCGGGCCGGGGACGGCGGGCTCCTCGCCCCGTTCCAGGTCGGCGACGAGGTGGTCGACGAGGGTGAGCGGGACGCGGTTGCTGTTCTCGTAGGGGGTGAGCCGTTCCAGGACCTCGGCCGTGCCCACGCGGGCGACGGGCACGCCGTAGTAAACGGCGGCGGTGAGCATCGCCGTGGAGAAGCAGCCGACGACGAGCCGGGGCCGGCACCGCTCGTAGAAGGTCTCGGCGAGCAGCGGCCTGTCGAGGACCGTCAGGCGGACGCCGGAGCGCTCCGCCTCCTCCTCCAGGGTCCGGGAGTAGCGGGCGGGTGCGGACGGGTGCGGTTTGAAGACGACCGAGCGGTGTCCGGCGGCGGCGGCTCCGCGCAGCATCCGTACGTGCAGGTTCTCCTCCTCCTCGGCGGTGAGGAGGTTCAGGGCCGCGAGGTACTGGCCGAGCAGGAGGGCCGTGGGCCCGGCAGCGGCTGCCCGCGCGATCAGGGGGTCGTCGGCGGCTTCCTCGGCGATCTCGGCGAGGACCGCGCGGAAGGCGTCGTCGGGGACCGGTTCGGGCTCGACCCCGTACTCGCTCAGGAGGAGGGGCCGCAGGCCCGGGACCAGGTCGGGGTGGAGGACCCTCCGGACGCGGCAGGCGACCGACTGCGCGAGGTCGTTGCGGGTGGGGCCGTAGCTCATCAGGCCGTCCGCGTAGACGTGCAGGGAGCTCTCGGGGAAGGCGACGGCCAGTGCCTTCGCGGGGTTGACCTGGATGGACTCGACGGCCAGTTCGACCGGCGCCGTGCCGAGGCCCCAGGCGGTGCGCAGCACGCGCTGCCAGAGCGGGGCCTCCTCGGGACGGGGGGCCCAGGCGGCGGGGTGGTACGGGTGGATCGTCCGGTTCCAGTCGAGGGTGCCGTCGAAGCGGGTGGCGATCCGCCCGTACCCGGTCATGTCCCGCAGGCGCGGCGCGGTCTCCGGGATCTCGGCGTTGTGCGAGACCAGCAGGAGCCGGCGGACGTCCGCGCGGGGACCGAAGAGCCCGGCGTCGAGGGCGGCGGCCAGGGTGGCGGCGCCGTAGAGGGTGGACACCTGGAAGATCTGGACCGGACGGGTGTCGGTGTCCGTCGTGGCGTCCTTCTCGGGGGCCATGGGTCAGGCGGTCCTTCCGGTCTCGCGCAGGCTCCGCAGGAGGGTGGCGCGCGGGGTGTCCATGGTGGCCAGGGTCTCGTCCAGGACCCGCTGGGGCATGCGGCGCAGCGCGTCGCGGACGTCCGCGCGCAGCCGTTCGGCGACGGCGGGTTCGTACGCGCCGGCCTTGCCGACGTGGAAGGCGATCATCGCGCAGTACGTGCGGACCGCCTTCGGCAGGAAGCGGTCGGCGTCGGCGTCCCGGGAGACCTCGTCCAGCAGGAGGTCGTAGGAGGGGATGAAGTCCAGTTGCCGGTGGTCGGTGATCTGGGTGAGCGAGGTGGCGACCCCCCGCCGGTAGAAGACGCCGTGCAGGGAGAGCGCCGCGAAGGTGCGGGCCCTCAGGTGGAGCCGCCAGATCCAGAGGCGGTCCTCGGCGGTCCGCAGGGACGTCTCGAAGCGGGACGCGCCGTTCTCGAAGAGGTGCCGGCCGTAGATGCCGAAGGGGACGAAGGGGTAGTCCACCATCGTGACCATGCCGGCCGGCGAGATGCCGTCCCTGGGGTCCATCACGGTGTCCCGGCGCTTGGCGGGTGCGTAGCGGATCTGGCGCTTGCGGCCCTCCGCCAGGACGTGGTCGGTGCGGGCGAAGTCGCAGCCCAGGCGGGTGATTCCGGCCACGGCGGCCTTCAGGTGGCCGGGCGCGTACCAGTCGTCGCCGTCGAGGAAGGTGAGGTGGTCGCCGGTCGCCGCGTCGATCCCGGTGTTGCGCGCCTGGGCGACGCCCCGGTTGGTCTCGTGCCGGATGACGGTGGCGTTCGGCAGGCGGTCGCGCCAGCGGTCGAGGATCTCCGGGGTGTCGTCCGTCGAGCAGTCGTCGACCAGCAGGAACTCGAAGTCCGGGTCCGCGTTGTTCGCGAGACCGCGCAGGGTGTCGGAGGCGTACGCCCCGACGTTGTGGAACGGTACGACGACGGACAGTTTCGGCACTCGGGTTCCCCACACTGGATCGGACGGTCGAACGTCGTGGTGCCGCGTACGGTAGTGCTCCGCCTTCCCGGCCGAACGAGCCGCGCGTGTACGGCCGGTGAACTCTCCCCGCCCTCTCGGCACGGCGCGTCCCCCCGAGGGCCCGTCACGCACGGGCGCGTCGGCGGCGCGGCGCCCCGGTCGCGACCAGGGCGAGGAGGGCGACCGCCCCGACGGCGGCGCCGAGGCGGAGGCCCGGGGGCCGGAAGGAGCAGCGGACCGTGTCCGCCCGCCCGTCGAGGGGGACGGCGACGAGCCCGTCGTACGTACGCGCGGGACGGAGGTCCGCGTCACCGGCGGCGCAGCTCCAGCCGGGCACGCGGGGGACGGCGAGGACGGCGACGCCCGTGCTGCCTCGCGGGAGTTCGGCCGTGACGGTGTGTCCGGTGGCGCGGACCCGGGTGGCGCCGGTGGCGGTGAGCCGTTCCACGGCGGCGTCGAGACGGGCGCGGACCAGGCAGCCGACGGGCTGCCGGGGCAGCTTCGGCCCGGCCTCCGGGGACAGTTCGATCCGCACCTCTCCCGAGGCGGGTACGGCTCCGAGGGCGCCCATGGCGGCGCTGACGGCGGGCGGTCCGCCCCCGAACGCCACGGGGTCCTCCCCCGCGAGGGCCGCCGTGCCCCGGTACTCGGGCGCCCAGAACCACACGTCGGAGCCGGCCGGGCAGCGGGCGGTGAGGACGTGTCCGGCGCGGCGGGGCGCGGGCAGCTCGTACACGGGGGCGCCGAGCAGGCGTTCCTGCCGGACGAAGGCCGAGTCCCCCGGCCGCCCCGTGGGCCGCGGCGCCGGGCGGACGGTGACCAGCGGCGGTACGGGGACGGTCGTGGCGGTGACCGCGGCGCGGGGCGGGGCGTCCCGCCGCACCGGCTCCGTGGGTTTCGAGCGCACCCGGGTGCCGATGGAGAAGAGGGCGTCGGTCACGGGGTTGTCGAGGGTGACGGGGTGCCGGCCCTTGGCGTAGTGGCCGAAGCCCAGGCCGGTGAGGGTCCGGGAGGTCACGTCGGCGGTGAGGCTGCTGTAGTGGTCGGCGCCCTGTCCGCCGACGAGCAGGGCGTCGTTGCCGCCGGGGACCTCGCCGGGCTCCGTGCGGTACCGGGGCCAGGCGTCCGCGCGGGCCGTCTCGCGCGCCACGGCCTCGTGCCAGGGGCCGGTCCGGGGCGACCAGGCGACCTCGTTCCGCCGCTGTTCCTCGGCCCGCTCCCCGGTGACGACCGCCTCGCCCGCCTGGGCGGCGACGAGCAGGACCAGGGTCAGGGCGGTGAGGAGGCGGGCGGCGCGGGGGCGGGAGCGGGCGGCCGTCAGGGCGGCGAGGGCGGCGGCGAGCGCCAGGAGCGCGGCCGCGCCGAAGGCGGGGAAGGTCCACCGGTCGATGTCGGCGCTCCCCCGGGCCGCCCACGCCAGGGCGCCGAGCAGACCGCCGGCCGCGAGGAGCGCCGCCGGGCGGGGCACTCCCGCGGCGGCCGAGAACCAGGCGCCGATCAGCAGCAGGCCGCACAGGACGAAGGACTGGCGGTACGGGATGCCGTTGGGCGAGGCGCCCGCGTGCCAGAGCAGATGGGTGGGCTCCCACTGGAGGGAGAGGGCCACCAGGACGGCCGCCGCCGTCCAGCCGGCCCGGACGCGCGGGGCGACGGCCCGGTGGAACGGCAGCGTCAGGGCGAGGGCGAGGGCGGAGGTGCCGACGAAGAGCGCGGGGGTGGCCACGCTCGCGGTGGCGGGCAGGAGGCGGGCGAGGACGTCCGCCGGGGCCGCGGGCGCGAAGACGGTCTCCGGGGTGGGGTCGGCGGCCCGGGTGGCGAGGAAGACGACCGCGACGAGCGGCGCGGCGAGCCCGACGCCGATGAGGACGCTCCGGACGGCCCGCGCCGCGCCGGCGAGGCGCTGCCGCGCGGTGGCGGGCTCCCCGGCGGTGAGCAGCCGGACGGCGAGGACGACGGCGGCGCCGAGGGTCGCCATGTACGCGGTGTAGAAGTTGGCGGTCCAGGCCAGCGCGACGACGAGCGGCCCGAGGACGGGCCTGCGGCCGGTGCGGGCCCACTCCCCGGCCAGGCAGAGCAGCGGGAGGGCGACGAGCCCGTCGAGCCACATCGGGACCGTGGACCCGTGGTCGAGGGTCCAGCCGGAGAGCGCGTACGCGGTGCCGAGCACGGCGGCGACCGGCCAGGGGCCGGGACGCAGCCGCAGGAGGAGCAGGGCCATGGCGGCCCCGGCTGCGGCGATCTTGAGGGTGGTGACCGCGTACAGGGCGAGTTCGACGCGGTCCGCCGGAAAGAACACGACGAGGAGGCTGAAGGGGCTGCTCAGGTACGTGCCGATGTCGCCGAGGAAGTTGGAGCCGAATCCGGTGTTCCAGTCGAGGAGGGCGTCCCCGTGGGTCTCGCCGCGCAGGAAGGCGCGCCAGTAGGTGTGGTACGGCAGGTACTGCTGGCCCAGGTCGACGACGTTCCTGGTCATCGGGCCGAAGGGATGGGCACGGGCGAGCCGGGTGGCGAGGCAGAACAGCACGGTGGTGAGCAGGGCGGCGGCGGTCGCGGCCCGGAACTCCGGTCGGTGGAGGCGGGGCCGGGGGGTCCCGGAGCGGGGCCGGGTGCCCTCCGCCCCGGTCCCGGCCGCACCCGCGCCCCCGGCCTTCGCCTCGGCCCCGGTGGCGGCGGGCACGGTCTCGGGGGCGGGGGGCACGCGTCCTCCAGGGGTCGTACGGCGCGGGAACGCCCGGAGGTGGAGTCGTCACGCACGGGCCGACCGCCATTACCACCGAGGCGGGCGACCCGCGGCCGATCACCGGGGAGGGTTCGGGTACACCGCGGGTGAACTCCCGGTGCCGTGCGCCCCCGGACGGGCCGGACGACCGGTGGCGCGCGCCCCGGGACGGGCCGGACGACCGGTGCCCCCCGGAAGAGGCCGGGCGGTCGATGCCGTGCGCCCGGGGACGTCAGGCGGCCGGGGCGCCGGCCACGAGTTCGTCGACCGTGCGGGCCACCGTGCCGAACAGGTCGGAGACGGTCGTCAGGGCGGCGGCCCCCAGCGCGTCCGGGGACAGGACGGTGCCGTCCGGCGCCTCCAGGGGGCGGGTGGCGGTGGCCTCGGCGACGACGGTCGGGCGGTAGCCGAGGTGGAAGGCGCCCTGCGCCGTGAACAGCACGCACATGTGCGTCATGAACCCGGCGAGGACCAGATCGCCGCCGGCGCCGAGCTCCTTCAGGACGTCCTCCAGCTCCGTGGCGTGGAAGGCGTTGGGGGCCTGCTTGACGACCACCCTCTCCCCCTCGGCCGGGGCGACCTCGTCGCTGATCGAGCCGATCTCGGCCCGGATGTCGTACGGGGTGCCCTCGCCGCCGTCGTTGACGACGTGGACGACCGGGGTTCCGGCGGCGCGGGCGGCCGCGAGCAGGCGGGCACCGGCGGCCACGGCCTCCTCGGCGCCGTCGAGCCGCATGACGCCGGTGCGGTAGGTGTTCTGGAAGTCGATCATGATCAGGACCGACTCGCTCAGTCGCGGCAGCTCCCGGGGGAGGCCGATCACCTCGCGGAGGGTGGGAGACGCGGTCATGGCGGTTCCTTTCGGACGGGGAGGGGCGGTGGAGGGGCCGTCACGCACGACCGCCCCTGCTTGTTTTCAACGCTAACACAGATCGCAATCATTGATAACAAGAGAGTCGACGCCTACGCCGCCGAGGGCCCGAACAGGGAATTTGCCCAGGTCCCCCCTGTTAGCGCTGATACCGTGGAGCCATGTCGACAGCCCGCGAGCGCATCCTGGAAGCCACCGAGGAGCTGCTCGCCACCAAGGACGCGCTGGCGATCTCGACCCGGGCCATCTGCGACCGGGCGAAGGTGGGCATGCCCGAGATCTACCGCCGGTTCGGCGACAAGCAGGGGCTGCTCACGGCGGTGGCCGACATCGGTTTCGAGCGCTTCCTCGCCGCCAAGAGGCTCAATCCGCTCACCGACGACCCGGTGGCGGACCTGCGCACGGCCTGGGACAGCCATGTCGCGTTCGCGCTGCGCAACCCGCACCTCTACCGCCTGATGTTCACGCCGACGGGCGACGCGAGGCCGGAGGGCATCAAGGAGGCGCAGGCGATCCTGCTGGCGGCCCTGGAACGGTGCCGGGACGCCGGGCGCCTGCGGATGCCCCCCGAACCGGCCGGCCGGGCCGTCCTCTCCGCCAACGTGGGCGTGTGCATGATGGCGCTGTCCTTCCCCGGCCTCTTCGGGGACCCCGGCACCTCGGAAGCGGTGCGGGACGCCGTGATCGGCCGGATCACCGGCGACGAGCGGGAGGACCCCCGGCTCGCCACCGCCACCGTCCTCGCCCAGGCCCTGGTCGCCACCCTCACGGGAACGGCGCCGGTGGAGGCGGCCGGCCCCGACGGCCCGGCCGGCGGCCGCGCCCCCGGGACCCTGAACCCGCCGACGGCGCTCCCGGAACCGTAGAACCCTCCGGGCCGCGCCCCCGGGGTCGTCAGACCTGGTTGACGGGGAGCACGTCCGGGGAGAGGACGCCGGCGCGGGCGGACGCCGAGGTCACGCGGCGGCGGTGATGCCGGCGGCAGAGGACCTCGTAACCGATCTCCTCCGCAGGACGGTTCACGTCGCCGACCACGACCTGCTCGCCCTCCACGACCATCTCGCCGCCCACCGTACGGGCGTTGTGCGTGGCGCGGGCTCCGCACCAGCACAGGGCCTCGACCTGGAGCTGCTCTATGCGGTCCGCCAGCTCGATCAGCCGCTGCGAGCCGGGGAACAGCTTCGTGCGGAAGTCGGTGGTGATGCCGAAGGCGAAGACGTCCAGGCCCAGGTCGTCGACGATGCGGGCGAGCTGGTCGATCTGCTCCGGGGCGAGGAACTGCGCCTCGTCCACGATCACGTAGTCGGCCTTGCCGCCCTGGGAGAGCTGGCCGACGAGGTACGCGTACAGGTCCATGCCCCGCGGCGCCTCGACCGCCTCCGTCACCAGGCCGAGCCGGGAGGACAGCTTGCCCTCCCCCGCCCGGTCGTCACGGGTGAAGATCACCCCCTGGAGCCCCCGCGCGTCGCGGTTGTGGGCGATCTGGAGCGCCAGGGTGCTCTTCCCGCAATCCATGGTTCCGGAGAAGAAGACCAGCTCGGGCATGACGGGTCGGGGACCTTTCGGGGGCGTGGGACGTGGGGGGAGGGGGAAGTGCCGGAAGGTCAGGAGCGCACTTCGAGCAGCGGGACGAACTGCTCGGCGGGGGTCATGGACCCGTGCATGCCGGCCATCGCGGACTCGTGGGGCTCGTTGACCGAGGCGGTGATGGCCACGTCGTCGTGGGCCGCGACGACGACGTCCCCGATCCGCCCGTGGACGCGCGCGTCGATCTCGTCGCCGAACCAGCCGAGGGAGATCGCCTCCTCCCGGCCCGCGACCCAGAACCGCTCGCCGACGACCTCGCGCCAGCAGGTGAGGACGTCCGCCTCGGCACCGGGCACGGCGTAGACGTGGCGGGCCCGCCCCTCGCCGCCGAGGAGGGCGACGCCGGCGCGCAGCTCCCAGTCCTCGTCGAAGTCGATGCGGTGCTCCTCGTCGAAGGGGATGTCGACCATGCCGTGGTCGGCCGTGACGTACAGCGCGGAGCGGGGCGGCAGTTGCTCGGCGAGCCGCTGGGCGAGCCGGTCGACGAACATCAGCTGGCCGCGCCAGGCGTCGGAGTCGATGCCGAAGCGGTGCCCGGCGCCGTCGAGTTCGCTGTAGTACGTGTAGACGAGCGAGCGGTCCCCGGCGGCGAGCTGCTCGGCGGCGAAGTCCATCCGCTCCTCGCCGGAGAGCCGTCCGTGGAACGTTCCGCCGCTGAGCGCGACCTGGGTGAGCGGGGTCCGCTCGAAGGCCGGGGAGGAGACCTGGGCGGTGTGGACCCCGGCCTCGTGGGCGAGCCGGAAGACGGTGGGGTACGGCTGCCAGACGCGCGGCGCGGTCCACGGCTTCCAGCGGAGCTGGTTCATGAGCGCGCCGGTGCCGGGATCGCGCACGGTGTATCCGAGCAGCCCGTGCGTGCCGGGATGGCGGCCGGTGCCGACGGAGGCGAGGGAGGTCGCGGTGGTGGCGGGGAACCCGGCGGTGACCGGCCGGCCCGTGCCGCCCCGCGAGGAGCCGAGGAGCGAGGTGAGGTAGGGGGCCTCGTCGGGGTGGGACCTGATCTGCTCCCAGCCGAGCCCGTCGATCAGGAAGACGCAGTTCCGGTCGGCGGGGGTCAGCTCCGCGATCCGCGGGGCGAAGCCGGGCACCCCCTGGCCCGCGACGAGCGTCGGGAGGAGGTCGCCGAGGGAGCCGGAGGCGTACTCGGGCACCGGCGCGGTCTCCGGGGCGAGCGGCACCGGATCGTCGGGCCAGCCGTAGGACACCTCGGTGGACCGCTCCATCAGCGGGTGGAGGCGGCGGTGGCCGCGGTCGCCTCGGAGAGCGCCTGGGCGAAGGCGAGGGTCTGCCGGACGGTGTCCGGGCCGTCCCCGGCGTCGCTCACGCGCAGGCTGAGGTCGTCGGCGGTGGAGTTGCCGGTGTAGCCGTGGTCCGCGTCGCAGTCGGGGTCGCCGCAGGCGGCGGGCTCCAGGTCGATCCGGGAGACGGCGCCCCAGCCGATGGTGAGGACCACCTCGCGGGGCAGCGTGCCCGGCGTGTAGGACTCGGGGTTGGCGACCACGCGGCTGACGACGACCGACGAGATCCGGTCGAGCTTCACGGACTCGGTGGAGGTCGTGGCGTACGGGGTCGGGGAGCTGGTGTCGGCGGCCTGCTCGTCGGTGTGGCTGACGATGAAGCGGTTCGGGGTCAGGACGAGCACGGTGACGTGGCGGCGGACCTCGTTCGCGTCGAAGGTGGTCTCCTGGTGCACCACGTACGACGCGACGGCCTCGCCGCCGACGGCGGCCTCCACCGCCTCGGCCACGAGGGCCGGGTAGTAGCCGCTGCGCTCGATCGCCGCGCGCAGCCCCTGGGTCGTCGTACCGCTCTTCGCCATGGACTCCATCCTACGGGGCCCGGGGCGCCCCTCGGCCCGCTCAGTACCTCGGCAGGCTGCGCGGGCCGAGGTCGGTGCGGGGCGGCGACGGGGCCAGGCGGACGGTCGCGCCGAGGACGGAGAGGCCCCGGGAGGCCACGACCACCGGCTCCAGGGAGACGGCGACCACTTCGGGGTGGTCGTCGACGAGCCGGGAGACCCGCAGCAGCAGTTCCTCCAGGGCCGGGGTGTCCACGGGGGCGGAGCCGCGCCAGCCGAAGAGCAGCGGGGCGGTCCGGAGGGAGCGGACGAGTTCGGCGACGTCCCGGTCGGTGGCCGGGACCAGCCGGTGGGCCGTGTCGCCGAGGAGTTCCGAGGCCGCGCCCGCGAGACCGAAGGAGAGGACGGCTCCCACGCCCGGGTCGATGGCGGAGCGGACGACGGTGTCGACGCCCCGGGGCACCATGGCCTGGACGACCGGCCGGAGCTCCTCGGGCCTGCCGAGGGCCTCGGTCAGCTCGGCGTAGGCCGTGCGGAGCTGTCCCTCGGTGGCCAGGTCGAGCCTGACCCCTCCGAGATCGGGACGGTGGCGGAGGTGCGGCGCGGTCGTCTTGAGGGCGACGGGGTAGCCGAGGCGGGCGGCCGCCGCGACGGCGGCGTCGGGCGCGGGCGCGGGCAGGGCCGGCAGGACGGTGATGCCGTACCGGGCGAGCAGTTCGCCCGCTTCCGGGGAGGCGAGGGGCACGCCCCGCGCGTCCGCCCGCTCGGTGGTGAGCACCCGCGCGATCAGGTCGGCGGCCCCGGCCTCGTCGATGTCCTCGTACGCGGGCACCCGGCCGGGTTCGGCCGCCTGCCGCCGCCACTGCCCGTACCGCACGGTCTCGGCCAGCGCCCGTACGGCCCGCTCGGCGGCGGGGTAGGAGGGGATGGTGACCGGGGCGGGGGAGGTTCCGGGGACGGTTTCGGGGACGGGTGTGCTTCCGGCAGCGGGCGCCGGGCCGGAGGTCCGTTCCGGGGCGGGAGCGCGATGCGGGCCGGCCCCCCGGTGGGGATCGGTCCCCCGGTCCGGGCCCGCCGCCGAGGACGGCACGCCGCCCGGCGGGGCGGGCCGCGTGCTCGTGGCCACCGCCAGGGCCTCCGCGAGGCCGCCCATCTCGACGTGGACGACGACGACCGGCTTCGCCGGGGCGGAGGCGACGGCCTCGCGGAGCGCCGCCGCCAGCACCTCGCCGTCGCCGGACTCGGTGGCGCCGTCCTCGCCGACCCAGGGGATCGCGGTCACGACGACGGCGTCGGACGCCTCGTCCGCGAGGGCCGCCGCCAGCGCGTCCCGGAAGTCCTCCGGGGTCGCCGCGGTCGTCAGGTCCAGCGGCCGCAGCGGCCGCAGCCCCTCGGTCAGGCAGGCGTCGTACGTGAGCAGGCCGAGCGACTCGGAGTTGCCGAGGATCGCGACCCGGGGCCCGGCGGGCAGCGGCTGGGCGGCCAGGAGCGTCCCGGCGTCCACGAGTTCGGTGACGGTGTCGACGCGGATCACCCCGGCCTGCCGGAGCAGCGCGGAGACCGTGGCGTGCGGGACGCGGGTGACGGGCACCCGGTGTCCGGGCGGAGCGCTGCCGCTGTGCCGGGCGCCCTTGACCACGACGACCGGCTTGACGGCGGCGGTGCGGCGGGCGAGCCGGGCGAACTTCCGGGGATTGCCGATCGACTCCAGGTAGAGGAGGACGACGTCGGTGCCGGGGTCGTCGTACCAGTACTGGAGGAAGTCGTTGCCGGAGACGTCGGCGCGGTTCCCGGCCGAGATGAAGGAGGAGAGCCCGGCGCCCCGCCGGTGCAGTTCGGCGAGGAGGGCGATCCCGATGGCGCCGGACTGGGTGAAGAGCCCGATCCGCCCGGCGGTCGGCGGGTGCGGCGCGAGCGAGGCGTTGAGCCGGACGTCGGCGGCGGTGTTGATGATGCCGAAGGCGTTCGGCCCGATGATCCGCATGCCGTGGGAGCGGGCCTGCCGTATGAGCCGGCGCTGCCGCTCGCGGCCGTCCGGGCCGCTCTCGGCGTACCCGGCGGAGAGCACGACCAGGCCCCGCACGCCGTGCTCGCCGCAGTCCGCGACGGCTTCCGGGACCCGTTCGGCGGGGACGGCGACGATCGCCAGGTCCACGGGTTCGCCGATGGCGCCGACGGAGCGACGAGCGGGGACGCCGTCGAGTTCGGCCGGACCGCCGTCCCCGTCACCGGCCTCGGGGAACGCGGAGTTCACCGCGTACACGCGCCCCGTGAAGCCCGCGCCGAGGAGGTTGCGCAGAACGGTCCGGCCGACGCCGCCGGGGGTGCGGCCGGCGCCGACCACGGCGACCGACGCGGGAGCGAGCAGCCGTTGCACGGAGCGGGCCTCCGCGCGCTGCTCCCGGGCGCGCTGGACGGCGAGGGAACGGTCGGTGGGTTCGAGGTCGAGGTGGAGCCGGACGGAACCGTCCTCGAAGCTGCGCCTCTGGGTGTAGCCCGCGTCGGTGAAGACCTTGATCATCTTGTTGTTGGCGGGGAGCACCTCGGCGGCGAAGCGCCGGATGCCCCGCTCGCGGGCCACCGCCGCGATGTGTTCGAGCAGGACGGAGGCGACGCCGCGGCCCTGGTGCGCGTCCTGGACGAGGAAGGCGACCTCGGCCTCGTCGGCCGGGGCGGAGGCGGGCAGCCCCCGGGCGTCGATGCGGTCGTAGCGGACGGTGGCGATGAACTCGCCGCCGACGGTCGCCGCGAGTCCCACGCGGTCCACGAAGTCGTGGTGGGTGAAGCGGCGCACGTCCTTGGCGGAGAGGCGCGGATAGGGAGCGAAGAAGCGGTAGTACTTCGACTCGTCCGAGACCTGCTCGTAGAAGCTGACGAGCCGGTCGGCGTCGTCGGTGGTGATGGGCCGGATGAGCGCGGTGCCGCCGTCGCGGAGCACCACGTCCGCCTCCCAGTGGTCGGGGTAGGCGTGCTCCGGCGCCACCTGCGGTTCCGTCGCTTCCGGCTGTTCCGACGCGCTCTGCATGGGGTCAGCCTACGGCTGCGACACGGGTGGGGCACCGGTCGCGCGGCGGGGGTGCCCGTTGCAAGGTGGGGGGACCGGGAGGCGGTCCGGACCGGGCCGGGGACCGGTGTGAGCACCTCGCGTCCCGTGAGAGACTGGTCTAGACAACCCGCTTGAGACTTGAAGGGCAACACCATGGCTGAGCGCCGCGTCAACGTCGGATGGGCCGAGGGCCTGCACGCCCGTCCCGCGTCCATCTTCGTCCGTGCCGCCACGGCTTCCGGCGTTCCGGTGACGATCGCCAAGTCCGACGGCGCTCCCGTGAACGCCGCTTCCATGCTCTCGGTGCTCGGCCTGGGCGCGCAGGGCGGCGAGGAGATCGTGCTCGCCTCGGACGCCGAGGGCGCCGAGGCCGCGCTGGACCGCCTCGCGAAGCTGGTCGCCGAGGGCCTGGACGAGCTGCCCGAGACCGTCTGAGACCGTCCGAGCCGGGACGGTCCCGAAATGCCGTGACCGCCGCAATTGCGGCGGTCACGGCATTTCGCTTTTCCGGCCTCTTTTTCGGGCAGCGCAAAAGCCGCCCGACGAATTCCTGCCCCCCTTTTTTACGATGGGCGTGTTAATTCCGGACGCTCGTCGTGTTGACGACATGTTGCGGAACCCTCACACGACCGCGCTCCGCCCCTTTGAGCCGGTGCAGCGACAGCGAGCGCTCCGCGTGCAGCGCGGTCAGCGCCCTCGCCCGCTCCGCGTCACCGCGCGCCACGGCGTCCACGATCGCGCCGTGTTCGGCCCAGACGTCCGCCGGCCGGGCGGGCCGCTCGACCGCGTACACCCAGGCGATCTTGTGCCGCAACTGGGTGAGCAGCGCCGTCAGGGCCGGACTGCCGCACGCCTGCGCGAGCGTCTCGTGGAACCAGCCGCCGAGCGGACGCAGGTCCTCGTCCCGGCCCCGTCCGGCCCGCTCCTGCCCCAGCCTGACCAGGCCGCGCAGCACCTTGAGGTGGGCCTCGGTGCGCCGCTGCGCGGCCCGCGCGGCTCCCAGCGGTTCGAGCAGCGTCCGCATGTCGAGCAGGTCGGCCGCCTCCCGCTCGGTGGGCTCGGCCACGTGCGCGCCCGCGTGGCGCCGGGTGAGGACGAAGCCCTCGGACTCCAGGGTGCGCAGCGCCTCGCGGACCGGGACGCGGGAGACCCCGTACCTGCGGGCGAGCCGCTCCTCGGTCAGCCGGCTCCCCCGCGCGAAGACGCCGGAGACGATGTCGTCCCGGATCGCCGTGCACACCGAATGCGCGGGAATACGCATGTCCGACCTCCGCCTTGGTCCGCGCGAGTCCATTCGAGCGGCGCCTTTTCCGCGCCCGTGCCACGACTCTATTGCAGCCCGCCGGAATTTCCGATGCCCCGCCGGATTCCACGGACGCGTTCCGGCCGAAGAAAAGCCCCGGCCCAGTACGGGCCGGGGCTTTCCCGAGGCGGGGCCCCGGGGGCCGGGGACGCGCGGAGGGGCGACGGTGTCAGACGGTGACGCCGCGGGCGCGGAGGTAGGCGACCGGGTCGATGTCGGAGCCGTACTCGGGGCTCGTGCGCGCCTCGAAGTGGAGGTGCGGGCCGGTCGAGTTGCCGGACGAGCCCGAGACGCCGATCTGCTGGCCCGGCTCGACGGTCTGGCCGACGTACACCCCGATGGAGGAGAGGTGACCGTACTGGGTGTACGTGCCGTCGTTCATCCGGATGACGATGTTGTTGCCGTACGCGCCGCCCCAGCCGGTCTCGACGACGGTGCCGGAGCCGACGGAGACGACACGGCTGCCGTAGTCGGCGTGGAAGTCGATGCCGGAGTGGCTGCCGGAGGACCAGAGCGAACCGCCGGTCTTGTAGGCGGTGGAGACGTACGAACCGGCGATCGGGAGCTGGAAGGAGTTCAGGCGGCGGCGCTCGGCCTCACGGGCGGCGCGCTCCTTCGCCTCGCGGATCTCCTTGGCGCGGGCCTCGGCCTTGCGCTTCGCCTCGGCCCGGACCTTCGCCTCGGCGGCGGCCTCGAACGCCTGCCGGTCCTGGGCGGCGGCCTGGGCGTTGATGCGGTCGGTGAGGGACTCCTCGGTGATCACCTCGATGAGACCGGTGTCCTCGGGTGACCGGTTGTCCGTGTCGGCGGCGAGCGCCGGGGAGGCGAGGGTTCCGATGACGCCGGTGGTGGCCAGCGTCGCGACGCCGGCGATGCCGGCGCTGCGGCGCGCCATCCGGCTCGGACCACGATGCTTCCCGGTGGCACGGGTGAACGCCATGAAGACGCTGTTTCCTTTCCCTCCTTCTCGCCTACCGGGTTAGCTGACGGGTTCGGAGCAGGAAGGTCTCCTACGGGCCCCTCCGTACGGGACGAAGGCGTCCGATTCACCCCAGGGACTGCGTGCGGGTCCCCGGCTCCCCTGGGCTCGCGCCTGACGGGGACTCGGCGATGGCTGTCCGGTGCCGCGGGTGCGGCGGGTACGACTGGCGAACAGCCGGATCGACGGTAAGCGGGCCGCCAGTCGATCACCAACCGAACAGGGCCTTTTGTAAGACATGCCACAGGGCAGAGGATCACTCTTGCCGCCAATGCGGACAATTCCCTTGCGGGAACTCCTCCGCGGACGCCCTTCCCACAAGGGATTTTCCTGACGAGCCGTCACATCCGGGCCCCGGTCGCGGGGACGGCGGTGGTGGACCGCCGTCCCCGCGGGGGACGGTCAGCCGCTGACGACGGTGACCTCACCGATGCCGAGCGCGCGCACCGGTTCCGCGATCTGCGCCGCGTCACCCACCAGGACGGTGACGAGCCGGTCCACCGGAAAGGCGCTGACGACGGCGGCGGTCGCCTCGACGGTGCCCGTCTCGGCCAGGCGCGCGTACAACTGCGCCTGGAAGTCGTCCGGGAGGTGCTGCTCGACCTGGTCGGCGAGCGTTCCGGCTACGGAGGCGGCCGTCTCGTACTTGAGCGGCGCCACCCCCACCAGGTTCTGCACGGCCGTCTCCCGCTCGGCGTCCGTGAGCCCCTCGGCGGCCAGGGTGCGCAGCACCTTCCACAGGTCGTCCAGGGCCGGGCCCGTGTTGGGGGTGTCCACGGAGCCACTGATGGCGAGCATCGCGGCGCCGTTCCCCCCGGCGTCGGAACGGAGCACCTGGCCGAAGGCCCGCACGCCGTACGTGTAGCCCTTCTCCTCGCGCAGGACCCGGTCCAGACGCGAGGTCAGGGTCCCTCCCAGGCAGTACGTGCCGAGGACCTGGGCCGGCCAGACGCTGGAGTGCCGGTCGGGACCGATCCGGCCGATGAGCAGCTGGGTCTGGACGGCGCCGGGGCGGTCCACGACGACGACCCGCGCGGTGTCGTCGGCGGTGATCGGCGGCATCGGAAGCGGCTCGCCCGGCTCGCCGGTCCAGGCGCCCAGCGTCTCCGCCAGGACCTTCTCCAGGTCCACCCCGGTCAGGTCGCCCACGACCACGGCGGTCGCCGTGGCGGGCCGCACGTGCGCCGCGTAGAACGCGCGGACCGCGGCGGCGTCGATCGCCGCGACGGTCTCCTCGGTGCCCTGGCGCGGCCGGGACATCCGGGACTCGGCCGGGAACAGCTCCTTGGACAGCTGCTTGGCGGCCCGGCGGGCCGGGCTGGCCGTCTCGTGCGGGATCTCGTCGAGGCGGTTGCGCACCAGGCGCTCGACCTCGGTCTCCAGGAACGCCGGGGCGATCAGCGCCTCGGCGAGCAGACCGAGCGCCTTGGGCAGCCGGGAGACCGGGACCTCCAGGGAGACCCGTACGCCGGGGTGGTCGGCGTGCGCGTCGAGCGTGGCGCCGCAGCGCTCCAGCTCGGCCGCGAACTCCTCGGCGGTGTGCCGGTCCGTGCCCTCGGAGAGCGCGCGGGCCATGATGGTGGCGACGCCGTCGAGACCGGCGGGTTCGGCGTCCAGCGGGGCCGGCAGGAACAGCTCCACGGCCACGACCTGCTGGCCGGGGCGGTGGCTGGTGAGCACGGTCAGGCCGTTCTCCAGGGCACTGCGGTCCGGGGCCGGGAAGGCCCAGGGGCGTGCGGTGCCCGGCGTCGGCCGCGGGTGGAACTCCATGCTCGTCAAAGACACGGCAGCGTCGGTCACTGGTCCGCCCCCTCTTCCTCGTCGCTGTCGCTCTCGCTCTGTTCGGTGGCCACCGGCTCGTAGACGAGCACCGCGCGGTTGTCGGGGCGCAGCCGGGCCGCGGCGGCCTCCCGCACCTCCTCGGCGGTGATGTCGAGGACCCGGTCGACGGCGGTGAGGGCGAGCTGCGGGTCGCCGAACAGCACGGCGAACCGGCACAGTTCGTCGGCACGGCCCGCGACGGTGCCCAGCCGGTCCAGCCACTCGCGCTCCAACTGGGCCTGGGCGCGCTCCATCTCCTCGGCCGTGGGCCCCTCGGCGGCGAACCGGGCCAGCTCCTCGTCGACGGCCGCCTCGATCTGCGGGACCTCGACGCCTCCGGACGTCTTGACGTCCAGCCAGCCGAGCGAGGGCGCCCCGGCGAGCCGCAGCAGGCCGAAACCGGCGGCGACGGCCGTGCGGTCGCGGCGGACCAGGCGGTTGTGCAGGCGGGAGGACTCCCCGCCGCCCAGGACCGTCAGGGCCAGGTCGGCGGCGTCGCACGCGCGCGTGCCGTCGTGCGGCAGCCGGTAGGCGGCCATCAGCGCGCGCGCCGGGACCTCCTCCTCGACGACCTCGCGGAGCTGCTCGCCGATGACGTCGGGCAGCGAGCCGTCGCGCGGGACCGGCTTGCCGTCGTGGGACGGGATGGAGCCGAAGTACTTCTCGATCCAGGCGAGGGTCCGCTCCGGGTCGATGTCGCCGACGACGGAGAGCACCGCGTTGTTCGGGGCGTAGTACGTGCGGAAGAAGTTCCGCGCGTCCTCCAGGGTGGCCGCGTCCAGGTCGGCCATGGAGCCGATCGGCGTGTGGTGGTAGGGGTGGCCCTCCGGGTAGGCGAGGGCGGTCAGCTTCTCGAAGGCCGTGCCGTACGGCACGTTGTCGTAGCGCTGGCGGCGCTCGTTCTTGACGACGTCCCGCTGGTTCTCCATGGACTCGTCGTCCAGGGCGGCGAGGAGCGAGCCCATGCGGTCGGCCTCCAGCCAGAGCGCGAGCTCCAGCTGGTGCGTGGGCATGGTCTCGAAGTAGTTGGTGCGCTCGAAGCTCGTCGTGCCGTTGAGCGAGCCGCCCGCACCCTGCACCAGCTCGAAGTGACCGTTCCCGTGGACCTGCTTCGAGCCCTGGAACATCAGGTGCTCGAAGAGGTGGGCAAGGCCCGTGCGGCCCTCGACCTCGTGGCGCGAGCCGACGTCGTACCAGAGGCAGACCGCGGCGACCGGGGTCAGGTGGTCCTCCGAGAGCACCACGCGCAGGCCGTTCGCCAGCCGGTGCTCGGTCGCTGTCAGGCCGCCGGAGCCGGCCTCGGCCGTGGCCGTGTGACCCATGGGCATGTACGTCCCTTCGATCGCGATGTGAAAAAGTCCTGCCACTGTATGCAAGCGCGCCGACACCTGGCGAAGTTCCCGCCCGTTCGAGATGTCCCTCTTCCGGGTCGCGGTCGGCGTTGTCGGTGGCACGGTCCACAATGGTCCGCGTCAGAGCAACCATGTTGGTGAAGGAGCCGCAGCCGCGATGGCCCGCCGCAGCACGAAAACACCGCCGCCGGACGACGCGTACGAGGAGAAGATCCTCGACATCGACGTCGTCGACGAGATGCAGGGCTCCTTCCTCGAGTACGCGTACTCGGTGATCTACTCGCGCGCGCTTCCCGACGCCCGCGACGGCATGAAGCCCGTCCAGCGCCGCATCGTCTACCAGATGAACGAGATGGGGCTGCGGCCCGACCGCGGCTTCGTGAAGTGCGCCCGTGTGGTCGGCGAGGTGATGGGCAAACTGCACCCGCACGGCGACGCGTCGATCTACGACGCGATGGTCCGCATGGCGCAGCCCTTCTCCATGCGCCTCCCCCTCGTCGACGGCCACGGCAACTTCGGGTCCCTCGGGAACGACGACCCGCCGGCCGCCATGCGGTACACCGAGTCGCGGATGGCCCCGGCCGCGCTGCTCATGACCGAGTCCATCGAGGAGGACACGGTCGACTTCGCGCCGAACTACGACGGCCAGGAGCAGGAGCCGGCGGCGCTGCCCGCCGCCTACCCGAACCTGCTGGTCAACGGCGCCTCCGGCATCGCGGTCGGCATGGCGACCAACATGCCCCCGCACAACCTGGGCGAGGTCGTCGCGGCCGCCCGTCATCTGATCAGGCACCCGAACGCCGACCTCGACGCGCTGATGCGCTTCGTGCCCGGCCCGGACCTGCCGACCGGCGGCCGCATCGTCGGCCTCTCCGGCATCAAGGACGCGTACGAGTCGGGTCGCGGCACCTTCAAGATCCGCGCCACCGCGACCGTGACGGACGTGACGGCGCGCCGCAAGGGCATCGTCGTGACCGAGCTGCCGTTCTCGGTGGGCCCCGAGAAGGTCATCTCCAAGATCAAGGACCTGGTCGGTTCCAAGAAGCTCCAGGGCATCGCGGACGTCAAGGACCTCACCGACCGCAGCCACGGTCTGCGCCTGGTCATCGAGATCAAGAACGGCTTCGTGCCGGAGGCGGTCCTGGAGCAGCTCTACAAGCTGACGCCGATGGAGGAGTCCTTCGGCATCAACAACGTGGCGCTGGTCGACGGACAGCCGCTCACCCTCGGCCTCAGGGAGCTCCTCCAGGTCTACCTGGACCACCGCTTCGAGGTCGTCCGCCGCCGCTCCGAGTTCCGCCGCACCAAGAAGCGCGACCGGCTCCACCTGGTCGAGGGCCTGCTCGTCGCGCTGCTCGACATCGACGAGGTCATCCGCCTCATCCGGGAGAGCGAGAACTCGGCGCAGGCCAAGGAGCGCCTGATGGAGCGCTTCTCCCTGAGCGAGATCCAGACGCAGTACATCCTGGACACCCCGCTGCGCCGCCTCACCAAGTTCGACCGGATCGAGCTGGAGAGCGAGCGCGACCGGCTCAACGGCGAGATCGACGAGCTGACCGGAATCCTCGACTCCGACGCGGAGCTGCGCAAGCTGGTCTCGGCGGAGCTGGCCGCGGTCGCCAAGAAGTTCGCCACGGACCGGCGGACCGTCCTCCTGGAATCGGCGGGCGCGCCCGTCACGGCCGTCTCCCTGGAGGTCGCGGACGACCCGTGCCGGGTGCTGCTCTCCTCGACCGGCCTGCTGGCCCGTACGGCGACGGCGGAGCTGCCCGGGGCCGACCCGGACGCGAAGCGGGTCAAGCACGACGTGATCGTGTCGTCGGTGGCGGCCACCCAGCGCGGTGACGTCGGCGTGGTGACCTCGGCCGGCCGACTGCTGCGGCTCGCGGTGATCGACCTGCCGCGGCTGCCGGACACCGCGAGCGTCCCGAACCTGGCGGGCGGCGCGCCGCTGTCGGAGTTCCTCTCCCTGGAGGCGGGGGAGACGGTGGTCTGTCTGACCACGCTCGACGAGTCCTCGCCCGGTCTCGCGCTCGGCACGGCGCAGGGCGTGGTGAAGCGGGTGGTGCCGGACTACCCGGCGAACAAGGACGAGCTGGAGGTCATCACCCTCAAGGACGGCGACCGGATCGTCGGCGGGGCCGAGCTGCGGACGGGCGAGGAGGACCTGGTCTTCATCACCTCCGACGCCCAGCTGCTGCGCTACCAGGCGTCCCAGGTACGGCCCCAGGGCCGGCCGGCCGGCGGCATGGCGGGGGTCAAGCTGGCGGCGGGCGCCGAGGTCGTCTCCTTCACGGCCGTCGATCCGGCCTCGGACGGCGTCGTCTTCACGGTCGCGGGTTCCACGGGCGCCCTGGACTCCTCCGTCGGGACGTCGGCGAAGCTGACGCCCTTCGACCAGTACCCGCGCAAGGGCCGTGCCACGGGCGGTGTCCGCTGCCACCGCTTCCTGAAGGGCGAGGACGTCCTGGTCCTGGCCTGGGCGGGGGCCGCCCCGGCCCGCGCCGCCCAGAAGACCGGCGCCCCGGTCGACCTCCCGGAGGCCGACCCCCGCCGCGACGGCTCGGGCACGCCGCTGGCGAAGCCGGTGGACGTGGTGGCGGGCCCCGCCGTCTGACCGGATTCACCCGGGCCCCCGGAGGCGGGCGGAAGCACCGCCTCCGGGGGCCTCTCGCGTCCGCCGGAGGCCGTGGGCCGGGTCCGGGGCGCGCCGCCGGGTCGGCGTCGGCTCGGCGGGCCCGCCCCGCCCCGTCCCGGTCAGCTCAGGAGACCGCGTCCTCCTGGCCCGGGTCCTGCTCCGTCTGCTGCACATACCGCAGCACGCCCCACATGCTGTGCTCGTCGGGCACGTCCTCCGGGCCGTTCAGCTCGCAGGCGGCGAGGTCCTTGCGCAGACGGGCCGCGTCGGTGCCGGAGCCGATCAGGACGAGCTGGGTGAGGCGCTCCTCGCCGGCGGGCCAGGGCTCCGGGTAGAACCGGAGGAAGCGCCCGACCGCGTGGACGGTGTAGCGGTTGACCGGGTCGGCGGCGCCGAGGTCGACGAAGCCCTTGATCCGGTAGACGCCCTCGGGGCGCGCGTCGAGGAACTCCATCAGACGGCGCGGATGGAGCGGCGTCGAGGCGGTCAGCGAGAACGCCTCGTAGTCCGCGTGCGGGTGCTCCTGATCGGTCTCGCCGGGTTCGTACAGGACGTCCTCGATCGACATCTGGCCCTCGATCTCGCCGTCCGGCGCGACCCGGTCGAAGAGCAGTTCCGGGTCGACGCGTCCGTGGGAGGTCTCGACCACTGCGGCGCGTCCGGCGAGTTCCGCCACCGTTTCCCGTACGGCCCGCAGCTCGTCCCCGGGCACCCGGTCGATCTTGTTGACGACCACGAGATCGGCGACGGCGAGGTGCCGGTCGGTCCCGGGGTGCCGCTGCCGGGTGGTCTCGAACTCGGCCGCGTCGACGACCTGGACGAGCCCTCCGTACACGGTCCGCCCGTTCTCGCTGGCGAGCACCATGCGGACGAGTTCCTGCGGCTCCGCGAGTCCGCTCGCCTCGATCACGATCACGTCGAGCCGGGACTCGGGCCGGGTCAGGACCTCCAGGTACTCGTCGAGTTCGCTCGCGTCGACGGCGCAGCACAGACAGCCGTTGCCGAGGGAGACGGTGGAGCCGACCTGGCCGGCGACGGTCATCGCGTCGATGCCGATGTCGCCGAAGTCATTGACCATGACCCCGATGCGGGTGCCCCGGGCGCTGCGCAGCAGATGGTTGAGGAGCGTGGTCTTCCCGGCCCCGAGGAACCCTGCCAGGACGACGACGGGGATCTGCTGTGTGGTCAAGGGAACGTGCCTCCGGTCGTACTCGGTCGCGGTCTCCGTGGCACGCCACCCCGCGGAAAGGCCCAGGATAGGCGTCCGTCCGGCCGGTGGCGGGCTCCGGAACGGCGCGGTGCCGCGGGTACCGCTGCGGTCCTCCGGGTCCTACCCCGCTCCCGCCCCCGCACGCGCGCCGCCTCCGCCCGCCGGCCCCGGCCCCCGCACGCCCCGTCCCGGCCTTCCGTCCCCCCTCGTCTCCGTCCCGGCCTTCCGTCCTCCCTCGTCCTCCCCCCTCGTCTCCGTCCCGGCCCCGGCTCTCTCCCCCGCCCTTCGCGTGGTCCCCACAGCGCTTCCCCCCACCGTCCGGGCCTCCGCGACCGGCCCGGTGCCCTTCGTCCGGGAGGCTCGTTTCCCGTCCCGGGGTGTCTCCCCGTACCTTTTCGGACATGAACCCCGCACAGACCGGCCTTGCGTGCCCCCTCGCGCGCCGTCGGCGGTTCGGGTGGCCCCAGCGGGTGTTCTCGCAGGTCCTGCTGATGCAGCTGGCCATCGCGACCGGCGTGACCGTCCTCGCCACCGGACTCTTCCTGGCTCCGCTCGGCGCACAGCTCGACGACCAGGCCATGCGGCGCGCCCTGGCCATCGCCGGGGCCACCGCGTCGCCCCGGCTCGCCGCCGGTCTCGACGCCGGGCCGCCGTCCGCGCGGGGCCCGGTGCAGACGGAGGCCGAGCGGGTCCGGACCTCCACGGGCGCCGAGTACGTCGTCGTCATGGACACGCGAGGAGTGCGCTGGTCGCACCCCGATCCCGCCCGCATCGGCGGGCTCGTCTCCACCGACCCCAGCACCGCCCTGGCCGGGCGGGAGGTGATGGAGATCGACGACGGCACCCTGGGCCGCTCGGCGCGCGGCAAGGTGCCGCTGCGCGACGCGGACGGGCGGATCGTCGGAGCGGTCTCCGTCGGCATCGAGTACGACAGCGTCCGCGCCCGGCTCCTCGCCGCGATCCCCGGCCTCCTGGCCTACGCCGGCGGGGCGCTCGCGGCCGGGGCCCTGGCGGCGTACCTGATCTCCCGGCGTCTCCAGCGGCAGACCCACGACCTGGCCTTCTCCGACATCTCCGCCCTCCTCGCCGAACGCGAGGCCATGCTCCACGGCATCCGGGAGGGGGTCGTGGCCCTGGACCGCAACGGCTCCGTACGGCTCATGAACGACGAGGCGCAGCGGCTCCTCGGCCTCGGCCCCGAGGCCGCGGGCCGGCCGCTCGACGAGGTCCTCGGCCGGGGCCGCACCTCCGACGTCCTCGCGGGCCGGGTCACCGGCGAGGACCTGGTCACGGTCCGGGGACACCGGGTACTGATCGCGAACCGGATGCCCACGGACGACGGCGGCGCGGTGGCGACCCTCCGCGACCGCACCGAGCTGGAACGCCTCGGCCGCGAGCTGGACTCCACCCGGGGCCTGATCGACGCCCTCCGGGCCCAGGACCACGAGCACGCCAACCGGATGCACACCCTCCTCGGCCTCCTGGAACTGGAGATGTACGAGGACGCGGTGGAATTCGTCACCGAGGTGGTCGGGGTGCACCGGGCCACCGCCGAGCAGGTCACCGAGAAGGTCCACGACCCGCTCCTCGCCGCGCTCCTGGTCGGCAAGGCCACCGTCGCCGCCGAGCGCGGCGTCTCGCTGCGGATCGCGTCCGGTTCCCTGCTGCCGGACCGGCTCGTCGACCCTCGCGAACTGGTCACCGTCGTCGGCAACCTCGTCGACAACGCCCTGGACGCCGCCGCGGGTACCCCCGAAGCACGGATCGACGTCTCCTTCCGCGCCGAGGGCCGGGCGGTCGTCCTGCGGGTCTCGGACAGCGGGCCCGGTGTGCCGGAGGACCGCCGTGAACTGATCTTCACCGAGGGCTGGACGACGAAGCCCCTTCCGTCCCACGGAAAGCGCGGACTCGGTCTCGCCCTGGTGCGCCGACTCGCCGAGCGCCGGGGCGGAACCGCCACCGTGACCGGAGGCCCCGACGGCGGCGCCCGGTTCACCGTCGTCCTCCCCGACGCGCTCTCCGACCCCTCGGACGACCCGGGGCCCGGCGTGCCCACCGCGTCACCGGGACCGGCCGGGGAGGCGCGATGATCGACGTACTCGTGGTGGACGACGACGTGCGGGTCGCCCGGATCAACGCCGCCTACGTCGCCAAGACGTCCGGCTTCCGGGTCGTCGCCACCGCCCACTCGACCGCCGGGGCGCTCGCCGCCCTGGACGCGCGGCCGGTGGACCTGGTCCTCCTCGACCACTACCTGCCGGACGAGAACGGCCTCGCGGCGGTACGCGAACTCCGCGCGCGTGGCCACCAGTGCGACGTGATCATGGTGACGGCGGCCAGGGACATGGCCACCGTGCAGGCGGCGATGCGGCACGGTGCCCTCCAGTACCTGGTCAAGCCGTTCAACTTCGCCGGACTGCGCGCCAAACTGGAGGCGTACGCGACGCTCCGCCGCACCCTGGAGGGCGGGGGCGAGGCCGAACAGGTCGAGGTGGACCGGATCTTCGGAGCCCTGTCGGCGGGCTCCGTCGCCCCCGACCTGCCCAAGGGCCACTCCCCCACCACGGCCGAACTGGTCCGGCAGGTCCTGCTCGCCGCCGACGGCCCGCTGTCCGCGCAGGAGATCGCCGAGCGCTCCGGCGTCAGCCGCCAGACCGCCCAGCGCTACCTGAAGCTCCTGGAGCGCGCCGACCGCGTACGCCTCTCGCTCCGGTACGGCGAGACGGGCCGCCCCGAGCACCAGTACACCTGGACGACTCCACCGGCCGCCGTCTGACGCCCGGAACGGGACCGGGTCAGACCGCTCCCGCTCCGGTGAGCGCCCGGACCTCGGTCTCCGCGTGCCGCGCCTCGTCGGGCGGCTCGGCGGAGGTGACCGTACCGATCCAGCCGGCGAGGAAACCGAGCGGAACGGACACCACACCCGGGTTCTGGAGCGGGAAGAGGTGGAAGTCGACGCCGGGGAACAGCGCCTCGGGGGCACCGGAGACGACCGGTGAGAACAGGACCAGCAGCACGGCCGGAACCAGACCGCCGTACACCGACCAGACCGCCCCCCTGGTCGTGAACTTCCGCCAGAACAGCGAATAGAGCAGCACCGGCAGGTTGGCGGAGGCCGCGACCGCGAAGGCCAGGCCGACGAGGAAGGCCACGTTGAGGTCGCTGGCGAGCAGTCCGAGGCCGATGGCGGCGGCGCCGATCACGGCCGCGGCGACCCGGGCCACGGCCACTTCGCTGTACTGCCTCGCGTGCCGGCGGCGCAGCGAGGCGTAGAGGTCGTGGGCGACGGAGGCCGAGGAGGCGAGGGTGATCCCCGCGACGACGGCGAGGATGGTCGCGAAGGCGACGGCGGCGACCACCGCGAAGAGCACGGTGCCCCCGGTGGAGCCCGCGCCTCCGCCGAGGTCGAGCGCGAGGAGCGGTACGGCGGTGTTCCCGGCCGCGTTGGACGCGCGGACCTCGTCGGGGCCGATGAGGGCGGCCGCGCCGAAGCCGAGCACGATGGTCATCAGGTAGAAGCTGCCGATGAGGCCGATGGACCAGACGACGGAATGCCGGGCGGCCCGGGCGGTCGGCACGGTGTAGAAGCGCGACAGGATGTGCGGCAGCCCCGCCGTGCCCAGGACCAGGGCGATGCCGAGGCTGATGAAGTCGAGGCGGGCCGTCCAGTCGCCGCCGTACCGGAGTCCGGGGGCGAGGAAGCCGGGGCCGTGGCCGCTGCGCTCGGCGGCGGTGGAGAGCAGACCGTTCACGTCGCCGTGGAAACGGAGCAGGACGAGGACGGTGAGCGCGACCGTGCCCGCCATGAGCAGGACCGCCTTGACGATCTGGATCCAGGTGGTGGCCCGCATGCCGCCGAGCGACACGTAGATCACCATCAGTGCCCCCACGCCGATCACCGTCCAGGAGCGGGCCGCCTCGCCGGTGCCGCCGAGGAGCAGGGCGACCAGGCTTCCGGCGCCCACCATCTGCGCCACGAGGTACAGCACGGAGACGGCCACCGAGGACGTCCCGACGGCGATCCGCACGGGACGCTCGGACATCCGCGCGGCGACGACGTCGGCCAGCGTGAACCGCCCGCAGTTGCGGACCAGTTCGGCGACCAGCAGGAGGACGACCAGCCAGGCGACGAGGAAGCCGATCGAGTACAGCATGCCGTCGTAGCCGTAGAGCGCGATCAGTCCGGAGATGCCGAGGAAGGACGCCGCCGACATGTAGTCGCCGGCGATGGCGAAGCCGTTCTCCATCGGTGAGAACAGCCGCCCGCCGGCGTAGAACTCCTCCGCCGAACCCTGTCGGCTGCGGCTCACCCAGGTGGTGATGCCCAGGGTCACGGCGACGAAGACGCTGAACAGCACGAGCGCCAGGGTCTGGTGGTCTCCGGTCACCGCTGTGCCGCCCCTCGGGTCATCTCCTGCGTGTCCCAGCGCAGTTCCAGCGCCGCCCGGTCCCTGCGCAGCCGCGCGTGGCGCGCGTAGGCCCAGGTCAGCAGGAAGGTGGTGAGGAACTGCCCGAGTCCCGCGACCATCGCCACGTTCACCGCTCCGGCGACCGGCCGGGCCATGAGCTCCGGCGCGGCGGTCGCCGCCACGACGTAGGCGAGGTACCAGAGCAGGAAGGCGGAGGTGGCCGGGAAGACGAACCGGCGGTAGCGGCCGCGCACTTCCTGGAAGGCGGGGCTGCGCTGGACCTCCAGGTAGATCTCCGCCGCGCTGGGGACCCGCTGCCGCGGCACCGTGCCCCGATGGCCGTCACCGGCCGTTCCGCTCTCCGCCCACCCCTCCCGGCCCGGGGTCGTCACGTCGTACCAGGGGTCGTCGGCCGGCACCGTCGAAGTGCCGCGCCCCTCCTGCTTGTCCACCTGCTCCACCGGTCCAACTCTCCTTGTCAGCGGACCGTTTCGGCCGCGCATCCAAGGATGGACAGAGCGGGAAGTTCCCGGACTCTTCTCCCTTCCAACTTCACCCCATCAGGTGAGTTTTCCTCCGGGCACCCTGACAAGCCCGTGCTGATATGCGTACCGCACGGCCTGCGCGCGGTCGCGTGCTCCGGTCCTGGCGAAGAGGTCGTCGATGCGGGTCTCCACCGTCGCCGTGGAGATCCGCGGGCGTCCTGCGGTCTCCCCTCCGCCGGCGCCCTCGGCGAGGCGTCCGCGCGCACCGGCCCGCAACGCCGGGAACAACCGGGAACAAGGAGATGTCGTCGGCGTACGCGGCCAGCACCACGACCTCCGCTCCGAGGCGCCGCTCGCGGATCCGGCGGGTGGCCCCGACACCGTCGCAGCGGGGCATCCACGGTCCGCACCCACCCCCATCCCATCCGTCACCACAGCACTACGGAGAGTCAGGCATCGTGTGATCGACCCGTGGGTGGAGCATGTGCCTCCACCCACGGGCGGAGCGCCTCAGGCGTCGATGCGCGAGCGGTCGAGAGTGGCCGCCGAACTGGTGATGAACTCCTTGCGGGGTGCCACGTCGTTGCCCATGAGCAGGTCGAAGACCTGCTCGGACGCCTCCAGGTCACCGATGTTGATCCGGCGCAGGGTGCGGTGGCGCGGGTCCATGGTGGTCTCCGCGAGCTGGTCCGCGTCCATCTCGCCCAGGCCCTTGTAGCGCTGGATGGAGTCCTTGTAGCGGACCCCCTTGCGCTGGAACTCCAGCAGGGTCTGCCGCAGCTCGTTGTCCGAGTACGTGTAGACGTACTTGTCCTGGCCCCGCTTCGGCTGGACGAGTTCGATGCGGTGCAGCGGGGGTACGGCCGCGAAGACCCGCCCCGCCTCGACCATGGGCCGCATGTAGCGCTGGAAGAGGGTCAGCAGCAGGGTGCGGATGTGGGAGCCGTCGACGTCGGCGTCGGTCATCATGATGACCTTGCCGTAGCGGGCCGCGTCGATGTCGAAGGTGCGGCCCGAACCCGCTCCTATGACCTGGATGATCGCACCGCACTCGGCGTTCTTGAGCATGTCCGAGACCGACGACTTCTGCACGTTGAGGATCTTGCCGCGGATCGGCAGCAGGGCCTGGAACTCGCTGTTGCGGGCGAGCTTGGCCGTACCGAGCGCGGAGTCCCCCTCGACGATGAAGAGCTCGCTGCGCTCCACGTCGTCGCTGCGGCAGTCGGCGAGCTTGGCCGGCAGGGAGGAGGACTCCAGCGCGGTCTTCCTGCGCTGCGCCTCCTTGTGCTGCCGGGCCGCGATCCGGGTCCGGGCCGCCGCGACGGCCTTCTCCAGGACGGCGCGGGCCTGCGCCTTGGCGTCCCGCCTGGTGGAGGTGAGGAACGCCTTGAGCTCCTTGGCCACCACGTTCGCCACGATCCGGCGGGCAGCGGAGGTGCCGAGCACCTCCTTGGTCTGCCCCTCGAACTGCGGCTCCGCGAGACGCACGGTCACGACGGCCGTGAGCCCTTCCAGGGCGTCGTCCTTGACGACGTCGTCCTCGGCGACCCGCAGCATCTTGGCCGAGCGCAGCACCTCGTTCACGGTCTTCGTGACGGCCTGCTCGAAGCCGGAGACGTGGGTGCCTCCCTTGGGGGTGGCGATGATGTTGACGAAGGACTTGACCGTCGTGTCGTAGCCGGTGCCCCATCGCAGGGCGACGTCGACCGCGAGCTCCCGGGTGACCTCGGTGGGGGTCATGTGACCGCGATCGTCGAGGACCGGGACGGTCTCCTTGAAGGTGCCCTGTCCGGTGAGGCGCTGGATGTCGCAGACGGCCTTGTCCTGCGCGAGGTACTCGCAGAACTCGCTGATCCCTCCGTCGAAGCGGAAGGTCTCCTCGCTCTTGCCGATGCCGGCCAGGTCCCGCTCGTCGCGGACGACGATGGTGAGGCCGGGCACGAGGAAGGCGGTCTGCCGGGCGCGCTGGTGGAGCGTCTCCAGGGAGAGCTTGGCGTCCTTGAGGAAGATCTGCCGGTCCGCCCAGTAGCGGACGCGGGTGCCGGTGCGGGTCTTGGGGATCCGCTTGCCCTTGTGGAGCCCGTTGGCCGGGTCGAAGGGGCTGTCGGGCCCCTGCTCCGTGAAGACTCCGGGGACGCCGCGGCGGAAGCTGATCGAGTGGGTCGCGCCGTTCCGGTCGACCTCGACGTCGAGACGGGCCGACAGGGCGTTGACCACGGAGGCGCCGACGCCGTGCAGACCGCCGGAGGCCGCGTACGAACCGCCGCCGAACTTTCCGCCGGCGTGCAGCTTGGTCATGACGACCTCGACGCCCGAGAGACCGGTCTTCGGCTCGACGTCGACCGGGATGCCCCTGCCGTTGTCCCGGACCTCGACGGAGCCGTCCTCGTGGAGGAGGACCTCGATGTGGTCGCAGTAGCCGCCGAGGGCCTCGTCGACCGAGTTGTCGATGATCTCCCAGATGCAGTGCATCAGGCCGCGGCTGTCGGTGGACCCGATGTACATCCCGGGGCGCTTGCGAACCGCTTCGAGCCCTTCGAGTACGAGCAGGTGCCGCGCGGTGTAGTTGGAACCGTCACGGTCTGCGGTCAGCAGCGCACTGGACGGCACGGACGTTTCGGCGGTCACGCGGTTCGCTCCTCGCTGAATTTGAAATCTGGCCCGATGGGTAAGGCCCGGCGTCGGTTCACCGGTTCAGAGCGTACCGATGCCTGGTAGAGCCGTTGCCACGCCACCCTCCCCGTTTCCTCATGCTAGTCCAGAGTCGCATAGATGTTCGATCCCTCGGAGGGCTGACGCGAACATCACGTTCCCTTCCAGGCATGAACCATTTAGGCTCCGGGCACGTCCTCATGAACAACCGGCAACCACGCCGGGAGGGCCGACCGAGACAAGCAACGCGAAAACCGTAGTGCGACGCAATACGGCTCATTCGCCGCAACCGGCAACAGACAGCCACCTTGGAAGAAGTTTCAAGGAAAAGCCACGAGCGGGAACGTTTTCGGCCTGGTTGGATGTTGACCCTGGTACGACAGCTCGTCGAGCTAGAGAAGAGGCGACGTGACTACTGTTCTGACCCCCGCGAGCCCCCTGACGGCCGCTGACCGCTGCGACCGCTGCGGCGCCCAGGCCTACCTGCGTGTCGTTCTGACCAGCGGAGGTGACTTGCTCTTCTGCGCCCACCACGGACGTAAGTTCGAGCCGGAACTCAAGAAGATCGCCGTTGAGATACAGGATGAGACGGACCGGCTGACCGATGCGCCGGCCCGCACGATGGGTGACGAACACTGACGCCCCGCATCCACGACGAGCCCAGGGTCGGTCACTGACCGGACGGCGGGCGGTCACCCCTCTCTCCGAGGAGGGTGGCCGCCCGTTCTCGTTCCTCCGCCCCGGTCGACCGCGGCGGAGTCCGGCGCGGCACCCCCGGCGCCTTCCGCGGACCCCGGCTCAGAAGTGTTCGGGCAGCACGGCGGAGACGCGCGTGTAGACACCGGGGCTCTCCGCCCGCCCGCACCCGCTGCCCCAGGACACCAGCCCCACGAGGAGCCCCCGGGCCACCAGGGGACCCCCGCTGTCCCCCTGGCACGCGTCCTTGCCGCCTCGTGGGTCCCCCGCGCACATCATCGTGTCCTTCTGGTACCGCACGCCGGAACCGCCCGGATACGCCCGCTCGCACGCCGTGTCCGGCAGCACCTGGACGCTCGCCGTACGCAGCGTGGAGGCGTAGGAACCGTTTCCGGTGGTGTCCCCCCAGCCGTAGACGCGTGCGGCCGTCCCGGGCGCGTACGCGGCGTCCCCGCCGCGGGCGACGCCGATCACGTACGACTCCGGCAGCGCCCTCGCCAACGTCAGCACCGCCAGGTCTCCCGTGTTGGCCGCCGGATCGTAGCCGGGGTTGATCCAGGCGCCGGAGACCCGCACCTCCTGACCGCCCTGGCCACGCAGCGCGGTACGGCCCGCGACGACCGCGAAGTCGGACACCTCCCCCGGCTCGCCTCCGAGGACCTCCCTGCCCAGGCAGTGGGCCGCGGTGAGCACCTTGGTCGGCGCGACGACCACGCCACCGCAGAACTGTCCCGCGCGCGCACCTCCGAACCGGTCACGGCTGGACAGCGCCACGACCCACGGCGCGTCCGCGATCCGGACCCGGCTGCCGCCCACCACGACACCGTCGGCGGTCGCGGGGGCGGCGACGGCGAGTTGTCCCGCCGCCGCGGTGATCAGGCCGAGAACACCCGTCAGCGCTCGGGTGAGGGAACCACGCATGGAGCCTCCTGACTCTCCGGTGACATCTGTTCACCCAGAGTCCAGCACCGGCGGCCCCGGCGCACCCCCGCACGCCGAAGGACCCGGCTCCCTCTTCCGGGGAGCCGGGTCCTTCGGCGTGACGTTCCGCGTCGCGTACGACTCAGTCGAGGTAGTCGCGCAGCACCTGCGAACGCGAGGGGTGGCGGAGCTTCGACATCGTCTTCGACTCGATCTGGCGGATCCGCTCCCGCGTCACGCCGTAGACCTTGCCGATCTCGTCCAGCGTCTTCGGCTGGCCGTCGGTGAGGCCGAAGCGCATCGAGACGACACCCGCCTCACGCTCGGAGAGCGTGTCGAGGACGGAGTGCAGCTGCTCCTGGAGGAGCGTGAAGCTCACCGCGTCGGCCGGGACGACCGCCTCGGAGTCCTCGATGAGGTCGCCGAACTCGCTGTCGCCGTCCTCACCCAGCGGGGTGTGGAGGGAGATGGGCTCACGGCCGTACTTCTGGACCTCGATGACCTTCTCGGGGGTCATGTCGAGTTCCTTGGCCAGCTCCTCCGGGGTGGGCTCGCGGCCCAGGTCCTGGAGCATCTGCCGCTGGACGCGCGCGAGCTTGTTGATGACCTCGACCATGTGCACCGGGATGCGGATGGTGCGGGCCTGGTCGGCCATGGCGCGGGTGATCGCCTGACGGATCCACCAGGTGGCGTACGTGGAGAACTTGTAGCCCTTGGTGTAGTCGAACTTCTCGACGGCGCGGATCAGACCCAGGTTGCCCTCCTGGATCAGGTCCAGGAAGAGCATGCCCCGGCCGGTGTAGCGCTTGGCGAGGGAGACCACCAGACGGAGGTTGGCCTCCAGGAGGTGGTTCTTGGCCCGGCGGCCGTCCTCGGCGATGATCTCCAGCTCGCGCTTGAGCTTCGGGGCGAGCTTGTCCGAGTTCGCGAGCTTGTCCTCGGCGAACAGGCCGGCCTCGATGCGCTTGGCGAGTTCGACCTCCTGCTCGGCGTTGAGCAGCGGGACCTTGCCGATCTGCTTGAGGTAGTCCTTGACCGGGTCGGCGGTGGCACCGGCGACGGCGACCTGCTGCGCGGGAGCGTCGTCCTCGTCCTCGTCGGACAGGACGAAGCCCTTGGCCTCGCCCTCGGTCTCCTCTTCCTCACCCTTGCCGGGCGCGACGTCCTCGATCAGCTCCTCGCCCTCGACGAGCTCGTCGGAGTCCTTCTTGGACGCGGTCTTCTTGGCCGCCGTCTTCTTGGCGACGGTCTTCTTCGCGACCGCCTTCTTGGCGACGGTCTTCTTGGCGGCCGCCTTCTTGGCGGGCGAGCCCGCTTCGTCGGCCGAGTCGGCACCTTCGGCCGCGGGGGCCGAGACGGTGGACTTCGTCACGGTCGTCCTGGCGGTGACGGTCTTGGTGGCGGTGCGCTTGGCCGGGCTCTTCGCTGCGACGCTCTTGCGGGCGCGCTTGGGCGACTCCGCTGCACTGACCATCAGCGTCACACCCTCTTCCTCGAGGATCTGATTGAGGCTGCGCAGAACATTCTTCCACTGGGTTGGCGGAATCTGGTCAGCCTCGAAGGCCCGACGCACGTCATCGCCGGCGATCTGCCCATCAGCCTTTCCCCGCTCGATGAGCGCCATCACAGACTCGGACTCGGCGATCTCCGGCGGGAGCGTACGGGATGTGCTGGCCGACACGAACAACCTCTCGGAACGATGGAAACGGCTTCCGGCCCCGCCCTGGATCGGGCTGGAGCCGACGACCGTCGACGGGGAGTGTGCCGACGGCGCGGGCTGGACCGGGGAACTGCACAGCGCCTGGGACGGCTGCTGTATTCCTTCCTCGGCTGTCACCTCTTAGGTCATCGCACGGCCCGGAGGAGTGTTACGCCCAATCTTCGTGGCCCGAGTCACACCCTATTTGCGACGAACAGCCCAGACCGGTGGATCAGTGCACATTCGTACCGCCGAAACCCCGAAGCCTCGCGGGAGGGCTCCGCCGAACTCCCGGGACCCGGTGCGTACGCCTCGGCGCCCGGCCGCGGCTCGCGGGTCAGTGTTCGCGGGGAGCGGGAACGACACGCTCCCCCTCGGGGTGGACCACGAGCAGCTGCCGCATGGCCGCCTCGGCCCCCTGGGCGTCTCCGGCGGCGAGCGCGTCCACGATCCGGCCGTGGTGCGCGAGGCACGCCTCGCTCGGCCGGTCGCAACCGGTGGCGGGGCCGCCGGAGACCTGGAGCGCGGCGGCGACGATGCCGGAGAGGTGCTCCAGCATGCGGTTCCCGGCGAGCTGGATGAGGAGGGAGTGGAATTCCGTGTCGGCCCGGGAGAAGGTGGTGCCGTCCCCCTGGGTGAAGGCGTGCCCCATGATCTCGACCATGTCGGCGAGGCGCTGCTGCACGTCCTCGCGACCGTGTCCGGCGGCGAGGCGGGCGGCCAGGGGTTCGATGGTCCAGCGCATCTCGTTCAGCTCACGGCGCTGATCGTCGCGCTGCGGGCCGAAGGCGCGCCATTCGATGATGTCGGGGTCGAGGAGGTTCCAGTCGCTGACGGGCCTGACCCGGGTACCGACGTTGGGACGGGCGCTGACGAGCCCCTTGGCCTCGAGCACACGGAGCGACTCGCGCACCACGGTGCGCGAGACCTCGAACCGCTGGCCGATCTCCTCGGGGACGAGCGGACGGTCGGCGCCGAGGTCACCGGAGACGATCATCTGGCCGAGCTGCTGGACGAGCTGTCCGTGCAGTCCCCGACCCCGGCTGCCGGTGCTCCTGCGTCCGACGCGGCCCAGGTCGGTCTCCACCCCCTCCCACGAGGAGGGGCCCACACGACCGGCGGCGGGCGCCTCCGGGTAGGGGTAGCGGTCGAGATCGCCCGGGGCGCCGAGGCCGGGGTCGACGGAGCGGGCGGCGGTCATCATGGTGTGCGCAAGGGTACTCACGCATCTTTTGTCGGCGCTGCTTCGACAGCCCTTGAGGTCTTTGCTGAAAAGCACACGAAAGGGTGATCAGCACCCCTTACACAATTGACGATTAATCGGTCATATAGTGCATAACGCAAAAGAGTTGTCGATCAGGCGGAACCTTTCGGTCTGCACACGATCACCAACGAGCCCTGCGGCGCAGTCCGGTGAGCACATAAGCGCAGAGCAACCCCGTCAACGTCAACGAAAGGGCCACTCCTGCGGGTTGTCCGACCACCCGCAGCGCCGCCGTCAGCCACTGGTCCACGACCGGCGACCAGTGCGGCCCCACAAACGCGCGCAGCCGCTCCGGAAGGCCGGCGGCCGACCGCACCGACGGCCCCGTCAACACCTTCTGCATCAGCGGGACGAAGGCGACCGGTACGGCGAGGACCGCGGCCATCCCGGCCGCAGCGGCCCGGAAGACGCCGGCCCCGAGCACTCCCGCCCAGGCGCAGCCGACGATCAACCCCAGCCAACTCGCCCACAGCGTGGGAGCGTTCTCCGGAACGGGGATCAAATCGGTTCCGTGGACGAGCCGCAGCGCCCCCAGGGCCGCCATCACGACAAGCACTCCGAGCACGAGGGCGACGGCCGCCGCCACGGCGAGTTTGGCCAGCAGCAGGGCGGGTTCGCGGGCCACGGCCCCACGGCCGGCGGTGAGCGCGGGATGGCGGTACTCCTCCGCGAAGGAGAGGGCGCCGAGCAATCCGGCCCCCAGAGCCGCGGGCGGCAGCGGGGAGAACGCGGGCCAGCCGGCGAGGACGGCGGGCAGCGCGGTCCGGCCACCGCGACCGAGGAGGAGGGCGAACGCCACGGAGACGAGCAGGACGGCGCCCATCACGAGGGGCGTGGACGGCACGCCCAGAAGGCGGTGGACCTCGTACCGGAGCGGACGCGAGGGCGCGCGGACCGGCTTTCGGGCAGCATCCGGCCTCCCGGGCGGGGCGTCACCGGCCGCGGTGGCGCGAGGCCGTCCGGTGTACCGCGACGCCGCCGCGCCGTCCCCCCCGGACGCGGCCCTCCCGGGAGCACCACCCTGTTCGGCACGCCGTCCGACGCCGCCGTCGCCACGGACGTCGGCGCCTCCGGCCGTGCCCGTCGCACCGGTGTCGCCGACCTCCTCGGTGAGGCGGTGGACCGGCACGCCGTGCCGGAAGGCGGTGTCACCGACGGAGGCGCAGTCACTGCCGTAGACGAGGAGACGGTTGCCGTCCTCGGCGACCGCCTCGACCGGGCGGCGGGCGGCTCTCGCCTCCCGGGTCACGGCCGCGGCCAGACGCGCGGCGTGCGGGGTGCGGACGGCGACCCGCGGACGCAGCCGGGTGCGGACGAACTCGGCCGCGTCCTGGTCGGCGACGAGCCGGCCGCGGTCGACGGCGACCACCCGGTCGGCGTTGCGGGCCGCGTCCTTGGGGTCCCGCGTGGTGTAGAGCACCGTGCCCCCCGCGGAGGCGTGGGCACGCAGGAACGCGTGCAGCCACCTGCTCTCGGATGCGGAGAGACCGGCGCCCGGTTCGTCGAGCAGCAGCGTGTGGGGGCCGCCCAACAACGCCGCGGCGAGGCCGAGACGGCGATCCGCCCCGATCGGCAGGGTGCCGATCCGCCGTCGCTCCAGGCCGGCGAGGCCGACCTCCCGCACCAGTTCCTCCGCGCGCGAGGCGGGGACTCCCGTGGCGGCGCAGAGCATCCGGAGCTGCCCCCGGACCGTACGGGCGGGATGCGCGGGGACGTCGCCGAGGAGCACGCCGACCTCGCGAGGGGGGTGGGCGATGCGGTGCAGCGGCCGACCGCGGAAGTAGGTGATCCCCCGCCCCGGTTCGATGTCGAGCATGAGGCGGAGGGCGGTGGTCTTGCCGGAGCCCCGGGGTCCGAGAAGGGCGGTCACGGCACCCGGCCGGGCGTCGAAGGTCAGATCGTCCACGGAGGGCGGACGACCGGGGCGGGAAGTGCTGGTGAGTCCGATTGCCTGGAGCATCGCTTCTCTCGCGGTAGGTGACACCGCTCCGCGGCAGGGCGGCGCTACCGCAGCAAGATAACGCTACATTTCGGACTTGAGGCGCATGGCGGGCATCAGGGGCGCCGGATTTCCGCCCTCCTCAGACCTCGGGGCGCAGCATGGGCGGATTGAGAAGGGTCGCCCCACCCGCACGGAAGAGCTGGGCGGGACGCCCTCCCTGACGGGTCGTGGTGCCACCGGCCGGAACCAGGAAGCCGGGCGTGCCGGTCACCTTGCGGTGGAAGTTGCGCGGATCCAGGGTCACCCCCCAGACCGCCTCGTAAACGCGCCGCAGCTCGCCGACCGTGAACTCCGGCGGACAGAAGGCAGTGGCCAGGGAGGAGTACTCGATCTTGGATCGAGCACGCTCCACCCCGTCGGCGAGGATTCTGGAGTGGTCGAAGGCGAGCGCCCCTTCGCCCTCGGCGCCGGCGGCCCCGCCCTCCCCGAGCAGCTCCTCGACCGGGGCCCAGCGGGCGCTGTTGGCGTCGCCGCCCGCCCGGGGGGCGGGAAGGTCGGGAGCCAGGGCGAGGTGGGCGACGCTGACCACGCGCATCCGGGGGTCGCGGTCGGGCGCCCCGTACGTCGCCAGCTGCTCCAGGTGCGCGCCGTTGCTCGGCACGGGAGTCGGTGCGGCCGGGTCGTGGGCACGAAGGCCGGTCTCCTCGACCAGTTCGCGCGCCGCCGCGGCACCGAGGTCCTCCTCCGCCCGCACGAAACCTCCGGGCAGCGCCCAGCTCCCCTTGAACGGCGCCTCCCCCCGTTTGACGACCAGCGCACAGAGTGCGTGGCGCCGCACGGTGAGCACGACCAGATCGACGGTGACGGCGAAGGGCGGAAAGGCCGACGGGTCGTAGGGAGGCATGCCGGGATCATAGTCGTCTTCCTGACGATAAGCACGTCCCGGGGAATCTTCGGCGACGGCTTCCCCGACGTGCCGCGAAGCTTCCCTCATGTCCGTGCCCGGCATCCCGTCACACCCCCGATCGAACGCCTCCGCTGCTGTCCCGACCATACCGAGACCACACCCGGCCGTCCGTACGGTGCGCGGTTCTCCGTGACCACGGGGCCCGACGACCGGAACGCCCGGCGCCTCCTGACAGGTCCGGTCCGGTTCCGCGGAGACCCACCGCGGGTTCGGGCCGGGATCCGCGACCGCCCTCGTTCCGGAGCCCGCGAAGTCCACGCGCGGAGCGTTTTCCGCAGGAAGTCGACGGGAACGGGCGGCGGCGCTCCACGAGATGCCCCGCTCCCTTCCGACCCCGCCCCGCGCACGTCCGAGGGTGGCACCCCGGGGCCCGCCTCCTCGGAGGTGCGCAGAACGTCGGGAACGAGCGGGAGGACGTGATCGAACATGCCGTGTGCCGGAGGGAGTTGCGTCCGTCGTGCCGTGCGGGGATGCGAGACGAACGCCGTGGACGTGTCCGGTCGGCTGTCCGGCGGGGCGACCGAGGGCCGTGGTGGACACGGAGCGCCCTCCGCGCGGACCAGGAGGCCGGAGGAGCACCGATGGCACGGTCCGCGCATCCGCGCCGGGGAGGGGAACGCGCTTGCGACCGACCCGATCACGGTCGTCATCGGCCGCTCCTGGTCCCACGATGTCCGCCGGGCCGGGGAACCCCGCTCCCGGGCCTGCTGGTGGCGGGCCCAGCGGGTCGGACCCCGGCCGCGGCCCTCCGGTCCCCCGTCCCGGTCTGCCGTCCCGCCCCGACCAGGCCCTGGCGGGTGGTCCGCCGACGGGTGGCACGCACCCTGACCCGCCGGGAGGACGCCGGCGCGGCCCGTTCCGGGACGGTCCGGGCGTCCCGCTCGCTCCTCAGGCAGGAACGCAGCGACTCGGGATCGAGACCTTCGTTGCACGCCTGGTGCAGCAACCGGGCGAAGACGTACTCGGGGTCCGCGTCGAGCGCGAGTCCGAGAGCGACCCGGGCCGTCGGCTCGTCACCGGTGGACCACGCCGTCCAGCCCACGAGGGTGAGGGGCGCGGCGGCATGCTCCTGGTAGGGGGTGACGCAACGCCGGGCCAGTACGCGCCAGAGCCGCAGGGCGGCGGCCCCCTCCCAGCCTTCCATCCATTCGGCGGCGCGGTCCCGGGTGACGCGGTCCTGGAGGCCCAGGATCAGTGCGGCGGCCTCGTCGGCCGTGACCAGGGCGTCGTCGGCGGCGTCACCCGCCGCAGCGCCGGCGGCGCACCTCCCCGGTTTCACCGTGCTCCCCGGGCTCCTCCGGTTCGTCGAACTCCTCGGCCCTCCCGGCGCCTTCGGGGCCTCCGGATCCCTTGGGCCGTCCGAGGCCTTCGGGATTTCCGGGGTTTTCGGTTCCCGTGGACCGTCCGGAACTTTCGGGGCCTCCGGGCCGGCGAATCGACGGAGGATCTCGCGAGCGAGACGCAGTGTCCCCTCGCGCACCTCCTCCCTCCCCCGCTCCTCGGAACCCTCGACGATGCGGGGGACGATCGAGGCGGCGGCGGCGTCGAGCGCGGCCCGCTGCTCCTCCGCTCCGGTTCCGTCGGCCGGCTTCAGCCGGGCCTCCATGTCCCTCAGGGAACCCCGCACCTGGATTCCGGCGTACGCGGCGGTCGCCGCCATCACCGTCGTGCCGCTCAGCGCGAGCGGAGTGCCGTCGGGTGGGCAGCAGCGTGCGTCGGGGCAGCAGTAGGAGAAGTAGAGGCCGTCGGAGATGCAGAGGGCTTCGTAGACGGGAATGTCGAGGGCTCCGCAGGCGGTGCGCAGTCGTTGGGCGAAGGGGCGCAGCCGCTCCATGACCCTCCGGCCCGTCTCACCGGGTTCCGGGTCCTGACAGAGGAAGACGACGATGCCGTCGGGCCGGGCACCGGTTCGGGCCCCCCCTTCGACGAGGCACTCGGCGAGGTGGTCGGCGGTGGAGGCCCATTCGCGGGGCGAGTTCGGGATCCCGAGCCTGATCCGGCCGCCGAAACGGCCGTGTTCGCCGTGGAGAGCGACCATGACGACGGAGTCCGTGGGGTGAAAGCCCAGCATGAACGGGAGGGCGTCGGCCAGTTCGGCCGGGCCTCGCAGGGTGATCCGCTGGGTACGGGTGGGTCCGCTGGTTTCGTGGTGATTCGCGTTCATGGTCAGGACGGTCTCGCGATCTCCCGAAATCCGAAACCCCTGTGGATAACTCCCGGAACGCGGCATCCGTCGGTTCGCCCGGTTGTCCACAGGTTCGGCGGCTCATCCGCGTGGGGGCCGCGCCGTCGGGTTTCATGGAGACGACTCGTGCGGCTTCCGGAAGACGGGCTCGTGTGCCGTGCGGCCGTCGGTGCCGCATCCGTCCGGCCCGTTCCGGGCCCGGCGGGCAGGACGGGACCCGGCTGCGCGGTCGTGGAAGAACCGCTCAGCCCGCCGCGGCGAGAACCAGCGGGAGCACCGGCCCGCTGCCTGCCCGGCGGAGCAGACGGGCGGCGACGGCGAGGGTCCAGCCGGAATCGGTGCGGTCGTCCACGAGCAGGACGGGTCCCGGGGAGCCCGCCAGGGCCGCGGCCAGGTCCTCGGGGACGGTGAAGGCCCCGGAGAGGGCCCGGAGGCGCTGGGCGGAGTTGCTGCGGCTCGCCGAGCGCGCGCCGTCCGGCCCGGCGTACGCCAAGGCGCCGAGGTAGGGAAGATGGCCGACGGCCGCGATCCCCCGGGCGAGGGAACCGACCAACTGCGGGCGGGAGAGGGACGGTACGGCCACGACCCCCACGGGGCGCGCGGCGGCGTCCGGGACGTTCGGTGCCCAGCCGCCCGGAGAGCGCGCCCAGTCGGCGAGGACGGCCACCGCGGCCTTCAGGACATCGTCGGGAACGGGGGCGTCGGGGGCGTTGTCGGCCAGGAGGGGGCGCAGCCGGTTGCCCCAGCCGATGTCCGAGAGCCGGCCCAGGGCACGGCCGGTGGAACACTGTTCACCGGCGGGGATGCGTCCCTTGAGGTCGATGCCCAGTGCGGGCATGCCGGTCGGCCACATACGGCGGGGCTCGACCTCCACACCGGGGCGGTCCAGTTCCTTCGTCGCCCCCGTCAGCGCGTCGGCCGAGACCGAGGAGTCGATCCACGGGCCCGCGCAGTTGTCGCACCGGCCGCACGGGACCGCGCCCTCGTCGTCGAGCTGTCGCCGCAGGAACTCCATGCGGCACCGGGAGGTGCCGACGTAGTCGCGCATGGCCTGCTGCTCCGCCGCCCTCTGGCGCGCCACCCACGCGTACCGCTCGGTGTCGTACGTCCAGGGCCGTCCGGTGCTCTCCCAGCCGCCCTTCACCCGCTTGACCGCTCCGTCCACGTCGAGAACCTTGAGCATCGTCTCCAGACGGGTGCGCCGCAGGTCCACCGCCGCCTCCAGGCTCGGCACGGACAGCGGGCGCCCCGCGTCGGCGAGGGCCGCCAGGGTCTGCCGGACCTGGGCCTCGGGCGGGAAGGCGGTGTCGGCGAAGTAGCGCCAGATCGCCTCGTCCTCCTGCCCCGGCAACAGGAGCACCTCCGCGTGCTCCACTCCGCGGCCGGCACGGCCCACCTGCTGGTAGTACGCGATCGGCGAGGACGGCGAACCGAGGTGGATCACGAAGCCGAGATCCGGCTTGTCGAAGCCCATGCCCAGCGCCGACGTCGCCACGAGCGCCTTGACCTTGTTCTGCTGGAGGTCGGTCTCGGCCTGGAGGCGGTCGGCGTTCTCCGTCCGCCCGGTGTAGGAGTCCACCGCGAAACCCCGCTGCCGGAGGAAAGCCGTGGCTTCCTCGGCCGCGGCCACCGTCAGCGTGTAGATGATCCCCGAGCCCGGCAGCTCGTCCAGGTGCTCGGCCAGCCACGCCAGCCGGTGCGCCGCGTCCGGCAGCCGCACCACGCCGAGCCGGAGGCTGTCCCGCTCCAGCGAACCGCGCAGCACCAGGGCCTCACTCGCGCCGGTGCCCAACTGGTCGGCCACGTCCGCCGTCACCCGTGCGTTCGCCGTCGCCGTGGTGGCGAGCACCGGCACACCGGGGGCCAGCTCGCCGAGCATGGCCCTCAGCCGGCGGTAGTCGGGGCGGAAGTCGTGGCCCCAGTCGGAGATGCAGTGCGCCTCGTCGACCACCAGCAGGCCCGTCGTGGCCGCGAGCCTGGGCAGCACCTGCTCCCGGAAGTCCACGGAATTGAGTCGCTCCGGACTCACGAGGAGCACATCGGTCGCCCCGCTCTCGATCTCCCCGTAGATCGTGTCCCACTCCTCCGGGTTGGCCGAGTTGATCGTGCGCGCCCGGATACCGGCCCGCTCCGCCGCCTCGACCTGGTTGCGCATCAGCGCCAGCAGCGGCGAAACGATCACCGTCGGTCCCGAGCCGCGCCGACGCAGCAGCGCGGTGGCGACGAAGTACACCGCCGACTTGCCCCATCCCGTGCGCTGCACCACCAGCGCCCGTCGGCGTTCCTCCACGAGAGCCGCCACCGCCTGCCACTGGTCCTCCCGCAGCCGTGCCGAGCCCCCGGGGTCGCCGACCAGTTCGGCGAGGACGGCATCGGCTTCGGCGCGGAGTTCCAGGTTGGTCATGCCTCCATGCAACCCGATGGCACCGACAATCGACCAGTTCACCCGGAGTGACGCGTCTCTCACGGACGGTCCCCGGCCCACACGCCTCCCGGCGCCACGGGCCCGTCGGCCGCGCAGCGCGCCCGAGCGCGACGGCGGGAGGCTCGCGTCGGCGCTCTCCCCGCCCGCGAGGAAACCGACAAGGGAACGGGGAGTGAACAATGGGCAACTGGGCAGGGATATGAGTGGCATACCAACCCATTCCCGTCAGCGGCCTCAATTGCTCATTGCCGCTCACGCACGGGCCAGCAAGAATTGGGGCACCGCCCCGCACGGCCCGTCAGCGGTCCGGAAGGACTGTGCCGTGGTGCGCCCTCACCCGACCTTGCCCGCCCAGCGGGCGCGTATCCGAAGGGAGGACCGTGACCCTCGGATTCGCTCCGCCCACAGCCACCTCGTTCAGATCATCGTCCGGGTCCGCCAGCCGCCTCGCCCGGATGCTCGAACCGGCCGAGTGGACCGCGGCGGGGATTCCTCTGCTGCGCAATCCGCGCGAGGTCGTCAGCGGTCTCCACTCGCGTCACGCCCCCACGCCCTCGACAGCGGTCCTCGCGGTCCTGGACCACGAGGAGCGGCTCGCCGCCAGCGCCTCGTTCGTCCACCGTCCCGCCCCGGCGGACGGGTGGGATTTCCGCAACGCGCTCCTGGCCCACCTGCGGCGCGTCATCCCCCACGACCTCAGGAGACGCTCACCCGTACGGACCGCGGTACTGCTGTACTGCCGCGAGGGGGACGAGCGATGGACGGAGGAGGACGGAGCCTGGATGTGGGGGCTCCGTGACGCCTGCACCCTGCACGGGCTCCGCTGCGGCGCGTACATCACGCTGACCCGGGCGGGTTGGCAGGTGCTCGGGGAGGGCCGTGGGGGCCGCCGCCCGAACTCCGACTCGCTCCCCCTGCCGATCGGCGAGGGGCCGGCCGAGCTGGGCCGGCTCGTGCCGAGGACCGCGAGCGGCGCGAGCGAACCGTTGCGCCGGGCCGCCGCGCGCTGAACGGACGGGCGGCTTCCCTCTGCCCGCCGGTCCGTACCGGTTCGGCGGGCAGAGGACCGGTCAGACGCCGGCGCCCGCTCCGAGGAGGGCCGTGATGCGCTGCGGGTCGCCGCAGACGACGAGCAGCGCGCCCGCACGAGCCAGCGCCGCCGGAAGGGCACGGGCCGCCGTCTCGTCGTCCCCGCCGTTGACGGCGACGATCACCACGGGGCGGGGGGCGGTCCGCTCCACCGCGGAGGCATCGGCGAAGAACACGTCGTCGCCGGTGTCCTGCTGCGCCCAGTAGGCGGCCTCGCCGAAGGACAGCTCGTGTGCCGTCCAGGGGTGCTGTGCGCCGGTGGTGAGCAACAGGACGTCGCCGGGGGCCCGGCCGTTCTCCAGCAGGAGGTCCAGAGCCTCCTCGGCGGCGTCGAGGGCGCCGTCGACCGGGGCCGGGATCAGCTGGAGCTGCGGGGAGGGCCGCTGACCGGAACGATTCTCCGGGCCGTCGGCCGGAGCCTTCCCGGCGCCGGGGCGCGGCGGCGGTACGGGCCTGGCGGGGCCGGGAACGGGGCGTCCGGGACGCGGGGTGGCCGCGGAGCGCGGGCCGGGTACGGGACGGGGGGTCGACGCGGGGCGGCCGGCGGCCGTGGTGGCGCGGGGACCCTGGGCGCTCTCGTGAATCTGAGGCTCCTCGGGGATGAGAGGCATGGGTGGTTGTCTATCAAACGCCGGTGCGTGGGACATCGGCGGGTGGGCACACAGGTGCGCTCCGGGCGCGTGCACGGCCCTTCGGCAGGGCTCGCGTCCGGAAGTTCAGAAGTCGAAGCCGAGTTGGCCCCCGCTTTCCAGTGCGGCCGTCCCGGCGGGGAGACGGACCTTCTTGAGGTGGCGCCACCGGGGCAGCGCGTCCAGGTAGGACCAGGAGAGCCGGTGGTACGGGGTGGGCCCCAGCTCTTCGAGGGCGGCCCTGTGGACCGGCGACGGGTAGCCCGCGTTGGCCCCGAAGGCGTACGGCGCGTACTCCCCGGCCTCCAGCCCTGCCATGAGGTCGTCCCGGCGGACCTTCGCGAGGACGGAGGCGGCGGCCACGGAGACGCAGGACTGGTCGCCCTTGATCACCGTACGGACCTGCCAAGGGCTGCCGAGGTAGTCGTGCTTGCCGTCGAGGATCACCGCGCCGGGCCGCACGGGGAGAGCTTCGAGGGCCCGGACGGCCGCGAGGCGCAGTGCCGCGGTCATCCCGAGGTCGTCGATCTCCTGCGGGGAGGCGTCACCGAGCGCGTACGCCGTGACCCACCGTTCGAGTTCCGCCGCCAGCGCGGTACGGCGTTTGGGGGTGATCAGCTTGGAGTCGGTGAGCCCGGCGGGGGGTCGGCGCAGGCCGGTGACGGCCGCGCACACCGTGACGGGCCCGGCCCACGCCCCGCGCCCGACTTCGTCGATTCCGGCGACGATCCTGGCGCCGGTGGTGGCGCGGAGCGATCGCTCGACGGTGTGGGTGGGGGGTTCGTACGGCATGGCGCCAGACAGGTTACGCCGCTCGGCGCCGCGCGCGATACCCGGCTCCCCTCCGGACGCCGGGGAAATCCCTGCCGCGCCTCCGGGAGCCGTCGCCACGCCCGGCCCGGCACCGCCGGTCCCGGTGGCCGGGAAGGCCGACGGCCACCGGGAGCCGGGTACATCGGCACCCGGGGGAAGCGGTGCGGTGTCAGACCGCCGCGGTCGGGACCCAGGCCGGGAGTCCCTCGGTCCGGTGCAGCCAGTCCGCCGGCGGCGCGCCGTTCGCCGTGGCCGCCACCACGCCCCCGGCGATGGCACAGGTCGTGTCGACGTCGCCACCGACCTGCGCGGTCGTCCAGAACGCCCTCTCGAAGTCGCCGAGCCCGCGGGCCGCCGACCAGAGGGCGAAGGGAACCGTGTCGTGCGCGCTCGTCCGCCGGCCGCTGCCGAGCACGGCGGCGACCGTGCCGGCGTCGCCGTAGTCGAGCATGTCGCGGGCCCTGCGCAGCCCCGCTCCGACCGCGCTGCGCGGCACCAGGGCGATGACCCCGTCGAGCAGCGCTTCGGGCGTGGGCGGTCCGGCGGGGTCGGCCGCGATGGCGGCCGCGGCGGCGACGGCCATCGTCCCCACGACGGCCTCGCGATGCTGGTGCGTCGTGTAGGCGGAGATCTCCGCCTGGTGGGTCGCCTGTTCCGGGTCACCCGCGTACCAGGCCCCGAGCGGGGCGATCCGCATCGCGGCACCGTTGCCCCAGGAGCCCTGTCCCTTGAAGAGCGCGGCGGCCAGCTCCCGCCAGTCGCCGCCCTCCCGGATGAGCCCGAGCATCCTGTTGACCGCCGGGCCGTAGCCCCGGTCGAAGTCGTGGTGCTGTGCGAACGACGTGGCCAGGTCGTCCTGGTCGATCCGGCCGTGCCGCACGAGGACGGCCAGGACGGAGCAGGCCATCTCGGTGTCGTCGGTCCACTGCCAGGGGCCGGGCGGCAGTTCGCGCCGCTTCAGCAGGGGGTAGTGGGCGGGTACGAAGAACTGGGAGCCGAGGGCGTCTCCCACGGACAGCCCTCGCAGACTGGCCAGGGCGCGCTCGAAGCGCCGGTCGGGTGAGGAGTCAGCGGTCATCGGTCTGCCACTCTATCCGGTGGGGCCGTACGGCTCAGGGGTACGCCAGCGTTCGAAGGGCCTGTCCAGGCGGTACCTCCCGTCGTCGCCGAGCAGAAGGACGCGCGTCTCGGCGTTGCCGGGGTTCGACAGGGACTCGAACTCCGCGACCGTCCAGTGGAACCAGCGCATGCAGAACAGCCGCATGGTCAGTCCGTGGGTGACCAGCAGGACGTTGGGCGGGTGATCGGGCGCCTCGAAGCTGCGGTACAGGCTCTCCAGGAACGCCCCGACCCGGTCGTAGACGTCCGCTCCGGACTCTCCCTGGGCGAAGCGGTAGAAGAAGTGCCCGTACGCGTCACGGTACGCCTTCTGGAGGCGCACGTCCCCCCTGTCCTGCCAGTTGCCCCAGTCCTGCTCCCGCAGCCGCGGTTCCTCGCGCACCCGGACCTGTTCCGGAGGGAGCCGGAAGGCGTGGAGGGTTTCGTGGGTGCGCCGGTACGGCGAGACGTAGACGCTGACCGTCTCCTCTCCGAAGAGCTTCCTCAGTCGCTCCCCCGTCGCCTCCGCCTGCCGCCGGCCGGTCTCCGTGAGCCGCAGGGCATGGTCGGGCTCCCGTTCGTACACCGTGTCATCGGCATTGCCCTCGGACTCTCCGTGCCGTACGAGAACGATGCGCCGCGGTCGTGCCATACCCCGACCCTAGATCGCCGGTCTTCGACGGGCTCGACCGAGGGGCGCGGCGGGGGTCGGCTCGTCCGCGCCGTTCTCCCCCTCTGCCCCGATCCGCTCCCCGGAGCACACGGAGAACGGAACGCGGGCGGAAGCGGGGTTCGCCACGGGGCACGGCGGCCTCGCACGACGGGAAAGGGCTGGACAAGGTCACCTCCGAGAGCGGACATAAATGCGACATCCATCGCGTTAGAATGAGCGTGGCACGGTCGGCATCCCCGAGGCAACAGGAGGGGCACATGAATGACCCGATCGTGGAGCCGCCGGCTCCCGCACCGGGCAGCAGACGCCCCGGTGGGCGTACCGCCCGCACCCGGGCCGTCGTCCGCGACGCCGTCCTGACCGGCCTCTCCGAGCACGGCTATCCGGCCCTCACGATGGAATACGTGGCGGAGCACTCGGGGGTCCACAGGGCGACCCTCTACCGGCGCTGGGGCAGCGTCGAAGGGCTCCTCGCCGACGTGCTCGGCCTGGCGGGCGAGAGGGCCTGGACGCCTCCGGACACCGGCAGCCTCGCGGGAGACCTGCGCGCGCTCGCGCACGAAGTCGTCGACGCCTTCGGCGACCCCGGCGAGGCGGCCGTCCCGACCGCCTTCGTCGGCGCCGCCTTCCAGTCCTCCCGGGCCGCCGACGCCCTGCACGCGTTCTCCTCCGAACGCTTCCGCCGCTGCGAGGCCGTCGTCACCCGTGCCACCGCCCGCGGCGAGGCCCCGGACGGCACCGACGCCGCCGCCGTCGTCCGGGCGGCCCTCGCGCCCCTGCTGCTCCGGCTCTTCGTCACCCGTGAGCCGATCGACGGCGCGCTCGCGGACCAGGCCGCCCGCGCGGTGCTGGCGGGGGTCGCGGCGGGCGCGTTCGTGGCGGGTTGAGCGTTCCTCAGACCGTCCAGGCCGGCTCGAGCCGCACCACGTCCCCGCTCAGCGCCGCCACATCGGCCGCGGTCCGGGCCCGCAGCCCGAGCCGCTCCACCCGCTCCTCCCGGTACTTGCCGTGCTCGGCGGCGGACTGCCACATCGAAAGCACCAGGAACTCGCTGCCGGGCGCCTCGCCGAACATGCCCCGCAGCATGCCGGGGGAACCGGCCATCGCCGGGTTCCACACCTTTTCCTGCATGAGCGCGAAGTGCTCGGCACGCTCCTCGTGGACACGGCAGTGCGCCACCCTCGCCACGTCGGCGTCGGAGAACCGCGGCTCGAACCCCGTCTTCACGTCGAAGCGGTGGTCGAACAGCTTGACCTGGGCGTCCTTGAACGTGCCCGCCTGCGAGGAAGCCAGCCGATCGTGCGACCGCGCCATGAACGAGTCGTAGAAGGCCCGGCTCTCCCAGAAGGCGAAGACATGGGCGACGTCCGGCCGGCCCCGGCTCCAACCGCCGCCCTGCCCCCGGAACCCGGGCTCGCCGAGCAGCCCCGCCCATTTCCGCTGCCCCCGCTCGAACCCTCGACGGTCCACCACGGTGCAGCGAATCCACTTGACCAGCACCGCGCCATCGTACGGGGCACGGGAGGACCCCGGCAGACTTCGGCGGCCTCCCGGCGGGCGCATTCGCTCCGGCCCCGTGCGCTCCTCGTCGCCCCGTCCGGTCCCGATCCGTCCGACGACCGCCGCGACCAGGAAGTTCCGCTCGCGGCAGGAACCGCCCCGGCACCGTTCGACGAGCTTCTCCTGAAGCCCCCTCAGGTCCGGCGGGATCGCTCTTCCGGACGGCATGTCGAGGTTCTCGAACGGAACGGTCCGGACCTGCGTCCGGTGAAACCCCGTCAGGGCTCATGAATCCGCGGCGGGTTCCCCGCTCCATCCGCTGCCGTATCCGATTCGAGCCAGGCAAACGTCGAGATCCGGCTCGTCATCACTCCGCGCACCACTCTCCCCCTCAAGCGCCGGGTCCCCTGTCGTAGGCACGTGACACCATGAACAACCGGCCCACGACCAAGGGCTTTCGAGCGGTACGGCGGTACGGGACGAGGCGTGCGCGGGGAGCGCGCGGAGAGGGGAAGCACCATGAGCGGACTCAACAAAGGGGTGGGACGGGTCGAGGTGACGCTCAAATGGGACCCGGCGCCGGCGGGCGCTCCGGCCCACGACCTGGACCTCGTCGCCGGTGTGTTCACCACCGACGAACCTCACGGAGCACCGGTGTACCTGGTGCACTTCGGCAGCCGTTCCCCCGACGGCACGATCACGCTCCACCGCGACAGCCGTACGGGCCAGGGCTTCGGCTACGACGAGGCCATGACCCTGGAGCTGGACCGCCTGGCACCGCGGTACGCACGCGTGGTGGTGGGCGTGGCCCTACAACAGAACGGCGGGCGGCTGGCCTTCGGTGACGTGACGGGCGTCGGCATACGGGTCCGCGAGGGCTACACCGACCTCCTGGCCCACGACTTCACCGACGTACCGGACGCCCTGGCGGCGACGGTCGTGGAGTTCGTCCGCGACGGGACGGACGGCTGGACGTACCGTCCGGTCACCCGGGGCTTCGACGCCGACCCGCAGACCTTCGGCGAACTCCTGGGTTCCGTGGCCTCCTGAACGGTCCCGATACGGACGAGGGGCGCCGACCCTGTGGATCGACGCCCCTCCCGGGCGGTCCGGCGCGCTCAGCGGCTCCCGCCGTTCACGAGCGCACCGGTCCGCCGTGGGCCGGTGTCAGCTGCAACCGCTGGTGGAGCCGCAGCCCTCGCAGATGTAGCAGGAGCCGGCCCGCTGCATCTTCGTGCCGCAGGAGAAACAGAGCGGGGCGTCTGCGCTGATGCCGAGCTGCATCTCGACCAGTTCCGCCGAGGTGTGGACCTGCTTGGGGGCCGGAACCTCGGCCTTCGGGACCGGAGCGGTGGCGACGGCCTTCAGTTCCGGGGTGCGGGGGGCCGACTGGGCCAGGCCCTCGACATCGACGTCCTCGTCCTCGGGCTGTTCGTACGAGCCGGTGTCCAGGTGACGCTGGCGCTCCTCGGCCGAGTGGATACCGAGGGCGGACCGGGTCTCGAAGGGCAGGAAGTCGAGCGCCAGGCGGCGGAAGATGTAGTCGACGATCGACTGCGCCATCCGCACGTCCGGGTCGTCCGTCATACCGGCCGGCTCGAAGCGCATGTTGGTGAACTTCGACACGTAGGTTTCGAGCGGGACGCCGTACTGCAGACCGACGGAGACGGCGATGGAGAAGGCGTCCATCATCCCGGCGAGGGTGGAACCCTGCTTGGACATCTTCAGGAAGACCTCGCCGAGACCGTCGTCCGGGTAGGAGTTGGCCGTCATGTACCCCTCGGCACCACCGACGGTGAAGGAAGTGGTGATTCCCGGGCGGCCCTTGGGCAGGCGCTTGCGGACCGGGCGGTACTCGACGACCTTCTCGACGGCTTCGCGGATCGTCGCCTCGGACTTCGCGGTGACCTCGGCCTTCTCCTTCTCCTTCTTCTTGGCGGAGAGCGGCTGGCCGACCTTGCAGTTGTCGCGGTAGATCGCGAGCGCCTTGACGCCCATCTTCCACGCCTCGAAGTAGACCTCCTCGACGTCCTCGACCGTGGCCGTCTCCGGCAGGTTCACGGTCTTGGAGAGGGCCCCGGAGATCCACGGCTGGATGGCGGCCATCATGCGGACGTGGCCCATCGCGGAGATGGAACGCTCACCCATGGCGCAGTCGAAGACCTCGTAGTGCTCGGTCTTGAGTCCGGGAGCGTCGATCACATTGCCGTGCTCGGCGATGTGGGCGACGATCGCCTCGATCTGCTCCTCCTGGTAACCCAGGCGGCGCAGGGCCTGCGGAACGGTGCCATTGACGATCTGCATCGAACCGCCGCCGACGAGCTTCTTGAACTTGACCAGGGCGAGGTCGGGCTCGAGGCCGGTGGTGTCGCAGGACATCGCGAGGCCGATGGTGCCGGTGGGGGCGATGACCGACGCCTGCGCGTTGCGGAAACCGTTCTTGGCGCCGAGGTGGATCACGTCCTGCCATGCCTCCGTGGCGGCGGCCCAGATCGGCGAGTCCAGGTCGTCCATGCGAACGGCCTTGGCGTTGGCGTCGGCGTGCTGCTTCATGACGCGCTGGTGCGGCTCGGCGTTGCGGGCGTAACCGTCGTACGCGCCGACGACCGCGGCGAGTTCGGCGGAACGCCTGTACGAGGTGCCGGTCATCAGGGAGGTGATGGCACCGGCGAGGGCGCGGCCGCCGTCGGAGTCGTACGCATGACCCGTCGCCATCAGGAGGGCGCCGAGGTTGGCGTAGCCGATGCCGAGCTGGCGGAAGGCGCGGGTGTTCTCGCCGATCTTCTGGGTGGGGAAGTCGGCGAAGCAGATGGAGATGTCCATCGCGGTGATGACGAGTTCGACGACCTTGGCGAAGCGCTCGACCTCGAAGGACTGGTTGCCCTTGCCGTCGTCCTTGAGGAACTTCATCAGGTTCAGCGAGGCGAGGTTGCAGGACGTGTTGTCCAGGTGCATGTACTCGCTGCAGGGGTTCGAGCCGTTGATCCGGCCGGACTCGGGGCAGGTGTGCCAGCGGTTGATCGTGTCGTCGTACTGGATTCCCGGGTCGGCACAGGCCCACGCGGCCTCGGCCATCTTGCGGAAGAGCGACTTGGCGTCGACCTCTTCGATGACCTCGCCGGTCATGCGGGACGTGAGGCCGAACGTGCCGCCGGACTCGACGGCCTTCATGAACGTGTCGTTCACGCGGACGGAGTTGTTGGCGTTCTGGTACTGGACGGACGTGATGTCGTCGCCGCCCAGGTCCATGTCGAAGCCCGCGTCGCGCAGCGCGCGGATCTTCTCCTCCTCCTTGACCTTGGTCTGGATGAAGTCCTCGATGTCGGGGTGGTCGACGTCGAGGATGACCATCTTGGCCGCGCGGCGGGTGGCACCGCCCGACTTGATCGTTCCCGCGGAGGCGTCGGCGCCGCGCATGAAGGAGACCGGGCCGGAGGCGTTGCCGCCGGAGGAGAGCAGCTCCTTGGAGGAGCGGATGCGGGAGAGGTTCAGGCCGGCGCCGGAGCCGCCCTTGAAGATCATGCCCTCTTCCTTGTACCAGTCGAGGATGGACTCCATGGAGTCGTCGACGGACAGGATGAAGCAGGCGGAGACCTGCTGGGGCTGCGGGGTGCCGACGTTGAACCAGACCGGCGAGTTGAAGCTGAAGATCTGGTGCAGGAGGGCGTAGGCCAGCTCGTGCTCGAAGATCTCGGCGTCGGCGGGGGAGGCGAAGTAGCCGTGCTCCTCGCCGGCCTTCGTGTAGGTCTTCACGATCCGGTCGATGAGCTGCTTGAGACCGGTCTCGCGCTGCGGGGTGCCGACCGCACCGCGGAAGTACTTGCTGGTGACGATGTTGACCGCGTTCACCGACCAGAAGTCGGGGAACTCGACGCCACGCTGCTCGAAGTTGATCGAGCCGTCGCGCCAGTTGGTCATGACGACGTCCCGGTGCTCCCACGTCACCTCGTCGTACGGATGCACGCCGGGGGTGGTGTGGATGCGCTCGATGCGCAGACCCTTGCTCGCCGACTTGGCTCCCTTGGTTCGGGAACCACGTGCCGGGCCGCTCGCCGTCTCTGTCATGCCGCCTCCCATATACGGGCAAAACACACTTTGGCGCCCAGATAGTCCCAGGGCACCGTCTTCTGGTACGTCGTTCTGTACTGCTGCCACGAGGACCCTCAGGGACCTCGGGGCACGTCTGCCGGGCCGCACGACGGCGGCCGGGTCGCCCGGGCCGTCGCCGGCCCGGACCGCCGGTCAGTCGGCGGCGGTGGCCGGAACGGGGACCCCTGGGGTCGCGCCGGTTCCGGAATCCTCGGCGGAAGGCCGCACGCGGAGTTCCGCGATGGCGGCCTCGAAGTCCTCGAGGCTGTCGAACGCCTTGTACACGGACGCGAAGCGCAGGTACGCGACGAGGTCGAGTTCCCGCAGGGGGCCGAGAATGGCCAGCCCCACGTCGTGAGTGGTCAGCTCGGCGCTGCCGGTGGCGCGCACCGCCTCTTCGACGCGCTGGCCGAGCTTGGCGAGGGCGTCCTCGGTGACCGGCCGCCCCTGACACGCCTTGCGCACTCCGGAGATGACCTTGGTGCGACTGAAGGGCTCGGTGACGCCGGAACGCTTCACCACCATGAGCGAGCACGTCTCCACCGTCGTGAAACGACGGGAGCACTCGGGGCACTGGCGACGGCGCCGGATCGACGTCCCGTCGTCGGTGGTTCGGCTGTCGACGACACGGCTGTCGGGGTGCCTGCAGAAGGGGCAGTGCATTGGTTCCAGAGCCTCCCTCGCGGCACGACTGACGGACCTCACGCTGCCCGTGGGGGCTCCGCGAAGCGACCACCAGCATAGGCGATACGGGCACCCCCGGCAGACCGGGGACCACTACCCCTGGGTGGCCGGTGACATCCAACCACTAGATCTTGGGTTGGGCGGACTTCCAGCCCTTCCGCGTGTCGCGGCATGCCCGTTCCCGGACCCCGCTTCGGCGGGTGTGGCGCAGAGGGGGGTCCGCCGGGTGATCGCGACCCAGCGGCGAAGGCTACCGGAACGCCCGGCCGGGGTTACGAAGCGGCCCTGCGCATACACCTCTCTTCGTACAGGCGTAGGGCAATCTGCGAATTTTCACTCGAACGTGTGTTTGGCGCAACCTTTCGAAAGCTACTACCGTTGTGCCAGCCAGGGAGACCATTCGAGAGGGGCCGACGTGACCACCACCGCAGACAGTGCCACCATCACCGCCCAGGACCGCTCCCAGGGCCGACTCGAGGCGGTGCACGCCATGAGTGACGCGAACATGAACGGTGAGGAGGCCGGGCGTCCCGCCCGCGCCCTTCCCGGACGACCTCCTGGCATCCGGGCCGACAGCTCGGGACTCACCGACCGACAGCGCAGGGTCATCGAAGTCATCCGCGACTCGGTCCAGCGACGTGGCTACCCACCGTCGATGCGTGAGATCGGGCAGGCGGTGGGCCTCTCCAGCACTTCCTCGGTGGCCCACCAGCTCATGGCTCTCGAACGCAAGGGCTTCCTCCGCCGCGATCCGCACCGCCCCCGGGCGTACGAGGTGCGCGGTTCCGACCAGCCGAGCACCCAGCCCACGGACACCACCGGCAAGCCCGCCGCCTCGTACGTCCCGCTGGTCGGCCGGATCGCCGCCGGCGGTCCGATCCTGGCCGAGGAGTCCGTCGAGGACGTCTTCCCCCTCCCCCGGCAGCTGGTCGGCGACGGCGAACTGTTCGTCCTGAAGGTCGTCGGCGACTCGATGATCGAGGCCGCCATCTGTGACGGCGACTGGGTCACCGTCCGCCGCCAGCCCGTCGCGGAGAACGGTGACATCGTCGCCGCGATGCTGGACGGCGAGGCCACGGTCAAGCGCTTCAAGCGCGAGGACGGTCATGTCTGGCTGCTTCCGCACAACGCGGCCTACCAGCCCATCCCCGGCGATGAGGCCACCATCCTCGGCAAGGTCGTGGCGGTGCTGCGGCGGGTGTGACCCGTCCCTCCGGTTCCGACCGGGCCCCGGAACCCGCCGCGCCGGTTCCGGGGCCCCGCTCTGTCCGGAAAGCGGAGCCGGGGGTCGATCCTCAGGCCTCCGCCGCCTTCGAGGCGGCGTCGATGGCAGCCAGTGACTTCCGCACCTGGTTGCGGTCCGTGGTGTACCAGAAGTCGGGCAGTGACGCCTTGAGGTAGCTGCCGTACCGGGCCGTGGCCAGGCGGGGGTCGAGGACCGCCACGACGCCCCGGTCGCCGGTGGCCCGCACGAGGCGGCCCGCGCCCTGAGCCATCAGCAGGGCCGCGTGGGTCGCCGCCACCGCCATGAAGCCGTTGCCGCCCGCCTCCTCGACCGCCTTCTGCCGGGCGCTCGTCAGCGGATCGTCCGGACGCGGGAACGGGATCTTGTCCATGACGACCAGCTGGCAGCTGGGGCCCGGGACGTCCACGCCCTGCCAGAGCGAGAGCGTGCCGAAGAGACAGGTCTTCGGGTCGGCGGCGAAGTTCTTGATCAACTCGCCCAGGGTGTCCTCGCCCTGGAGCAGGATCGGCAACTCCGGGATGCGGGTCCGCAGCTCCTCCGCCGCCTGCTGCGCCGCACGCATGGAGGAGAAGAGACCCAGGGTCCGGCCGCCGGCCGCCTGGATCAGTTCGGTGAGCTCGTCGAGCATGTCACCCCGCTCCCCGTCGCGCGCGGGGCGGGAGAGGTGCTTGGCGACGTACAGGATGCCCTGCTTCGGATAGTCGAACGGCGAGCCGACGTCGATGCCCTTCCAGACGGGCAGGTCGTCGCCCGTGACGCCCTCGGGAGCCAGACCGAGCGAGGCGCCGACGCCGTTGAAGTCGCCGCCCAGCTTGAGCGTGGCCGACGCGAGCACCACGGACCGCTCCGCGAACAGCTTTTCCCGGAGCAGGCCGGAGACCGTGAGCGGCGCGACCCGCAGCGAGGCGCCGCTGTACCGGGGGGCGGCCCCGCCCCGGGGTTCGTGGCGCTCGTACCAGACGACGTCGTACTCGGACGCCTGGGTGATCCGCTCCGCGACGCCGTGGACGGTCTCCACGGAGGCCATGGCCTGCTTGCGCACGGCGTCCTCGTCCTGCACGGCCCGGTCACGGGTCGAACCCAGGGCCGTGATCACGGCGCGGGCCGCGTCGCGCAGCGCCATCAGGGCGTACGCGAGGTCGTCCGGGATCTTCTCCAGGCGCCCCGGCAGGGCCAGCTCCATGACGCGTTCGAAACCCTCGGCGGCGGTCTGGAGCTGGTCGGCGATCTTCTCGTCCACGAGCTTCGCGGCCCGCCGCACCGCACGATTGACCTGGCCGGGGGTGAGCTCCCCGGTGGCGACGCCGGTCACACGGGAGACCAGCTCGTGGGCCTCGTCGACGATCAGCACCTCGTGCTGCGGCAGCACGGGAGCGCCCTCGATGGCGTCGATGGCGAGCAGGGCATGGTTGGTGACGACGACGTCCGCGAGCTTGGCGCGTTCCCGGGCCGCCTCGGCGAAGCACTCCGCCCCGTACGCGCACTTGCTCGCGCCGAGGCACTCCCGGGAGGAAACAGAGACCTGGGACCAGGCCCGGTCGGAGACCCCCGGCGTCAGGTCGTCCCGGTCACCGGTCTCCGTCTCGTCCGACCAGTCCCGCAGACGCAGCAGGTCCTGTCCCAGCTTGCTGGTGGGCGCGGCCGCCTCGAAGGGGTTGAAGAGACCCTCCTCCTCGTCCTGCGGCACCCCTTCGTGGAGCCGGTGCAGACAGAGGTAGTTCGACCGGCCCTTGAGCATGGCGAACTGCGGGCGCCTGCGCAGCTGCGGATGCAGTGCGTCGACCGTCCGGGGAAGGTCGCGCTCGACGAGCTGGCGCTGCAGCGCCAGGGTGGCCGTGGCCACCACCACCCGCTCCCCCTGGGCCAGTGCCGGCACGAGGTAGCCGAGCGACTTGCCGGTGCCGGTGCCGGCCTGGACGAGGAGGTGGGAGTTGTCGTCGATGGCCTCGGCCACGGCCTCGGCCATGGCGACCTGGCCGGGCCGCTCCGTGCCGCCGACGGCGGAGACGGCGGCATGGAGGAGGTCGGGGAGGGATGGCTTCGTCATAGCCCTCCCACCCTACGGGGCGGCACCGACAGCCCGGTCACGCGAGCGGATTGGGAACCGTCCCGTGGACGGCGGCGTGGGGACGCCTCGGCCTGTCGCGGTAACCGTCCAGATGCAGACGGTTGCGGTTGAGGCAGAGCCGCTCGATGCGGGGGGTGAGGAGGTCGAAGAGTTCGAACCGCTCCTTCAGCTCGGGGAAACGCGCCTGGTGGCGCAGGATCTCGGCGCGGACAAGGTCCCAGAAGTCCCGCTCGGACACTCCCAGTTGGTCTTCACAGAGTGGTGCCAGATAGCGGAAGACGCCCACGAAGAGCCCCGAATGGATGAACTGGATCAGGAAACCGGGCTCTTCGGTCAACAGGACGGCGCGGACGTCATCCGGGAGGGTGGCGTGTTCGGGAAGCGGCTGGGCACTGATGTTCACATCGTCGACGAAGTCCTTGATCGCCAGACGAACGGGGACGTCCTCGTCGTCGTACACGACGATGGCGTTCTCCCCGTGGGGGGAGAAGACCGTGCCGTACCGGTAGAGGAAGTGCAGCAGAGGGGGGAGCAGAGCGGTGAAGAGGTGCCGGAGCCAGACGACGGGGGCGAGCCCGGAGCGTTCGACCAGTTCGGCGACGAACGCCCGGCCGTCCGGGTCCGTGTGGAGGAGGGAGGCGAGGGTGCGGGCGCGCTCGCCCGGGGGGAGCTTCAGGGGTTCGCGCCAGATGGCGCCGAGCAGTTCCTTGTACTGGTACGGGACTTCGGGCAGCCGGTCGTACAGGGGGTGCTCGACGGTGACGGAGGCGACCTCGCCGAGGAGGACCACGCGGCACTCGTCCCGCAGGAACGGGTCGGCGTCGCGCAGACCGTGGACCCAGGCGGTCACGGCCGGGGCGGCGAGGGTGCGTTCGGTCGGCAGTCCGCGCCAGACGAGGGTGTTCAGCACCGACAGCGGGAGCTTGACGGTGTGTCGGTCCGGACGGTCGGTGTTGAGGAACGTGCGGACGGACTGCTGCGGCAGGCGGAGGTCGCCGTCGGTGGTGAGCGGGACTATGGTTCCGGCGGCGACGGCCGGCGCGTAGAGCGGGAGCAGGATCTCGTCCCACTGCCAGGGGTGGACGGGCAGCAGGAGGTAGTCGTCGGCCTCGTGACCGCGCGCGGTGAGGGCGGCACGGAAGGCCGTGTGGACCTCGGGGTCGAACTCGCGGGCGTAGAGGCGTCCGGGGCTTTCGAGGCCGGGGACGCCCCGGTAGGTGGCGAGGCGGTTGCTGACGGCGATCCACGGCAGCCGGACGGGGCGGCGTGCCTCGGGCGCCCAGCGGGCGGCGTCGGTGGCGGAGAAGCCGACCCGTCCCTTGTTGAGGACGAGCCAGGGGTGACCGGTCTGGTGGCCTTCGAGTTCCGCGTAGGAGAGGTCGGCCAGTCGGCCCGCGGTGAGGGCCGTGTGGTCGAGGCGGGTGTCGGCGGCGAGGGTGGCGGAGAGTTCACGGATGAGGTGGCCGAGGGTGGCGCCGTCGAGCCGGAGGAGACCGCGGGCACGGACCAGGAAGTCGAACGGGTCGGTCAGCGGCCGGCCCTCGTGGGTGATCGAGTCGGCCTCGACGCGCCAGCCGCCGTAGGCGCCGCGGAGGGCCCGGAAGGTGAGGGCGGTGCCGTCGTCGAGGCGCAGGCCGTACCGGTCGGGGGTGCCGTCTTCGACGGGGACGGGTTCGAGGATCTCCTCGTACGCGAACTCGGCGAGCGCCTTGGCGAGGAGGCGGGAGGACGCCCGGTTCCAGGCGGCGGCATTCAGCTCGGGAGGTGCGAACAGAGCGGAGGGCACGGACGGATCGGCCGGTGCGAGCGGATCGGGCGCGGGGGCCGGGACGGAAACGGAAGGCGGAACGGAGGTGGAGGTCCGGGTGGGTGCGGGGGGTGTCCCTCCGGAGGGCTGGACCGGGATGCTCTCGGAAGTCCTCGCGGGAGGGGCGGGTGGTGCGGAGTCGTGAGGTGCAGGGGACGTCGACACGGGGACTCCTCGGAGTGGAAGCCGCTGTGGGTCAGCGGTGTACGCGGGACGGAGGGGTGGTCACAGGACGTGGCGCAGGGCGCGGTCGCGGATCATGAGCGCCGCTCGTTTGCCGGGAAGGTCGACTTCCGTCGCGTAGCGGAAGCCGGCGCCCAGGAAGGCCGAGACGGAAGGGGTGTTGCGGATGTCGGGTTCGGCGATGACGCGGGTGCAGTGGGGACGGTGGTCGAGGACCAGGTCGGCGACGGCGCGCAGGAGTGTGGTGCCGATGCCTCGGCCCCGGTCCGTGACGCCTCCGATCAGCAGGTGGATACCCGTGTCGTGGGGACGCGACGGATAGTGCCGGGCGAGCGGGTCGAGGTCTGCGCGGTAGATCTCGAAGTAGCTCATGGGCGTCGCGTCGAGCACGCCGAGGCAGGGGACGCTCCGGCCGTCGCCCTCCAGTTGGGCACGCAGGTGCTCGGCGGTCGTGGCCGGGGGCCCGGCCAGCTCCCAGAAGGCGGAGACGACGGGGTCGTTCATCCAGGCCGTGAGGAGTGGCAGGTCCCGTTCGAGCCGGACGGGGACGAGCCTGAAGGAACCGGCCGGGGTGGCGACGGGGCTCCAGGTAGCCACGGCATCGAGCAGGTCGCCGTCGAGGAGCCCGCCCGGGAAGGCGTCTCCCGGAAGGGCACTGTCCAGGGAGCGGTCTCCGAAGAGACCTGCGGAAAGGTCTGGGGCACGGAGACCTGTGGCGCGGAGTCCGGGGGTGGGGTGATCGGTGGCGGGCCGGCCGGTGGGAGCGGGGCCGTGGTGCGGCGGGAGGCCACCGGGGAAGGCGGTGCCCGGAGGGATGGCGCGGGCCGGGACCGGGGCTCTCCCGGTGAGGAGGGCGACGACGCCTTCGGCTCCCGGGGCGGGGGTGTCGTTCCCGGACGGATCGGCCGGGGGGCGGATGGGTGACACGCTGTCGCTCTCCTCTCGACGGGACGGCCGGGGCGGGGCCGCCGGCCGCGGGCGGGTTCAGGTACGGAGGGGGTTGGTGACGGTGACGTAGACGGACTGGGTGTCGACGGGACCGACGAGTTCGTCCAGACCGTGCAGACGGGTGAGGAGGTTGGCCTTGCTCCGCAGGGTCTCGGCCTCCAGGAGCCGGTGCGGAAGGGGCGAGCCCAGGTTGGTGGCGGAGGTGAGGAAACTGCGGAAGGCGGCGAGCAGGACGCGTTCGTCGGCGAGGTGCTGGGAACCGAACGCACCGATCAGGCCGAGGACGTTGTTGATCCCGAGGTAGTAGGCGAAGCGCTCGTCGGTGACCTGGTCGGAGACGAAGGTGTCGCTCTCGGCCCCGATGCCGGGAAGGCGGCTCTCCAGTTCGCTCCGGTGGGACTCGCGGAAGTAGTAACCCTGGTTGTCGCGGTAGCGGCCGCCGATCGGCCAGCCCTCCGGGTCCAGGAGCACCAGGGTGTTCTGCTGGTGGGCTTCCAGGGCGACGCCGGCGTGTCCGTCGAGCCAGAGGACGGGGCGGACGACCTGGTCGAGGTAGCGGAGGAACCACTCGGTGGCCACGGCGGTGGCGGGACGACCGGTACGGGCGGCGAGCCGGCCGATGAGGTCGGCGAGCCGGGAGCGCACGGCGGTGGCCCCGGGCCAGGGGCGGGGGGCGGTGAGGGAGGCGATGCAGACGGCGTCGTCGCCGGGCCCGAAGGGGTTGTGGCGGATCATGACGTCCAGGCCGGTGACGGGAGCGCCGTCCGGGGTGTCGACGGCCAGCCAGGCGGGGTCGCGGACGATGTCGAAGCCCGGGTGGGCGGCCTGCCATTCGTCGGCGAGGCCGGTGCGGAGCAGCCGGTGGACTTCGACGCCGCGGTGGAGTTCCTTGCGGAGGTTCTCTCGGCGGGAGTTGGTGATGCGCAGGCCGAGGGAGAGTTTGAGCATGGCCCGGGCGCCGGGGCGGTGCACGGTACGGATGGAGGAGGTGGGGTGCCAGGGGTTGCCGTGGGGGCCGAGGTCGTGGAGGAGGCCGGCGTCGAGGAGGGCGTGGACGTCGGGGCGGTGCCGCAGGTCGCGGGCCTGCCAGGGATGCAGGGGCAGGGGCACGGTCCCGGCGGGGAGGACGAGCCCCTCGGCGAGGTCCAGGGCGAGCCGTTCGGCGGTGACGGGCCGGCCCTGTTCCGTCCAGGCCGAGTCGGCCGCCAGAACGGAGGGGTCGACGGCGAACCAGTGGAGGGAGAAGGCGCCCCGCAACTCGGGAGAGTAGAGACGGCTCTCGGCCTCGGTGAGGCCTTCGCGGCTCTTGGGGGTGGGGTGGAGCGGGTGGCCGAGCAGGAGGGACTGCTCGGCGGCGAGAAAGAAGTCGGCCTCCGGGTGCGGCTGAGGCCGTCGGCGGCGTTCGGTGAGGAAGTCGGCGGTGCGGCGGGCGGAGTCGGCGACCCGGCCGACGAGGTCGGTGCCCGCGGGGCGGCCGGTCTCCCGGGCGATGAGGGCGGCGACGGTGACGGCGTCGACGGACGGTGTCGAGGCGGGGAGCCCTTCGAGGGAGGGGGCGCCGAAGCGGTGCCAGCCGGTGGGTGACCAGTAGCGGACCGGGACGAGGAGGGCGGTGCCGCTGGCGTCGAGGGGGATGCGCAGAGTGGTGGACTCGGGAGCGGGAAGGTTCTTCTCCCGGACCCAGCAGCGGAGGAGGTTCTCGACCGTGGCCGTGTCGGCGGCGCGTTGCGGGTCGGGATCGTCCAGGGGGTCGGCGGTGTCGGGCCGGGGCGGCCGGGGGGCGTGGGTGCCGGCGCGCCGGCACGGGACCTCGGGCTCCGCGAGGAGGCCGCGTCCGGCTCCGGGTGTCGCGGTTCCGGACGCGGGCGCACTGGACGCAAGGGTCTCGGACGTGAGCGATGCGGACGTGAGCGATGCGGAGCCGGACGTTTCGGAGGGGTGGGTTCCGGGGTGGAGCGTCTCGGAAACGAGCGTCTCGGGCACGTGCCCGCCGGATCCGAACGCCTCCTGGGCGGCCCTCCCCCGGCCGGTCCTTCCGGGGGTGCGGGACGCGGAGCCGGGGGGCTCGAGCGTGAGGGGGGAATCAGCGGCGGAGTACTCGGTGACGAGAGGGGCCTCGGTGGCGGGCGCCGGGGAGGCGGGGGTGGCGTTCACGGGCTTCCTTGGGGGGTGGGGCCGATCGGTCCGGGATCAGTCGGACCGCTCGGGGGCGATCGTGGGAGCCGGAGCCCCGTGGGGGACGGGCGGGCGGGGGGTGTGGGCCCGTTCGGCTGCGGCGAGGGCGTCGGCGAAGCGGTCCAGGACGGCGGTGGCCTGCTCGTCGGTGAGGGTGAGCGGCGGCAGGAGCCGGACCACCGCGGAGTGCCGGCCGCCGAGTTCGACGATGAGTCCGCGGGCCAGACACTCCTGCTGGACGGCGCGGGCCAGGGCGGGGGCGGCGGGCGGTACGGGGTCGCCCGGTCCCGCCGCCTCGGGGTCGACGAGTTCGATCCCGATCATCAGGCCCCGGCCCCGGACGTCACCGACGCACGGGTGGAAGGCGGCGAGGCCCCGGAGTTGTCCGAGGATGCGGTCGCCGAGGGCACCGGCCCGTTGGGCGAGCCCGTTCTCGCGGACGTACGCGAGGGTGGCCGTACCGGCGGCCATGGCGAGTTGGTTGCCGCGGAAGGTGCCCGCGTGGGCACCGGGTTCCCAGGCGTCGAGCGCGGAGCGGTAGACGATGACGGCGAGCGGGAGGGAGCCGCCGATGGCTTTGGAGAGGACCATCACGTCGGGCACGACGCCACTGTGCTCGACGGCCCAGAAGGCGCCGGTGCGACCGACCCCGGTCTGGACCTCGTCGACGACGAGCGGGATGGAGCGGTCGGCGGTGACGCGGCGCATCCGGCGCATCCAGTCGTCGGGGGCCGGGACCACCCCGCCCTCGCCCTGGACGGCCTCGACGATCATTCCGGCGGGAGCGGTGACGCCGCTCTTGGGGTCGTCCAGGAGGCTCTCGGTCCAGCGTGCGGAGAGTTCCGCGCCGTACGCGCCGCCGACGCCGAAGGGGCAGCGGTAGTCCTGTGGATAGGGGAGGCGGGTGACGCGGACGTCGTTCGCTCCGCCGGAGGCGGCGAGGGCTCCCGCGGTCATGCCGTGGTAGGCGCCGGTGAAGGCGAGGAGCCCGCTGCGGCCGGTGGCGGTGCGGACGAGTTTGAGGGCGGCCTCGACGGCGTCCGTACCGGCCGGCCCGCAGAACTGGATGCGGGCGTCGTCGGCGAATTCGCCGGGGAGGGTGGCGAACAGTTCGGAGGTGAAGGCGTCCTTGACGGGGGTGGCGAGGTCGAGGACGTGGAGCGGGGCGCCCGAGTCGAGGACCTTCTTGACGGCTTCGAGGACCACGGGGTGGTTGTGGCCGAGCGCGAGCGTCCCGGCGCCGGAGAGGCAGTCCAGGTAGCGGCGGCCGTCGGCGCCCTCGATGGTCAGTCCCCGGGCCCGGACGGGCACGATCGGGAGGGACCGGGCGTAGGTGCGGGCGGCGGATTCGCGCAGGGCCTGGCGGCGCAGGATGCCCTCGTATCCGGTCCCCCGTACCGTCCGGCCCGCGGGGGACGCCTGTTCCCCCTCGCGCCCCGGGTCCGCTCTGCCCGTTCCGTCCGCCGGGGTCGGCGGGGTGCCCGGCCCCGGGCCGGTGCCCCGGGCCGGAGCGCCGACGGCGGGGTGCGGCCCGTCGGCGGTCCCGCCGGCCGGTCCGGTCTGCGCACGCGCGGCCGGTGGGACGGCTGGAGCTGGTTCGGTCACGGCCACGGCTCGGTGTCCTCCCGCGGTAACAGTTGCGTTGCACATCGGGACGTCGCGGAACGGCCGCGAGGGCCGTCCCGAGCGCCTCCGTCGTGTCCCCCGTACGTACCAACGACGGGAACTGCCGGGGATCACGGGCCGGGGACGAGATCTTGGCGTGTCCCGGATCACGGCACGACAACGGCCGAACGGTTCCCGGAACCGCCGGCGGGGCGCGTACCGTCCCCTCCGGCACCGGCATAGTGGGGGCCGCCGGCCGTAGCCCGCGAGGACTCGGCCGCTGTTCGCCCACGAACAAGCCGTACAAGTTGACGTAGTCCCAGGGGGATCACGAGATGCGATCGATTCGTCCGCTGCTGAGGGCGGTCTCCGCCGTCGCGGTGCTGACGCTCACCGTTACGTCCTGCGGGCCGAGCGAGGAGAACGCGGGAGACAAGCCCAGCGCGCCCGCGAGCCCGAGTCCGGACGCCAGGATCAAGATTCCGGAGGACCTGAAGGACCGCCTGAAGGCGCACGGGATCGACCTCGACAAGTGGCGCAACGGCGAGTGGAAGAACTGGGACCGCGACAAGTGGCTGCGTGAGGCCAAGGACTTCGTCAACCCGATCATCGAGGACCTCTGGAACCCGGACCGGATGCGGGAGGCCGAGCGCCCCGACCGGCCGGTCGAGGAGGAGGACATCTCCGGCGACAAGGGCGTCACCGACCCGGCGCCGGACCCGGTGCGGGCGAAGGCCGTGGGCGCCAAGTACCACGACAGGGTCCCGGAGTCCGGCAAGGTCTTCTTCGACGGCCCCGAGGGTTCCATGGTCTGCTCGGCCACCGTCGTGCGGGACCCGGCGCACCCGGGCAGGTCGAACATGGTCTGGACGGCCGGTCACTGCGTGCACAAGGGGAAGAAGGGCGGCTGGTACCGCAACATCGCCTTCGTGCCCTCGTACAACGACTCCGCGCTGGCGACCTCCGAGCTGGAGAAGGCGTCGCGGGAGAAGATCGCCCCGTACGGCGTGTGGTGGGCGGAGTGGGTCAAGACCTCCGACCAGTGGATCGCCGAGGGCGCGAACACGGGCGGCGCGGGCGCTCCCTACGACTTCGCGGTCATCCAGGTGACCCCGGAGAAGGGTTCGTCGGGCAAGTCCCTGGAGGAGACGGTCGGATCGGCGCTTCCGGTGGAGTTCAACGCCCCCGCCGTGCCGAAGGTCGCAAGCCTGACGGCGACCGGTTACCCGGCGGCGCCGCCGTTCGACGGCCAGAAGATGTTCCAGTGCCAGGACAAGCCGGGTCGGCTGTCCCTGAAGGCGAACCAGCCGACGATGTACCGGATCGGCTGCACGATGACCGGCGGTTCGTCCGGCGGCGGGTGGGTGGCCAAGGGTCGCGACGGCAAGCCCGCGCTGGTGTCGAACACCTCGATCGGCCCCTCGTCGGCGGGCTGGCTCGCGGGACCGCGGCTGGGTCCGGAGGCCAAGGCCGTCTTCGACTCGGTCAGCAAGAAGTACGCCGGCCGGTAGGCCGTACCGGGGAGGCGGGGCCCGGTGGGTCCCGCCTCCCTCCGTGCCGGAGCCGTGCCGGCCCGGCCCGGGACACGGGAACACGCCCCGGCCGCCCCGCGCACCGGCGAGAACGGGCGGGGCCCGACGGGAGCACGCTTGTCAGGGGCACGTCCTTGAGGGACGTGCCCCGGCGGAAACACTCTTCAGGGGGAGACCACCACATGCGTTCCGTACGACTCATACCGGCCGTCCTCGGTCTGGCCTCGGCGCTCGCGCTGACCGCCACCGCCTGCGGTCCCACCGAGACCCCGGCTGCCGGCAAACCGGCCGGGACGACCGCCTCCGCGCCCGCCACCGACGGCGGTTACGGCGGCCCCGCCCTTCCCGGGGACCTCGCCGGCAAGCTCAAGGAGCACGGCGTCGACCTGGAGAAGTGGAAGAACGGCGAGTGGAGGAACTGGGACCGGGAGACCTGGCTCCGTGAGGCCGAGGACTTCGTCAATCCGGTGATCGAGGGCCTCTGGGACCCCGCACGCATGCAGTCGGCGAAGAGCCCGGACCAGGCGATCACCGCGCAGGCCGGCACCGGCGGCACCGATCCGGTGCCCCGGCCCGTCGGGGCGCAGCGCGAGAAGACGCCGTACCACCGCAACGCGGCCCCGGTCGGCAAGATCTTCTTCGACGCGCCGCAGGGCCACATGGTCTGCTCCGGCACCATCGTGAAGGACCCCCGGCGCCCCGGGAGGTCCAACCTGGTCTGGACGGCCGGTCACTGCGTCCACGCGGGCGGGAAGGGCGGCTGGTACCGCAACATCACCTTCGTCCCGGCCTTCAACGACCTGGGGAAGCCGCCCGCCGCGCTCCGGAACGCGAAGCCGCACGAGGTGTACCCGTACGGCCAGTACTGGGCCGACTGGGCCGTGGCCTCCGGCGAGTGGATCAGGTCCGGCGGCACCAACCGGGCATGGCCGTACGACTACGCCGTGCTGCACGTGAAGCCGCAGCGGGGCACCAAGTCCCTGGAGGAGACCGTCGGCGCCGCCCTGCCGGTCGACTTCTCCGCCCCGGCGCCCGCACGGGCCGGGACGGTCGGGGCCTGGGGCTACCCCCAGGCCGCTCCGTACAACGGCGTGATCATGCACAAGTGCCTGGACCGGGCGACCCGGCTGACCACGGCGCCCGCCACCCCGGTGATGTACCGGATCGGCTGCACGATGACGGCGGGATCGTCCGGCGGCGGCTGGTTCCGGGTGCTGCCGAACGGGAAGACGGCACTCGTGTCGAACACCTCGATCGGCCCGGCCGGCGGCAACGGATGGCTCGCCGGACCGCAGCTGGGCCAGGGGGCCAGGGCGGCCCACGAGGCGGTCAGCAAGAAGTTCGCCCGCTGACGCCGTCCCGCGGAACGGCCGGAGGCGCCGGTCCCCTCCCTCGCGGGAGGAGGCCGGCGCCTCCGTATCGGACCGTCGGTCCGTCAGTGCGCGGCGGGGACGAACGGCGCGAGCAGCGCCGCCAGCTCCTCGTGCACCCGGGCCCTGACCAGGGTGCCCTCGGGGGTGTGCTCCTCGGACTCCAGCTCGCCCTCGGCATGCACCCGCGAGACCAGACCGCCCTGCGTGTACGGCACGAGGGCCTCGATCTCGACCTGCGGCCGCGGCAGCTCGGCGTCGATGAGCGCGAGCAGCTCCGCGATGCCCCGGCCCGAGCGGGCCGAGACCGCGATGGAGTGCTTCTCCGTCCGCAGCAGGCGCTGGAGGACCAGCGGGTCCGCCGCGTCGGCCTTGTTGATGACGACGATCTCCCGCACGTTCACCGCGCCGACGTCCCGGAAGACCTCGCGGACGGCGGCCAGCTGTTCCTCCGGGGCGGGGTGCGAGCCGTCCACCACGTGCAGGATGAGGTCGGAGTCGCCGACCTCCTCCATGGTGGAGCGGAACGCCTCGACCAGGTGGTGCGGGAGGTGCCGCACGAAGCCGACGGTGTCGGCCAGGGTGTAGACCCGGCCGGTGGGCGTCTCGGCCCGGCGGACGGTCGGGTCGAGGGTGGCGAACAGGGCGTTCTCCACGAGGACGCCCGCGCCGGTGAGCCGGTTGAGCAGGGAGGACTTGCCGGCGTTGGTGTAGCCCGCGATGGCGACCGACGGCACGTTGTTGCGGCGCCGTTCCTGCCGCTTGACGTCGCGGCCGGTCTTCATCTCGGCGATCTCCCGGCGCATCTTCGCCATCTTCTCGCGGATGCGGCGCCGGTCGGTCTCGATCTTGGTCTCACCGGGACCGCGGGTGGCCATGCCGCCACCGCCGCCGCCACCCATCTGCCGGGAGAGCGACTGGCCCCATCCGCGCAGGCGCGGCAGCATGTACTGCATCTGCGCGAGCGCGACCTGGGCCTTGCCCTCCCGGGACTTGGCGTGCTGGGCGAAGATGTCGAGGATGAGGGCGGTCCGGTCGACCACCTTCACCTTGACGACGTCTTCGAGGGCGATGAGCTGGCCGGGGCTGAGCTCGCCGTCGCAGACGACGGTGTCGGCGCCGGTCTCGACCACGATGTCCCGCAGCTCGCGCGCCTTGCCGGAGCCGATGAAGGTCGCCGGGTCCGGCTTGTCGCGGCGCTGGATCACGCCGTCGAGCACGAGGGCGCCCGCCGTCTCGGCGAGGGCCGCGAGTTCCGCGAGGGAGTTCTCGGCGTCCCGCACGGTCCCCGAGGTCCAGACGCCGACCAGCACGACGCGCTCCAGGCGCAGCTGGCGGTACTCGACCTCGGTGACGTCCTCGAGTTCGGTGGAGAGGCCCGCGACACGGCGCAGGGCCGCGCGCTCGGAGCGGTCGAACTGGTCGCCGTCCCGCTCTCCGTCGATCTCGTGGCTCCAGGCGACGTCCTCTTCCATCAGGGCATCGGCCCGAAGGCTCTCGGTACGGCTCGTCTCCGCGAAGCGCTGCTCGTCCTGGGAAGGGGATGAAGAGGAGGTCATTGGGTCCTTACGTCGATCGATGAGAGGAAAGAGGTGTCCGCCGGTGACAACGTCCGTGGACGCCGGAAGATTCCCGGCCCGGCCGCGCCGCCGACCCGACGATGGTGACACGGCCCGCCACGGCCCGTCATCCGGGTTTCGCGGTGCCCGCCGTCCCCGGTCCCCGGGCCCCCGGCGGACGCCGGCTCCTGCCCCTGGGCCCGCCCGTCCGGGGCTCCGCCGGACCCGTCACCCGCGTTTCGGCGCGTTCCCCGCCGTCCTGACCGGGTCGCTGCGCCAGTCCGGGTGTCCGGGCATGGGCGGAGTCTTCGTTCCGTACAGCCAGCCCCGGAGGAAGCCGGTGAGGTCGCGCCCGGCGGTCCGGCCGGCCAGGGCGACGAAATCGGCGGTGGTGGCGTTCCCGTCCCGGTGCCGGGCGACCCAGAGGCGTTCCAGGCGCCGGAACGCCTCGGTGCCGATCTCCCGGCGGAGGGCGTAGAGGACCAGGGCGCTGCCGTCGTAGACGACCGGCCGGAAGAGACTGATCTTGTGGCCCGGCGAGGGGGGCTCGGGGGCGGCGGGCGGGCCGCCGGCCGCGCGCCACCCGTCGGAGGCGGCGTAGGCGGCCTTCATGCGCCGCTCCAGGGACGGACCGGCGTGCTCCTCGGCGTACAGCGCCTCGTACCAGCTGGCGTGTCCCTCGTTGAGCCACAGGTCGGACCAGGTGCGGGGCGAGACGCTGTCGCCGAACCACTGGTGGGCCAGCTCGTGGACCATGACGGAGTCGACGTACCACTCCGGGTAGGCGGGCTCGGTGAAGAGGGAGCGTTCGAAGAGCGAGAGGGTCTGGGTCTCCAGCTCGAACCCCGTGGCGGCGTCCGCGACGAGCACGCCGTACGTCTCGAAGGGGTACCGGCCGACCTGCCGCTCCATCCACTCCAGGTGGCCCGGGGTCCTGCGGAGCCAGGGCTCCAGGCGCTCCCGGTCGGCGGCGGGCACCACGTCCCTCAGGGGCAGGCCGTGCGGGCCCTCGCGGCGCACGACGGCGGAGCGGCCGACGGAGATCTGGGCCAGCTCGGTGGCCATGGGATGGCGGGTGCGGTAGGTCCAGGTGGTGGTGGAGCCGTGGCGGACGCGTCCGGCGGGCAGGCCGTTGGCGACGGCGGTGAAGCCGCTGGGGGCGGTGATCCGGAAGGTGAAGTACGCCTTGTCCGCCGGGTGGTCGTTGGACGGGAAGACCCGGTGGGCGGCGTCGGCCTGGTTGGCCATGGCGAGGCCGTCGCCGGTGCGGACCCAGCCCCCGGTGGCGGCGGGCCCCGTGGGGTCGCTGGTGTGGGTGACGGTGATGCGGACCGGCTCGCCCGCGCCGACCGGCTCGGCGGGGGTGACGACCAGGTCCTCACCGCGGCTCGTGTACGCGGCGGGCCGTCCGTCGACGGTGACGGCGGAGACCTCGCCCCGGGCGAAGTCGAGGTTGATCCGTTCCAGGTCGTCGGTGGCGAGCGCGTCGATCCGGGTCACGGCGGAGAGGGGCTTCGTGTTCACCCCGGGGTACGCCACGTCGATGGCGTACGCCAGGACGTCGTAGCCCGGGTTGCCGAGGTGAGGGAAGAGCGGGTCTCCGATGCCGAGCGGCGCGGGGGCGGGCGGTGCGGCGGCGACGAGCGCGGCCGTCGCGGCGACCGCGGCGGCGGAACGGAGCCGCCGCGCACGGGACAGGGGGGATCGGACGAACGGCATGGGCCAGGGCCTTTCCGGAGGACTGGACCTACGGCTACCAGGGGTTCCCCCGATCTCGGGGGCGGCGCGCACGCCCGCCACCCGAAGGGCGTCACGGCCACGGCCACGGACGGTGTCGCCCTCGCACCCGGTCGTACCGGTGCCCCGCCGCCCGCGCGCCCCGGAATGCCCGCCTCCGGCCGCGGCGGCGGGCCACCTCTTCCCCGCCCCGCGGCGCCCGTGCCCGGTCACGCCCGGCGCGGTCTCGGTGACGCCCGGTGGCGGGCGCGGCGCACGTCGTACACCCCGGGCACGTCCCGCATGGCCCGCATGAGGGCGGGGAGCTCCGCCACGTCGGGGAGGTGGAGGGTGTACGTGTGGCGGACCCGCTGTTCGCTGGGCGGTTCGACGGTCGCGGAGACGACGGCGGCGCCGGCGGTGGCGATGGCGTCGGTGAGATCGGCGAGGAGGCCGGGCCGCCCGAAGGACTCGGCGACGAGGGTGACCCTGCCCTGGGCGGTGTCGCCCCAGCGGACGGTGACGGGCGCGCGGCCCACCCGGCGCATGGCGGCGGCGGACGCGCAGCCGGAGCGGTGGACGGTGACCGATCCGCCGTGCACCCGGAAGCCGGTGATCTCGTCGGGCGGCACGGGGGTGCAGCACCCGGCGGGCCGGACGGCCGCGGGCCGCTCCCCGTCCAGGTCGGCGTGGACTTCGGTGCCCGTGCGGCGGTCGGCGGCCGGGCCCGCCGGGGGCCGGGGGTCGGCGGGCGCGGCGGCGGGCGCGGTGCTCTCGGGGTGGGCCCGCAGCCAGCCGGTGATGGCGATCCGGGCGGCGGGGGTCCGGGCGTGGTCCAGCCATTCGGGGGACGGGGCGGACACGGCGTCCCGGGCGAGCAGGAGCTGGACGGTGTCGCCGTCGCCGAGGACGGTGCTCATCGGCGCGAGGCGTCCGTTGACGCGGGCGCCGAGGCAGCCGTGGGCGGCTTCGCCGTGCTGGGCGTAGGCGGCGTCGACACAGCTGGCGCCGGCGGGGAGGCTGAGCGGGCCGGGAGCGGCGCCGTCCGTGGGGAAGACGGTGATCTCCTCGTCCTCGGCGAGGTCGGCGCGGAGGGAGGACCAGAAGGTGTCGGGGTCCGGGGCGGCCTGCTGCCAGTCGAGGAGGCGGGAGAGCCAGCCGGGCCGGGTGGGGTCGACGCGCTCGCCGTCCTCGGCCGGGGGCGCGGCGGCGTCCGGGGACGCGGCGGCGGCGCCGTCCGGCGGTCCGGCCGCCTCCTGGCCCCCGTGGGGGTTGCCGAGGGCGACGACCCCGGCCTCCGCGACCCTGTGCATCCGGTGGGTCCGGATGAGGACCTCGGCCACGGCCCCGTCGGGAGCGGCGATCGCGGTGTGCAGGGACTGGTACAGGTTGAACTTGGGCGCCGCGATGAAGTCCTTGAACTCGGAGACCACCGGGGTGAAGCACGTGTGCAGTTCGCCGAGGACCGCGTAGCAGTCGGCGTCCTCCGCGACGAGCACGAGGAGCCGTCCGAAGTCGCAGCCGCGCAGCTCGCCCCGTTTGAGGCGGACGCGGTGGACGGAGACGAAGTGCCGGGGGCGGACGAGGACTTCGGCGCCGATGCCCGCCTCGCGCAGGACCGTTTCGGCCTGTTCCGCGACGGCGCCGAGTTCGCCGGCGGCGTGCGGGGCGCCGGCGACGAGGGCGCGCGTGGTCTCGTACTCCTCGGGGTGGAGGATGGCGAAGACGAGGTCCTCCAGTTCGGTCTTGAGGGCCTGGACTCCGAGCCGTTCCGCGAGCGGGATGAGGACGTCCCGGGTGACCCGGGCGATCCGGGCCTGTTTCTCGGGGCGCATCACGCCGAGGGTGCGCATGTTGTGGAGGCGGTCCGCGAGTTTGATCGACATGACCCGGACGTCGTTGCCGGTGGCGACGAGCATCTTGCGGAAGGTCTCGGGTTCGGCGGCGGCACCGTAGTCGATCTTCTCCACCTTGGTGACGCCGTCGACGAGGTAGGCGACCTCCTCGCCGAACTCCCGGCGCACCTGATCGAGCGTCACCTCGGTGTCCTCGACGGTGTCGTGGAGGAGGGAGGCGGTCAGGGTGGTGGTCTCCGCGCCGAGTTCGGCGAGGATGAGGGTGACCGCGAGCGGATGGGTGATGTACGGCTCGCCGCTCTTGCGGAACTGACCGCGGTGCGAGGACTCGGCGAGGACGTACGCCCGGCGCAGCACGCCCAGGTCGGCTTCGGGGTGGTGGGCGCGGTGGGCCTCCGCGACGTGACCGATGGCGTCGGGCAGCCGGTCGCGGGGGGACGGTCCGGCGGTGGCGCCGAGGAGGGCGGCCCGGCCGAGCCGGCGCAGATCGATACGGGCGCGCCCGCGTCTGCGGACGGTCACGTCGGTGGCGGCGTCCTCGGCCGCGCTCACGGGGTTGGTGGCCTCTGGGCTCATGGGGCACCTCCGGCGACATCGACCGGCGGTGGGCGGGCCAGGCGTGCCCGGGGCCGGTGCTTGATGCTACCGACCCCACCACGCGGCGCAGTCACGCTCTCGCTCAGCGTGAAACGGATCACCCATTCGAGCGATAAATCAGTCGTTGACAGTTTCGATTCCGGGGATGTCTCGTTTCCCGGCCCCGTTCCACTCGCGGGGCCAGGCCGCCCCGGGGCCCCTCAGGCGCCCGCGGCGAGCCAGGCCGGGTCGACGGTGCCCTCGGCGACGATGACGGCCGGGCCGGTCATGTCGATCCGCCCGTCGGGGTGCTCGGTGATGATCAGGGTCCCCCCGAGGACGTCGACGGTGTACGTGACGGGGGCGCCGCTCCCGGCGGGGTCGACGCCGTCCCGGCGGGCGGCGGCGACGGCGACGGCGCACGCGCCCGTGCCGCAGGAGCGGGTCTCGGCGGCGCCGCGCTCGTGGACCCGCATGGCGACGTGGTAGGGGCCCCGGTCGGCGACGAACTCGATGTTCACCCCGTCCGGGTAGACCGAGGCGGGCGCGTAGGACGGCTCGGTGAACAGGCTCCCGGCGTGGTCGAGGTCCTCGACGAAGGCGACCGCGTGCGGGTTGCCCATGTTCACGTTGCGGGCGGGCCAACTGCGCCCGTCGACGGTGACGGTGACGCCGGCCCCGGGGAGGACCGCGCGCCCCATGGCGACGGTGACGGAGCCGTCCTCGCCGAGGCGGACGCGCTTGGTGCCGCCCCGGGTGGCGACGGCCACCTCGCCCGTGGTGACGTGCCCGGCGTGCTCCAGGTAGCGGGCGAAGACCCGGACCCCGTTCCCGCACATCTCGGCGACCGAGCCGTCGGCGTTGCGGTAGTCCATGAACCACTCGGCCTCGCCGGCCAGGTGCCGGGCCTCGGGGTGGGCGGCGCTGCGCACGACGTGCAGCAGCCCGTCGCCCCCGATGCCGGCCCGCCGGTCGCACAGCCGGGCGACGACCGCGGGGGGCAGGTCGAGGGCGTTCTCCGCGTCGGGGACGATCACGAAGTCGTTCTCGGTGCCGTGGCCCTTGAGGAAACGGAACGGGGAGGTCTGCGCGCTGGTCACGGGATCAACTGTACGGGGCGGGTCAGCGGAGGCGGGCCACGCGCCAGACCGCGAGGGCGACCAGGACCGCGATGGTCGCCGCGTACAGGGCGAGGACGCGCCAGTCCGGGCGCTCGCCGGAGCCGCGCGCCGGAAGGCCGGGCCAGGTGTGGCCGACCTTGCGGGCCGCCATCACCCCCCAGCCCGCCGCGCAGGAACTGATGAGCAGTCCGAGCATGGCGAGGACGGCGCCGCCGTCGCCGGAACCGAAGGCGAGCGGGAACGCGAACATCAGCGAGCCGACGGCGGCCAGACCGACGATCGGCGCCAGCTGCCAGATCCGCAGGCGCCGCTGGGGACGCAGTTCGACCTCGACCTCGTCGGCGTCCACCTCGACGGCGGTGCCGACCGCGTCGTCGGGGCCGTCCGGGGTCAGCCCGGGGACCGCCGCCGGGACACCGCCGGCCGGCCGCCCGGGCACCTCGCCCGACGGGTCCGCCGTCGGGTCGCCCAGGGCCGCTCCGTGCTGTTCTCTGTCGCGAGGGCCGGCCTCCATCGCCACGCGCCCTCCCCACTCGGACTCGACTCGGTCGATCGATGCTCGATGATGGCACGCTCCCGCCCGCCGGAATGACGGGCAGGGCGTCCCGATGCCATCACGTGATCAGGCTGTAACCGCTCGTTCGACCAACGCGAGCGCCTGCCCCGGGAGTTCCCCCCGGTGGTCGACGGCCCCGCTGAGCCAGTGCACGCGCGGGTCGCGGCGGAACCACGAGTCCTGGCGGCGGGCGAAACGCTTGGTGGCGCGCACGGTCTCGGCGCGCGCCTCGTCCTCGGTGCACTCCCCCGCGAGCGCGGCGAGGATCTGCTGGTAGCCGAGCGCGCGGGCCGCGGTGCGCCCCTCGCGCAGGCCCCGCGCCTCCAGGGCGCGCACCTCGTCCACCAGACCGGCCTCCCACATCCGGTCCACGCGCGTGGCGATCCGCTCGTCCAGTTCGGGGCGGGCGACGTCGACGCCGATCTGGACGGTGTCGTAGACGGAGTCGGGTCCGGGGAGGTTGGCGGTGAAGGGCTTGCCGGTGATCTCGATCACCTCCAGGGCCCGGACGATGCGGCGCCCGTTGCCGGGCAGGATCGCGCGGGCCGCGTCGGGGTCGGCCGCCGCGAGCCGGGCGTGCAGGGCGCCGGGACCGTGCGCGTCGAGTTCGGCCTCCAGACGGGCCCGGACGGCGGGGTCGGTGCCGGGGAACTCCAGCGCGTCGACGGCTCCCCGCACGTACAGTCCGGAGCCGCCCACGAGGACGGGGGTGCGGCCGGCGGCGAGCAGCCGGTCGATCTCGGCGCGGGCGAGGCGCTGGTACTCGGCGACGCTGGCGGTCTCCGTGACGTCCCAGACGTCGAGGAGGTGGTGCGGGACGCCGCCGCGCTCCTCGGGCGTCAGTTTGGCGGTCCCGATGTCCATCCCCCGGTACAGCTGCATCGAGTCGGCGTTGACGACCTCGCCGCCGAGCTGCTGGGCCAGGAACACACCCAGATCGGACTTTCCGGCCGCCGTGGGGCCGACGACGGCGATGACCCGCGGGGCGGGAGCTGCGCTTCTCACCGCCACAGTCTCGCAAACCTCCCGGCCCCTCCCCGAACGAGCCGTGCGACGGACCCCGTCCGGTGCGGTGTCGCGACCGTCGGTCACCGTCCGGACCCCCTCCGCCGAGTAGGCTGGAGAGTGGATATGGGCGTTTTGGCAATTTTCCTTCCCGGGAAGCGGAACGAACGGACGCGATCGGGAGTTCTCCGGGCAGGAGCGGGAACGCGGACGGTACGGCGGCCGCCGGCACGGCCTCGGCGTCGGCCGGAGCGGACCGCGGGTCGGCGAGGACGCGTGCGGTCGGTGCCCCCGGGACACCGGGGACAGGACACGACGACGGGCCCGCGAGGGCTCGTGGAGGGAAGGTGCCCCATGGGTCTCATGGACTCGCTGAAGGCGAAGCTCGGCCCGGCCAAGGAGAAGGTGGCCGACCTGGCGCAGCAGCACGGAGACAAGATCGACCAGGGCCTGGACAAGGCCGCGAAGGCGGTCGACGAGCGGACCAAGGGCAAGTACAGCGACAAGATCCGGTCCGGCACGGGCAAGGCGAAGGAAGCCATCGACCGGATGGGTCACAAGGACGAGGGCGTGCCCGGCGGCGGTACCCCCGGGACCGCGAGCGCACCCGGCGGCGCCACGCCCGAGACCCGGGGCACGCCGGGCGGTAGCCCCACGCCCGGCACCGGTGGCGGTTTCCCGGGGAGCGGCGGTACGCCGCCGCCGGCGGCCTGACGGCTCCGGAGACACCCGGCGGGCTGTTCCCCGTCGTCGCGGACGGCCGCGGAGCGAAGCGCTCCGCGGCCGTCCGCCGTCGTACCGGCGATCGTCCGCCCCTGTCGGCTCCTGCCGGTTCTTGTCGGCCCCTAGGACCAGACGGCGACGACGTACTCCACCCCGTAAGGGGCGTCCTCGTGGAGGATCCGGCCGCCGAGACCGGCTCCCTCGGCGGCGCCGGCGAGGACCTGCCAGGGCGCCCGGCCCGCCGCTTTCAGTTCGCGGGCGAGCCGGGCGTCGAGGGCGAGCAGCGCGGGTCCGTCGGCGCCGCCCAGCGCCCGGACGGCCTCCGCGTCGAAGTCCGCGGCCCGCTCGTCCAGGTAGCCGGGGGCCTTCACGGTCCGGCAGGCGCTGCCGTCGCCCATCACGAGGAGGGCGACGCGCTCGGCGGAGGCGGCGAGGGCGCGCCCGGCCCCGGCGCAGAGGTCGGCGTCGGCCGACTCGGCCACGCCCAGGCCGTCCACGGGCACGCCGGCCCAGTCGGCCCGGCCGAGGAGCCAGGCCCCGACGGCGAGGGAAGCGGGCAGGGGCCGGTCGGCGTCGACCGCCAGGGGGGTGTCGCCGAGCCGTACGGAGAGCTCGACGCCGAAGCCCGCGAAGGAGCCCGTGGTGCCGGACGGGAAGACGCCCTCCGTGCCCTCGGCGGCGGGACCGACCACGTACAGCCGGTCCGGACGCGCGGCGGCGAGCGCCCCCACGGCGTCCGCGCAGGCCGCTCGCGCGGCGTCCAGTTCGGGAGCGGCGCCGGTCGCGACCTCGGGCACGAGAAGCGGCGGACAGGGACAGACGGCTGCGGCGACAAGCATGATCCGCACCTTACTGCTCCCGGTCCGCGCCGTCCGGGGGCGGCCGGGTTCACGGAGGGACGGCGCCTCGCGACGGCCGCCGGGGTGGTTCGCCGGGGTGGTTCGCCGGGGTCAGTGGGTCCCGCAGGCCGGAACCTCGGCCGCCGGGAGGGGCGCCGGGACGCCGATCTTCGGGAGGCCGAGGAGGACGCCCTTCGGCTTCTCGGCGGTGCGCTTCTCCCAGGCGTCGCCCGCGCGGGTGCGGCGCACCGACACGGCCGGCCCCTCGGCCAGGAGGTGGTGCGGGGCGGCGTAGGTGATCCCGACGGTCACGACGTCACCGGGGCGCACGTCCTCGTCCGGCTTGGTGAAGTGGACGAGCCGGTTGTCGGGGGCGCGGCCCGAGAGGCGGTCGGTGGCGCCGTCCTTGCGGCCCTCGCCCTCGGCGACCATGACCTCCAGGACGCGGCCGACCTGCTTCTTGTTCTCCTCCCAGGAGATCTCCTCCTGGAGCGCGACGAGCCGCATGTAGCGCTCCTGCACGACCTCCTTGGGGATCTGCCCCTCCATCTCGGCCGCCGGGGTCCCGGGGCGCTTGGAGTACTGGAAGGTGAAGGCGTTCGCGAAGCGGGCCTCGCGGACGGTGTGCATCGTCTCCTCGAAGTCCTCCTCGGTCTCGCCGGGGAAGCCCACGATGATGTCGGTGGAGATGGCCGCGTGCGGGATCGCCGCCCGGACCTTCTCCAGGATGCCGAGGAAGCGCTCCTGCCGGTAGGACCGGCGCATCGCCCGGAGGATCGCGTCCGAGCCGGACTGCAGCGGCATGTGCAGCTGCGGCATGACGTTCGGGGTCTCGGCCATCGCGGCGATCACGTCGTCGGTGAAGTCGCGGGGGTGCGGGGAGGTGAAGCGGACCCTCTCCAGGCCCTCGATCCCCCCGCAGGCGCGCAGCAGCTTGGAGAACGCCTCGCGGTCGCCCAGGTCGGAGCCGTACGCGTTGACGTTCTGGCCGAGCAGGGTGATCTCGGAGACGCCCTCGGCGACCAGCGCCTCGATCTCGGCGAGGATGTCGCCGGGCCGGCGGTCCTCCTCCTTGCCGCGCAGGGCCGGGACGATGCAGAAGGTGCAGGTGTTGTTGCAGCCGACGGAGATCGAGACCCAGGCGGCGTACGCGGACTCGCGGCGGGTCGGCAGCGTGGAGGGGAACGCCTCCAGGGACTCGGCGATCTCGATCTGCGCCTCCTCCTGGACGCGGGCGCGCTCCAGGAGGACCGGCAGCTTGCCGATGTTGTGCGTGCCGAAGACCACGTCGACCCACGGGGCCTTCTTGACGATGGTGTCGCGGTCCTTCTGGGCGAGGCAGCCGCCGACGGCGATCTGCATGCCCGGACGGACGGTCTTCATGGGGGCGAGCCGGCCGAGGTTGCCGTACAGCTTGTTGTCGGCGTTCTCACGGACCGCGCACGTGTTGAAGACGACGACGTCGGCGTCGCCGTCGGCGCCCTTGGGCGCCCGTACGTAACCCGCCTCCTCCAGCAGACCGGAGAGCCGCTCGGAGTCGTGGACGTTCATCTGGCACCCGTAGGTGCGGATCTCGTAGGTCTTGGTGCCGTCAACGCTCACTGCGGTGCTCCGGTCGCTGCTGCTCGTCATGCGTCCAGGGTAGGCGGTCCGGAAGGGGTCCCCTTCCGGGTTCCGTGCCGGGGACCGGCGGCCGCCGGGTCAGGGGACCGGGTGGCCGGGCGGCCGCCCGGTCCGGGACGCCGGGAGGGGCCGGGCGGTCACCGGGTCCGGGACGCCGGGGCGCCGAACGGAACCGTCGGGATCCGTCGCGGGCCCGGCCGGACCTTCGCCGTCCCTGGCCAGGGACGGCGGCCGGCTGGCAGGATCGCTTCCATGTTCGCCTCGCTCTCCCGCGCAGCCCGCCGCCGTGCTCTGGCGGCCTCGGGCGCGCTGCTCGCGGTGTGCGGGGTCCTCGTGTGGTGGCTGGTTCCTTTCGGCTCCCCCGCCCCGAGGGGCTCGGTCACCTTCAGCACGGGCGTCCCCACCGGCGTCTACCAGCGGTACGGGGAACTCCTCAAACACTCCCTGGCCAAGGACCTGCCCGAGGTCTCGGTCACCCTCGAGGACAGCGAGGGCTCCCAGCAGAACCTGGCCCGGGTGGCCACGGGCGAGGCGGACTTCACCGTCGCCACGGCCGACGCGGTGGCCCAGTACCAGCGGGAACGCAGGCCCGGGTTCGAGCGGCTGCGGGGCTGCGCCCGGCTGTACGACGACTACGTGCAGCTCGTGGTGCGCAAGGGGGCGCCGTGGCAGAGGGTGCGGGACCTGAAGGGCCTCCGGGTGGGGGTGGGCCAGGACGGGTCCGGTGTACGGCTGATAGCCGACCGGGTCCTCGCGGCGGCGGGGCTCGCGCCCTCCCGGGACGTGAAGGCGGTCCCGGCCGGCATCGACACGATGCCCAAACTCCTGGAGCGCGGCGAACTGGACGCCTTCTTCTGGTCGGGCGGGCTGCCCACGCAGGCGGTGCAGACGCTGTCCGAACGCTTTCCCGTCCGGCTGCTCCCGCTGGACGCGGACCTGATCGACCGGCTGCACGACGTCGGCGCCTCGACCCGCCACTACCGCTCGGCGGTGATACCGGCCGAGGCGTACGCCAAGGCGCAGGACGGCCGGCCGACGGAGACGCTGGCCGTCGCGAACCTCCTGGTCACCACGGAGGAGGCCGACCCGGGCCTGGTGGAGGGCTTCACCCGTACGGTGATCGGGAGCAGGGACGGGATCGGCCGCCAGGTCCATCCGGCCCAGCTGGTGGACCTGCGCACCGCCGTCTACACGGAACCCCTGAAACTTCACGACGGCGCCCGCCGCTACTACCGCTCGGTGAAACCCTGACCCGGGGGCGCCGGTCCGGCGGGACGACGGCCCTGTGAAGTCCCCCGGTCCGGGGACGCGGGCCCGGCGGTGCCCCTACGCCCTCTCCGCCGGCGCGTTCCGGGGGACGGTGACCGTCACCCGGAGCCCGTGCGGCTCGTTCGGGGAGAAGGCCACCCCGCCCCCGCCCGCCGTCAGCAGGACGCGCGCGATGGAGAGGCCCAGACCGGAGCCCTTGACGTTCTGGTGCCGGCCCGAGCGCCAGAAGCGGTCGCCGACACGGCCCAGTTCCTCCTCCGTGAGGCCGGGGCCGTGGTCGGCCACGACGACGGTGACGTTCTCCCCGTCCGGCGCCGCGCCGACCGTGACCCGCTCCCCGGCCGGAGTGAACTTCAGCGCGTTGTCGATCACCGCGTCGAGGGCGCTGGAGAGGGCCACCGGGTCCGCCCAGGCCGTGACCGCGCCGCACTCCCCCGCCAGGACGACTCCCTTGTCCTCGGCGACCGGCCGCCAGGACGCGACCCGCTCGGCGGTGAGCGCGCCGACGTCGGTGAGCCGCGGTTCGGCCGCCGCGTGCTCGGCCAGCGCCAGGTCGAGGAGGTCGTCGAGGACCCGGGCGAGGCGCTTGCCCTCGGTCCGTACGGAGGCGATCTCCTCGTTGCCCTCGGGCAGCTCCAGGGCGAGCAGCTCGATGCGCAGGAGCAGGGCCGCGAGCGGATTGCGCAGTTGGTGGGAGGCGTCGGCGACGAAGGCCCGCTGCTGTTCGAGCGCCTCCTCCACGTTGTCGGCCATCTCGTTGAACGAGCGTGCCAGGCGCCGCAGTTCGGGCGGGCCCCCGGCGGCGGCGACCCGGGAGTTCATCCGCCCGGTGGCGATGTCGTGGGTGACGGCGTCGAGGACCCGGACCGGCCGCAGCACCCAGCCGGTGAGCCGGAAGGCCGCGCCGACGGCGAGCAGCATCGCGGCGGCCTCGCCCGCGAAGATCAGCAGCCAGCCGTGCAGGATGCGGGAGCGGAGCTGCCGGGTGGGCGAGTCGGTGACGACGACGGCGACGACGTCGCCGTCCCGGACGACCGGGGAGGCGACGATGAGCCGCGCACCGTCCTGCCAGGGCCAGACCTGGGGAGGATCGTGGCTGCGGCGGCCGAGCAGCGCCTCGTTGAAGGCGCGCCTGCCCTCCCCGTCGTACGGAACGACCCAGTCCCCGGGGGCGGCGGCCATCGCGCGGTTGCCCCGGTAGAAGACCCCGGCCCGGATGTCGTACACGTCGTGGTAGCTGGCGAGTTCACCGCCGAGCGTGACGCGCCGCTCGTCCACGCCGGGGCCGCTCTCGCTGACGAACTGGGCGAGGGCGGCGAAGCGCGCGGCGTCGTCGAGCCGGTCGACGACGACCCGCTGCTGTTCGGAGGCGGCGAGGGCGGCGGCGAGCGGGAAGCCGAGGGCGAGCAGGACGCCCGCCATCAGGACGATGAGCAGGGGAAGGAGTCGAGTGCGCACGGAGGGACCGCCGGAGGGTTACGCGGAGGGGGCGACCAGGCGGTAGCCGACGCCCCGCACGGTCTCGATCAGGGCGGGCATCCGCAGCTTGGAGCGCAGGGAGGCGACGTGCACCTCCAGGGTGCGTCCGGTCCCCTCCCAACTGGTGTGCCAGACCTCGCTGATGATCTGCTCCCGGCGGAAGACGACTCCGGGCCGCTGGGCGAGGAGGGCGAGCAGGTCGAACTCCTTGCGGGTGAGCTGGACGCCCTCGCCGTCGACGCTGACCCTGCGGGTGGGCAGCTCGACGGTGACGGAGCCGAGCCGCAGCAAAGTGCCGTCGGTGGCTCCCGCGCCGCCGGACGCCTCTTCGGGCCCGGTACTGCGCCGGCTGACGGCGTGGATGCGGGCGAGGAGCTCGCCGGGGTCGTAGGGCTTGACGACGTAGTCGTCGGCGCCGAGGTTGAGCCCGTGGATGCGGGAGCGCACGTCCCCGCGCGCGGTCACCATGATCACCGGGGTGGTGGTGAGCTTCCGGATGCGGCCGCAGACCTGGTAGCCGTCCTGGTCGGGCAGGCCGAGGTCGAGCAGGATCACGCCGTAGGAGGGGCGCTCCCCCTGCGCGGTGGGCAGGACGGCCTGGAGCGCCTCCTCGCCGTTGCGCGCGTGGGTGACGCTGAAGCCGTGCCGGGCGAGGATCGCGGAGAGGGCGGCGGCGACGTGGTCGTCGTCCTCCACGAGCAGCAGTCGCATGCGTACCTCCTCCGTCCTTTCCGGGTTCCGCGGCCTCTACGGGCTCTGCGGGTTCTGCGGCTTCTTCTTCGGTTTCCTGCGCGCCCCCGGACGTTCGCGCCGGGTGACGGCTCTCTGTGTATCAGGTGGTACCGGGGCATGAACACCGTTCATCGGCGCCGCGGCCGAGTCTCCCTCCGTGACGGAGACGCCCGCGCGGCGCGTCCGGGGCGGCCGGCGGCGCCGTCTTCACACGCCGTGCCCGCTCGCGGCCGGATCGTTATCCTCAATTTCCGCTCAGATGTGATGACGCTCGTCACACCCGCTCTCTAGTGTCCTCCCCAACCGAGGAGGACGGAGCAAGAGGCCGATGAGCGGAGAGTCAGTGTCCAAGGGTCCGGAGAACGCCCCGCGTGCCGCGGACGACCTGGTCGTACTGTCCGACGTGAACAAGCACTTCGGCGCACTGCATGTCCTCCAGGACATCGATCTGACGATCACCCGCGGCGAGGTCGTGGTCGTCATCGGGCCCTCGGGGTCCGGCAAGTCGACGCTGTGCCGCACGATCAACCGGCTGGAGAGCATCGACTCCGGCACCATCACCATCGACGGCAAGCCGCTGCCGCAGGAGGGCAAGGAGCTCGCCCGGCTGCGGTCCGACGTCGGCATGGTCTTCCAGTCGTTCAACCTGTTCTCGCACAAGACCGTGCTCGAGAACGTGATGCTGGGGCAGATCAAGGTCCGCGGTACGGAGAAGACGGCCGCCGCGGCCAAGGCCCGCGCCCTGCTCGACCGGGTGGGCGTCGGCACCCAGGCGGACAAGTACCCCGCCCAGCTCTCCGGCGGTCAGCAGCAGCGCGTGGCGATCGCCCGCGCGCTGGCGATGGACCCGAAGGTCATGCTCTTCGACGAGCCGACCTCGGCGCTGGACCCCGAGATGATCAACGAGGTCCTGGAGGTCATGCAGCAGCTGGCCCAGGAGGGCATGACGATGGTGGTCGTGACCCACGAGATGGGCTTCGCGCGCTCCGCCGCCAACCGGGTCGTCTTCATGGCGGACGGGAAGATCGTCGAGCAGGCGTCGCCCGAGGAGTTCTTCAGCAACCCGCGCAGCGATCGCGCCAAGGACTTCCTCTCCAAGATCCTTCACCACTGAGCGAGTTCGGGCCTATTCTTCCCCACTCACGCCTAGCCAAGGGACTTTCCTCGATGAAGCTTCGCAACACCTCCGCCGCCGCCGCGGCCGTCGTCCTGCTCGCGCTGACCGCGACGGCCTGTGGTGGCGGGTCCGACTCCGGGAGCAACGGCGACAAGATCACCGTCGGCATCAAGTTCGACCAGCCGGGCCTGGGCCTGAAGACCCCGGACGGCAAGTACGCCGGTTTCGACGTCGATGTGGCCCGGTACGTGGCCAAGGAGCTCGGTTACGCCGAGGACAAGATCAACTTCAAGCAGGCGCCGAGCGCCGAGCGCGAGAACCTGATCAAGAACGGCGACGTGAAGTTCATCGTCGCCAGTTACTCGATCAACGAGAAGCGCAAGAAGGAGGTCGACTTCGCCGGCCCGTACTTCCTGGCCCACCAGGACCTGCTCGTGCGCGCCGACGACACCTCGATCACCAAGGTCGAGGACCTCAACTCCAAGAAGCTCTGCTCGGTCACCGGCTCTACCTCCGCGCAGAACGTGAAGGCCAAGCTGGCCCCGAATGCCGACCTCCAGCAGCTCGGCGGCTACTCCGAGTGCCTGACCGGCCTGGAGAACAAGGCCGTCGACGCCCTCACCACCGACGACTCCATCCTCGCGGGCTACGCCTCGCAGAAGGAGCACCAGGGCAAGTTCAAGCTCGCCGGCCTGCGCATGAGCGACGAGAAGTACGGCATCGGCCTCAAGAAGGGCGACGCCGAGCTGCGCGGCAAGATCAACAAGGCGCTGGAGAAGATGGTCTCCGACGGCACCTGGGAGAAGCTCGTCAAGGAGCACTTCGGCCCCTCCGGCTACAAGTCCGAGCCCGCGCCGAAGGTCGAGAACTGACCCACCCCGCCCCCATCGTGACGGCCTCCCCCGTGCGGGACGGCCGTCGCGCGGGCACCGGCCGCCGCCCTCGCGGCGGCCTCCACACCGACCGACCACCAGGGGAGAGCGCGGGGCATCGTGTTCGACTTTCTTGATTCCGGGCAGTACGACCTGCTCGGCGCCTTCTGGGTGACGGCGAAACTCGCCTTCTACTCGGCGATCGGCTCACTGATCTGGGGTACCGCCCTGGTCGCCATGCGGGTCAGCCCGGTTCCGCTCATGCGGGGCTTCGGCACCGCGTACGTCAACTTCGTCCGGAACACCCCGCTGACCGTGGTCATCGTGGCCTGTTCGCTGGGTCTCAACCAGACTCTCGGGGTCACACTCGGCGGTTCCGACTTCAAGGAGATCGGTTTCCGGCTCTCGGTCCTCGGACTGATCGCGTACACCGGCACCTTCGTCTGCGAGGCGCTGCGCTCCGGCATCAACACCGTCCCGCCCGGCCAGGCCGAGGCCGCCCGCGCGCTGGGCCTGAGCTTCTTCCAGGTCCTCACCCTGGTGGTGCTCCCGCAAGCCTTCCGCGCCGTGGTGACCCCGCTCGCCAACGTCCTCATCGCCCTCACCAAGAACACCACCGTGGCGGCGGCCATCAGCGCCGCAGAGGCGGCGTTCCTGATGAAGGAGATGATCGAGAACGAGGCCGACGCGCTCTTCGCGGTCTTCGCCGTGTTCGCGTTCGGTTTCATCGTCCTCACCCTCCCCACCGGCCTGGTCCTGGGCTGGGCGGCCAAGCGACTGGCGGTGAAGCGATGACTTCCGTCCTGTACGACACCCCCGGCCCGCGCGCCAAGCGGCGCAACGTCCTCTACACGGTCGGCTTCGTCGCCGTCCTCGCCCTGCTGACCTGGTGGGTGCTCTCCGCCCTGGCCGAGAAGGGCCAGCTGTCGGCCGACAAGTGGAGCCCGTTCGTCACCGACTCCCGGGTCTGGACGACGTACCTGCTGCCGGGTCTGGTCGAGACCCTCAAGGCCGCCGCGCTCTCCATCCTGATCGCGCTGCCGCTCGGCGCCCTCCTCGGCATCGGCCGGCTCTCGGACCACCGCTGGGTGCGGGTGCCCGTCGGCGTGGTCGTGGAGTTCTTCCGCGCCATCCCGGTGCTGCTCCTGATGATGTTCGCGAGCGCGATCTACCGGGAGTTCACGACGGTCAGCTCCGACTTCCGTCCGCTGTACGCGGTCGTCACCGGCCTGGTGCTCTACAACGCCTCGGTCATCGCCGAGGTCGTCCGGGCCGGCGTCCTCTCGCTGCCCCGGGGCCAGGGCGACGCGGCCGTCGCACTCGGCATGCGCAAGGGCCAGACCATGGTGTACGTCCTGCTCCCGCAGGCCGTGACCGTCATGCTGCCGGCCCTGGTCAGCCAGCTCGTCGTGATCGTCAAGGACACCGCGCTCGGCGGCGCCCTGCTCGGTTTCCCGGAACTGCTCAGCCAGAACCGGCAGATCACCGCCAACTACGGCGCCAACACGATCGCCACCTTCACGGTCATCGCGCTGATCTTCATCGGCCTCAACTTCGCCCTCACCACCTTCGCGAGCCGGCTCGAACAGCGGCTGCGGCAGGGCCGGAAGACGTCCGGCGTAACCAAGAGCGCCGTCGTGAAGACCGGCGAGACCCCGGCGGAGGCCACGAGCGGCGCCTGATGCCGGAAGGGGGGCCCGGCGAATCCCGCGAGGCGTTCGCCCGCCCCCGTGACGGGGCCCGGAACGGTGGGGCGGGCCGGCGCGGTACCGGCATCGCGCCGACCGCGCCGGGCCCGCCCTTTCGCACGGGGTGACGGACCGCGTCCGTCACCCCGTGCGGGGCTCACCACGCTCCTTCCCCCGGCGCAAGCACCCCGACGCCTGACGCGGACACCCGTCGCTTGACGCGGGCACTCTCAGTGGGTTGCATACGTTCTGTGATCAAGCACCGGGTTCGTGCCACACTCAGGTGTGCTGCCCTCATGACCGTCCGGCCTTCAGGAGCCGCGCCGTGGACCCGGTGATCATCGTGGGCGCGGGGCCGGTCGGTCTCGCGCTCTCCCTCGCGCTCGCCGCCCAGGGCGTGCCCAGCGTCGTCCTCGACGAGGGCTCCGGCAAGGAGGAGCCCCGCCCGGCGCGGAGCGTCGTCCTGCGCGCCGACATGGCCGCCATGGTCGAACGCCTCGGCTGCACGACCCTCCGTGACGAGGGCGTCCGCTGGATCGGCTGGCGCGGCATGCGCCGCCGCCAGGTGGTGCGCCGGCTGGACCTCGACCTGGGGCTCGGCGGTACGGAGGAGTGGTCCGAGGACCCCGCCGCGCCCGCGGCCCCGGCCGCCCCGCTGCACATCCCCCAGCACGCCCTGGCGCGCGGACTGCGCGCCGCCGTCGCCGGACAGGAACTGGTCCGGCTCGTCACCGGGGCCCGGCTCGACTCCGTCGAGCAGGACCGGGACGGGGTCGTCGCCCACACCCGGGGCCCGGCGGGCACCTGGTGGCGCGGCAGTCACCTCGTCGGCTGCGACGGCGCCCGCTCGACCGTGCGCAAGCTGCTCGGCATCCGTTTCCCGGGCCGCACGGCGGTGGAACGGCACGCCGTCGCCGCCCTGCGCACCGAACTCCCCTGGCCCGGCGAGGCCCTGTTGCACCGTCAGCCCGCCTGGCGCGGCGCCGCCGAGGAGATCGGCGCGCGCCCGCTGCCCGACGGGGTGTGGCGGATCGACTGGCTGCTGCCGCCCCGCGGCGACCTGGTCACCCCGGACGCGCTGATCGCCCGCGTCCGCGAGACCCTGGCCGGCTGGTGCGACGGGGTGACGCCGCCGTACGAACTCATCGACACCGGGGTGTACACGCTGCACCACCGGCTCGCCCGCCGCTGGCGGGTCGACCGGGTGCTCCTCGCCGGGGACGCGGCGCACCTGCTCGGCGCGGTCGGCACGCAGGGGCTCGACGAGGGGTTCCGGGACGTGGACAACCTCGCCTGGAAACTCGCCCTGACCTGGCACCACGGCGGCTCGGACCGGCTGCTCGACAGCTACCAGAGCGAACGGCGGGCGGCCGTCGCCACCCGACTGCGGGCGGCGGACCAGTCCCTGCCGGTGCTGCGCGGCGGCGGGGGGCTGCGGACCTACCTCCCGGGAGCCGCGCGCGGTCACGACGCCCTGTTGACCGACGGCCACGTGGGGCGCGGGCCGCTCGGCGCGCCCCCCGCGTACCCGCACTCCCCCCTCGCGCCCCCGTACACCGAGGGCTGGGCCCCGGTCGGCACCCCGCCGGGCGCCCCGGTCGAGGACGTCCACGTGACCGCCCCCGACGGCACGACCGTACGGCTCCGGGACCGGCTCGGGCGGGGCCTTCTCCTGGTCGTCCTGGTCGCCCCCGGCACCGGCGTGTGGGACCGGCGCCACTGGCGGACCGCCGGGGTGATGCCCCGCCTCGAAGAGGCCGTCCGCGCCCTCCCCGTGAAGGCCGAGGTCCTGGTGACGGAGGCGTACCCGGGCGCCCCCGCCCACGCCGTCCTGCTGGTGCGGCCCGACGGGCACCTCGTGGCCTCCTTCTCCGGGGTCCGCCCCGAGGAGCTGTACGCGGCGGCGGACGCGGTGCGCGGCGGCTCGGTCGCCGACGGGGAGAGCGCCGGCGGAGGAAGTGACGCCGGGGAGGGTGACGGCGGAAGAAACGGCGACGGGGAGGGTTCCGGCGTGTCCCCCGAAGCGGCCGTGGGGAGCGACCGCACGGCGGACACGCATTGATTCCGCCGGGGCCGCGTGGTGTACTCCGGAACGTGACCGACACCGATGCGCGCCTGTGGCGGAGGGTCCATGTGGACCTCCTCCGCTATGCGGGCTGCGTGTGTCGTCCGTCCCGCTGATCTCGCTCCTCTCCCCCGCGCGCCCCGCCGCCCGTCCGTGTCCCGTCGCCCTCCGCGCACCGACACGGGTCCGTGTGCGCCGTGTGCCGCCGCGCGCCCTTCGCGAACCCCAGGACGGTCACCCGTGTCCCAGCACGTCGCCTTCCCCCCGCCCGTACGCGGCGTCCCCGCCGCCACCTCCCTTTCTTCCCCTGCCCCCGCTCCGACAGCTCCGACAGCTCCGACAGCGGACGAACTCCTGGAGTTCGTCCGGCGTACGGCCGCCGACCAGGACCTGGTCTCCGCCCTGCCGCTCGACCCCGAGGGCCGCACCTGGGTACGGCTCGACGGCCCCGGCGGCAGCGAGGCATGGCTCATCGGCTGGCCCCCCGGCACCGGTACCGGCTGGCACGACCACGCCGAGTCGCGGGGCGCCTTCGCCACCGCGCGCGGCACGCTGACCGAGAACGCGCTCGCGGTCCGGTTGCCGACGAGCGGCTGGAAGACCCTGGAACTGACCGGCGGGGTCGACCGCTCCCGCCGGCTCGGGACGGGCGTGGGGCGGGCCTTCGGTCGCCACCACGTGCACGAGGTGTTCAACGAGTCACAGGACACCCACGCGGTGTCGGTGCACGTCTACCATCCGCCGCTCCCGCTGATCCGGCGTTTCAGCCGGACGGGCGCGGTGCTCCGTCTGGAGCAGGTCGAGCGTCCGGAGGACTGGCGGTGAGCGGCGAGCACGTGGGCATCGACGTCCTTCTGGAACGGGTCAGGTCGGGCCTCGACCGGATCGGCCCCCGGGCCGCGTACGAGGCGTACGGGGCGGGGGACGCCCTCCTGGTGGACACGCGCTACGCGGCCCTGCGGGAACGGGACGGCCTGGTCCCGGGCGCGCTCGTCGTGGAGCGCAACGAGCTGGAGTGGCGGCTCGACCCGCTGGGCAGTCACCGTGCGGCGGAGGCCGACAGCCACGACCTGCGGGTGGTCGTCTTCTGCAATGAGGGCTACGCCTCCTCCCTCGCGGTCGAGTCCCTGCGCCGCCTGGGTCTCCACCGGGCGACCGATCTCATCGGCGGCTTCCAGGCGTGGAAGGCCGCGGGCCTCCCGGTCCTGCTCCCGCCCTTCCGCCGCTGACGGCAACGGAACGGGAACGGGAACGGAAACCGCAACGGGAAGGAAAGCGGACCGAGCGCGGCGGCGGGGACGGGGGGCGGCGAGAACGCCGCCGGACCTCACGAGATCCGGTCGCCGGTCGACGGCCGCCGCACCATGCCACCGCATGTCGCGCCATGCCACCGCATCCAGACCGTCGCGTCCTGACAGCTGCGTCCCGGGCCGTCGAACCTGCCGTCGGTTCCTGTCCCCGGGCCCTGCCGTCGGCCCACTCCGCCGTGCTGTCCCGGGCGGACCCCCTCGCCCCGGACAGTACGGCGGAGAGGGCGGCAGGGCAGCGGCAGGCGGCAGGCGGCAGGCGGCAGGCGGCAGAACGCTCCCCCGGCCGGGGCCTCCCGCCCTCCCCCGTCTCAGGGCGACATCAAAAGGGCTCGTCCAGCCCGTCGGTGTCCTCGCCCTCCGCTTCCAGAGCCTGGCGGACGACGCGCAGGGCCATGCCTTCGGGGTACCCCTTGCGGGCGAGCATGCCGGCGAGCCGCCGCAGCCGCCGGTCGCGGTCCAGACCGCGGGTGGCACGCAGCTTGCGGGCCACGAGTTCGCGCGCCGTGACCTCCTCCTGCTCGGAGTCGAGCCGGTCCACCGCTTCCTGGACGAGGGCGGGCTCGACGCCCTTGGTACGCAGCTCCCGGGCGAGGGCCCGCCGGGCGAGGCCCCGGCCGTGGTGACGGGACTCCACCCAGGCGCCCGCGAAGGCCGCGTCGTCGATGAGGCCGACGTCCTCGAAGCGCGAGAGCACTTCCTCCGCCACCTCGTCGGGGATCTCCCGCTTGCGCAACGCGTCGGCCAGTTGCTTGCGCGTGCGGGGGGTCCCGGTGAGCAGGCGCAGGCAGATCGCGCGCGCCCGCTCAGCCGGTTCCTGAGGTGACGGCTCCTTCTCGGCCCTCGACGAGTCGGGGCCGTCACCCGGCCATTCGGTGCGACCGGTCACCGGTTCAGCTCTTGACCGCGGTGGCCTTGGTCGCCTTCACGGTCTTCGCGGCGGCTGCCGGGACGCTCTTGGCGGCGTCGTCCGCACCGGTCGCGTCCGCGCCCGCCGCGTCCGCGCCCGGCTCGGTCGGCAGGGTCTCGGGCCGGACACCGACGCCCAGCTTCTCCTTGATCTTCTTCTCGATCTCGTTGGCGAGGTCGGGGTTGTCCTTCAGGAAGTTGCGGGCGTTCTCCTTGCCCTGGCCGAGCTGGTCGCCCTCGTAGGTGTACCAGGCACCCGCCTTGCGGACGAAGCCGTGCTCCACGCCCATGTCGATCAGGCCGCCCTCGCGGCTGATGCCCTGGCCGTAGAGGATGTCGAACTCCGCCTGCTTGAAGGGCGGCGCGACCTTGTTCTTGACGACCTTGACGCGGGTGCGGTTGCCGACCGCGTCCGTGCCGTCCTTGAGGGTCTCGATGCGGCGGATGTCGAGGCGCACCGAGGCGTAGAACTTCAGGGCGCGGCCACCGGTCGTGGTCTCCGGCGAGCCGAACATCACGCCGATCTTCTCGCGGAGCTGGTTGATGAAGATCGCGGTGGTCTTGGACTGGTTGAGCGCGCTGGTGATCTTGCGGAGGGCCTGGCTCATCAGTCGGGCCTGGAGGCCGACGTGCGAGTCGCCCATCTCGCCCTCGATCTCCGCGCGCGGGACGAGCGCGGCGACGGAGTCGATGACGATCAGGTCGAGGGCGCCGGAGCGGACCAGCATGTCGACGATCTCGAGGGCCTGCTCACCGTTGTCCGGCTGGGACAGGATGAGGTTGTCGATGTCGACGCCGAGCTTCTTGGCGTACTCGGGGTCGAGGGCGTGCTCGGCGTCCACGAAGGCGACCTGGCCGCCGGCCTTCTGCGCGTTCGCGACGGCGTGCAGGGTCAGGGTCGTCTTGCCGGAGGACTCCGGTCCGTAGATCTCCACGACACGGCCGCGCGGCAGCCCGCCGACGCCGAGGGCGACGTCCAGGGCGGTCGATCCGGTGGAGATCACCTCGATCGGCTCCTGGGTGCGGTCACCCATGCGCATGACCGCGCCCTTGCCGAATTGGCGTTCAATCTGTGCGAGCGCGGCGTCGAGCGCCTTCTCGCGGTCGGTTCCTGCCATGGGTTCCACCCGGTTTGCTTGAGTCGATCGCTTCATGTGAAAGACGCTAACCCCTGCCACTGACAATGGGCCTCGCGCTCCCGCCCGGCCTGTGGACAACTCCGCTGCAACCCCGTGATTCCAAGGCCCGGACTCCCATAAGAATGTATGTTCGATTTTAGTGTCAAGCGTGCCACGCGGGGCCGTAGGGAACGCGGTCCGACCGCCCGGGACCGCTCCGGAAGGACCGGGGAGGGCCGGTTCCCTTGCGGCCACCGGCCCGGCGGCACGGGCGCGTACACGGCATGGGCACGGAGGCACCGCCGCCGGGTCAGGAGTCCTCCGGAGCGGACTCCTTCTTGTGCTGGAGGGCCTTCTGCAGCCGGGCGACCACCGCCTCGCCGTACCTGCGGTGGCCGTGGACGCGCGGGTCGTCCATCACGTCGTACCGCTTCACGTAGGCGCCCAGGAACGCCTGCAGGGTGGCGACGGCCGGAATGGCGATCAGCGCGCCGACGGCGCCGAGCAGCGCCGTCCCCGCGATGACCGAGCCGAAGGCCACCGCCGGGTGGATGTCCACGGTCTTCGAGGTGAGCTTCGGCTGGAGGACGTAGTTCTCGAACTGCTGGTAGACCACGACGAAGCCGAGCACCCACACCGCGTACCAGGGGTTGACGGTGAAGGCGATCAGCATCGGCAGGGCACCGGCCAGGTAGGTGCCGATGGTCGGGATGAACTGCGAGACCAGGCCGACCCACACGGCGAGCGCCGGGGCGTACGGCACGTCCAGGATCTCGAAGAGCACGAAGTGCGCGATGCCCGAGACGAGGGCCATCAGACCGCGCGAGTAGAGGTAGCCGCCGGTCTTGTCGACCGCGATCTCCCACGCCCTCAGCACCTCGGCCTGCCGGGCGGGCGGCAGGACGGAGCAGAGCGCGCGCCGCAGCCGGGGTCCGTCGGCCGCGAAGTAGAACGAGAACAGGAAGATCGTGAGGAGCCGGAACAGACCGCCGAGGACGGTGGCGGAGACGTCGAGGACCCCGGACGCGCTGTTCTGCACGTACTTCTGCAGCCAGCCGGAGCGGAGCAGGCTGTCCTGGACCTCGACCCGCGACAGGTCCGTGTGGAAGCTGTCGTTGATCCACTTGATCAGCGAGTCGAGGTACTTGGGGAAGTTCTCGACGATGTCGATGATCTGTCCGGCGAGCATCGACCCCAGGAGGAAGACGAAGCCGGCGCCGAAGACCAGGACGGCGAGGAAGACGAGGAAGGTGGCGAGGCCCCGGCGCATCCCGCGTGCGGCCATGCGCCCGACCGCCGGCTCGATGGCGAGGGCGAGGAAGAAGGCCAGGAGGATGTTGACGAGGAGGCCGATGAGCTGGTGGAAGGCCCAGTCGCCCAGCCGGAAGCAGGCGTAGAGGGCGAGGGCCAGGACCAGCGCGCGGGGCAGCCAGCGGGGCATCCGCTCGGAGCCCGCCGGGGGCGCCGTGGCGGCGGGGCCCGGAGACGCGGCCCCCGGGGCGGGGGACGTGCCCGCGGCGACGCCCTTCCCGGTCCCGGGGGCCGGGACCGGGGGAACCGCCGCGTCGCTCACGCCGGACGGCCGGGGCCCACCGGGCTCGGCGGGCGTGTCGGGAGGGGTGATGTCGTCGCTGTCGTCAGTCGGGGCCACCCCGCCAGTCTCGCGCACCGCGCCGGCGTTCCGCCCGGGACCCCGCGCATCCCCGCCGGGTGCCCCGCCGTACGGCTCCCGTCACACCGGGGGTCGCTTCGTCGCCCTCCCCCGTTCACCTCCGGCCCTTCCGCCGCGCGCCTCCGGGCGCGATCCGGCTCCCGCACACCGGGGGCGGCCCCTCAGCGTTTGTCGGCGGGCACGTCGACGGCCGCGCAGACGGCGCGCCACACGTCCTTCGCCTCCCAGCCGGCGTCCAGCGCCTCCCGTACGGTCCGGCCCCCGAGCTCCGACATCACGTGGTCGCGCGCGAAGGACTCGGCGTACGACGCGCCGAAGTGATCGGCCATCCGCTCCCAGAAAATCGTCAACCGCATGACCCCAGTATCCCGCCCCCAAGAGTGCAGACCGCCTCATGGGCCCTCTCACCACGGCTTTCCGCCCTACGGTCGGAGCATGGCGGAAACCACCCCTCCCTCCCCGTCCTCGACCCCTCTGGCCCGCGCCGAGCGTTTCGTCTGGCTGACGGCCCGGATCCTCGAACAGCGCCGGTTCGCCTACCACTTCCGGCGCGGTGGCGCGGACCAGGTCGAGACGGCCCTCACCGCGTACCTCAACGAGGACGGCGGCTACGGTCACGCGCTCGAACCGGACCTGCGCGGACCCGTCAGCCAGCCGCTGCACACCGCGCACGCCCTGCGGGTCCTGGACTCCGTCGGACGCTGCGGCGGACCCCGGATCGAGCGGATCTGCCGCTACCTCACGGCGGTGTCCACGCACGACGGGGCGCTCCCCGCGATCCACCCGTCCCAGCACGGCCACCCCTCGGCGCCCTTCCTCCCGGTCGTCGACTCCCCGCCGAGCGCGCTGCTCTCGACCGGCCCGGTGGTCGGGCTGCTGCACCGCAACCAGGTGTGGCACGCGTGGCTGTTCCGGGCTACCGAGTTCTGCTGGTCGGCCGTGGAGAACCTGGAGGAGTCCCACCCGTACGAGGTCCGGGCGGCCGTCGCCTTCCTCGACGGGGCCCCCGACCGCCCGCGCGCGGAGGCGGCCGCCGACCGGCTCGGCCGGCTCGTCCGGGAGCGGGGGCTCGCCGTCCTCGACCCGGACCGGCCCGAGGACTACCCGGCGGCGGAGGGGCACGCACCCGGGGAGCACCACTTCCCGCACGACTACGCGCGCGTGCCGGACTCGCTGGCCGCGCGCTGGTTCACGCAGGAGGAGACGGCCCGGTCCCTGGACCGGCTCGCGGCCGACCAGGAGGAGGACGGCGGCTGGCCCGCCCGCCGGCGCGCCTGGGCGCCCGGTCCGGCTCTGGAGTGGCGCCCGATCGCCACCGTGGAGGCGCTGCGCACCCTCCGCGCGCACGGCCGTCCCCTCGATTGAGGGCCGCGCGCCGGAACGGCGTCCCGGCGTCGAGCGGGGGGCGGCCCGGAAGCCCCCGGCCGGGAAACCCCGGTCGTTCCCGCCGGCGCCCGTCCGGGCGGTTCTCGCGGGCCCGGCCCGCAGGTCGTTTTCCACAGGCTGTTTTCCACAGGTCCGGGCGACTGTCGGTGGCCGGGTGCAGGATGGGGGGCATGGTCAGGTCCGCGCTCGACTCGTTCTCACCCGCCACCCGTGGTTGGTTCACCGGGGCCTTCGACGCGCCCACGGCGGCGCAGGAGGGCGCCTGGAAGGCCATCGGGGCGGGCTCCGACGTCCTCGTCGTCGCCCCGACCGGCTCGGGCAAGACGCTGGCGGCCTTCCTCGCCTCCCTCGACCGGCTGGCGTCCTCCCCGCCGCCCGCCGAGGCGGTCAAGCGCTGCCGGGTGCTCTACGTGTCCCCGCTGAAGGCGCTCGCCGTGGACGTCGAGCGGAACCTGCGCTCCCCGCTGACCGGCATCCGCCAGGAGTCGGTCCGGCTCGGGCTGCCCGAGCCGGACATCCGGGTCGGCATCCGCTCCGGCGACACCCCCGCCGCCGAACGCCGGACGCTCGCGACCCGGCCGCCGGACATCCTGATCACCACCCCCGAGTCCCTGTTCCTGATGCTGACCTCCGCCGCGCGCGAGGCCCTGACGGGCGTGGAGACGGTCATCCTGGACGAGGTCCACGCGGTCGCGGGCACGAAGCGGGGCGCGCACCTGGCGCTCTCCCTGGAACGGCTCGACGAGCTGCTGCCCCGCCCGGCACGCCGGATCGGCCTCTCGGCCACGGTCCGACCGGTCGAGGAGGTGGCCCGCTACCTCTCCCCCGGGAGGGCCGTGGAGATCGTGCAGCCGCCTTCGGGCAAGGAGTTCGACCTCTCCGTCGTCGTCCCCGTCGAGGACATGGGCGAGTTGGGCGGTTCCCCGGCCTCCGAGGGCAAGGAGGGCGGCGACAAGCCGTCGATCTGGCCGCACGTCGAGGAACGGATCGCCGATCTCGTCCAGGCCCACCGCTCCACCATCGTCTTCGCCAACTCACGCCGCCTCGCCGAGCGCCTGTGCAACCGGCTCAACGAGATCGCGTACGAACGGGCGACCGGCGAGCCCCTGCCCGAGGGAGCCCCTCCGGCCGAGGTCATGGCCCAGTCGGGAGCGGCGCAGGGCGCTCCACCGCTGCTCGCCCGGGCCCACCACGGCTCGGTCTCGAAGGAGCAGCGCGCCCAGGTGGAGGAGGACCTGAAGGCGGGCCGGCTGCCCGCCGTCGTGGCCACCTCCAGCCTGGAGCTGGGCATCGACATGGGCGCGGTCGACCTGGTCGTGCAGGTCGAGTCACCGCCCTCGGTGGCCTCCGGGCTCCAGCGGGTGGGCCGCGCCGGCCACCAGGTCGGCGCGGTCTCCACCGGCGTGGTCTTCCCCAAGTACCGGGGCGACCTGGTGCAGGCGGCCGTGGTCACCGAGCGGATGCGCGCGGGGGCGATCGAGTCCCTGCGGATTCCCGCCAACCCGCTGGACGTGCTCGCGCAGCAACTGGTCGCGACGGTCGCCCTCGACACCTGGCAGGCGGACGACCTGCTCGCGCTGGTGCGCCGGGCGGCACCGTTCGCCTCGCTGCCCGAGTCGGCGTTCACGGGCGTCCTCGACATGCTGGCGGGCCGGTATCCGTCGGACGCCTTCGCCGAGCTGCGCCCGCGCGTGGTCTGGGACCGGGTGGCCGGGACGGTCACGGGTCGGCCGGGTGCGCAGCGGCTCGCCGTCACCTCGGGCGGCACGATCCCCGACCGGGGCCTGTTCGGCGTGTTCCTGGCGGGCTCGGACCCCAAGAAGGGCGGGGGCCGGGTCGGGGAACTGGACGAGGAGATGGTGTACGAGTCACGGGTGGGCGACGTGTTCACGCTCGGCACCACCTCGTGGCGGATCGAGGACATCACCCGGGACCGGGTGCTCGTCACCCCCGCGCCCGGCGCGCCGGGCCGGCTGCCGTTCTGGAAGGGCGACCAGCTGGGCAGGCCGCTCGAACTGGGCCGGGCGGTGGGCGCGTTCCTCCGCGAGATCGGCGCCCTCGGAGACGAGGAGGCACGGCTGCGGCTGCTCGCCGCCGGTCTCGACGCGTGGGCCGCCGAGAACGTCCTGGCGTACCTCCGGGAGCAGCGCGACGCCTGCGGCCACGTGCCGGACGACCGGACCGTCCTGGTCGAGCGCTTCCGGGACGAGCTGGGGGACTGGCGGGTCGTCATCCACTCCCCCTTCGGAGCGCAGGTGCACGCCCCGTGGGCGCTGGCGCTCGGCGCCCGGCTCTCCGAGCGGTACGGCATGGACGCGCAGGTGATGCACGCGGACGACGGCATCGTGCTGCGGCTGCCGGACGCCGATCTGATGGGTCTGGACATGGGCCTGGACCTCCTCGACCACGAACCGGTCGACCCGGGCCGGTACGCGGACGCCGCGTACGACGCCGACAAGGCGCCCGTCGGCGCGGCCGACACCCTCTTCGACAAGGGCGAGATCGAACAGATCGTCACCGACCAGGTGGGCGGCTCCGCCCTTTTCGCCTCCCGCTTCCGCGAATGCGCCGCCCGCGCCCTGCTGTTGCCGAAGCGCAACCCGGGCAAGCGCACCCCGCTCTGGCAGCAGCGCCAGCGCGCGTCCCAGCTCCTCCAGGTGGCGGGCGAGTTCGGCTCGTTCCCGGTCGTCCTGGAGGCCGTCCGCGAATGCCTCCAGGACGTCTTCGACCTCCCCGGCCTGACGGAGCTGATGGGCGACATCGAGGCCCGCCGGGTCCGCCTGGTCGAGGTCACCACCTCCGAGCCGTCCCCCTTCGCCCGCTCGCTGCTCTTCGGATACGTGGCGCAGTTCCTGTACGAGGGCGACTCGCCGCTGGCGGAGCGGCGGGCCGCCGCGCTCTCCCTGGACTCCCGGCTGCTCGCGGAACTGCTGGGCCGGGCGGAGCTGCGCGAACTGCTCGACGCGGACGTCCTGACGGAGCTGGAGCGGGAGCTCCAGTGGCTGACGGAGGACCGCCGGATCAAGGACGCGGAGGGCGTCGCGGACCTGTTGCGGATGCTGGGGCCGCTCACCGACGCCGAACTCGCCGAGCGCGGTGCCGAGGCGGACTGGGCACCGGCCCTGGAGGCCGCCCGGCGCGCGATCCGGGTGCGGATCGGGGGCCGGGAGCACTGGGCGGCGATCGAGGACGCGGGCCGGCTCAGGGACGCCCTGGGCACCGCCCTGCCGGTCGGCGTGCCCGAGGCGTTCACCGAACCGGTCAAGGACCCGCTGGGAGACCTCCTCGGCCGGTACGCGCGCACGCACGGTCCGTTCACCTCCTCCCGGGCGGGCGACCGCTTCGGCCTGGGCACGGCCGTCACCGACGGCGCCCTCCAGCGGCTCGCCGCGTCGGGCCGGGTCGTCCAGGGCGAGTTCCACCCCGCCGGCATCGGCCAGGAGTGGTGCGACGCCACCGTTCTGCGCCGGCTGCGACGGCGTTCCCTGGCGGCCCTGCGTCACGAGCTGGAGCCGGTGCCCCCGGCCGCCCTCGCCACCTTCCTGCCCCAGTGGCAGCACCTGGGGGGCAACAGCCTGCGCGGCATCGACGGCCTGGCCCGCGCGGTCGAGCAGCTCCAGGGCGCGCCCGTCCCGGCCTCCGCCCTGGAGAAGCTGGTCCTGCCGTCCCGCGTCCGGGACTACTCCCCGGCGATGCTGGACGAGCTGACGACCACCGGCGAGGTGGTGTGGGCCGGCGCCGGATCGCTGCCCGGCAAGGACGGCTGGGTCTCGCTCTACCTCGCGGACGCCGCGCCGCTGCTCCTCCCCCCGCCCCACCCGCTGGAGCTGTCCGCGCTGCACGAGTCGGTGCTCACCGTCCTCTCCGGGGGCTACGGACTGTTCTTCCGCCAGGTCGCCGACCAGGTCCGGGCGACCACCCATCCGGAGGTGACCGACCCGCAGCTCGCCGACGCCCTCTGGGACCTGGCCTGGTCGGGCCGGCTCACCAACGACACCCTCGCCCCGCTGCGCGCGCTGCTCGGATCGGGCCGCACCGCCGGCTCGACCGCGCACCGGGCACGCCGCACCGTCCCCCGCGGCCGGTACGGCACCCCGACCGCCTCCGCCCGGCCCGTGTCCCGCACGGGACCGCCCACGGTCTCCGGCCGGTGGTCCCTGCTTCCGCCCGCCGAACCGGAGCCGACCCACCGGGCACACGCCCTGGCCCGCACCCTCCTGGACCGGCACGGGGTGGTCACCCGGGGCGCGGTGGCCGCCGAGGGGGTGGAGGGCGGTTTCTCGGCCACGTACCGGATCCTGTCCGCCTTCGAGGACAGTGGGCAGGCCCGCCGCGGCTACGTCGTGGAGGGACTCGGCGCGGCCCAGTTCGCGATGGACGGGGCGGTGGACCGGCTGCGGGCGGCGGCGACCGCGCGCGACCGGGGCGTCGAGGCGGCGGCCGGTCCGCGCGCCCTGGTCCTCGCGGCCGCGGACCCGGCGAACGCGTACGGCGCCGCGCTGTCCTGGCCGGAGCCGCCCTCCGGTGCCGGGCACAAGCCGGGACGCAAGGCGGGCGCGCTGGTGGTCCTGGTCGACGGAGAACTGACGCTCTACATGGAGCGGGGCGGCAAGACCCTGCTGTGCTGGCCGGACGACCCGGACGATCCCGCCCTGACAGCGGCGGCCGAGGCCCTGGCCGCGTCCGCCCGCACCGGCTCCCTCGGCACGGTCACGGTGGAACGGCTCAACGGCACTCCGGCCCTGACCTCTCCCCTGGCCCGCCCCCTGGAGGCGGCGGGCTTCCTGGCGACCCCCAGAGGTCTCCGCCTGCGCGCGTGAACCGCCCGGAGGGACGCTCGCGGGCCCTTCCCCCGCCCCCGTCGTCCGCCGCCGGGCATCATGGACCCGTGCCCGAAGGAGACACCGTCTGGCAGACGGCCCACCGCCTGCACACCGCGCTCGCCGGGCGGGTGCTGACCCGCTCGGACCTCCGGGTGCCCCGGTTCGCCACCGCCGACCTCACCGGCCGCACGCTCCTCGACTTCACTCCGCGCGGCAAGCACCTGCTCGCCCGCATCGAGGGCGGTCTCACCCTCCACTCCCATCTGCGCATGGACGGCGCCTGGCGGATCCACGCCGCCGGGGAGCGCCCGCGCGGCGGCCCCGACCACCAGATCCGGGCCGTCCTCGGCAACGCGGAGTCCACCGCGTACGGCTACCGGCTCCCGGTCCTGGAACTGATCCGTACCGCCGAGGAGTCCCGTGTCGTGGGCCATCTCGGCCCGGATCTGCTCGGCCCCGACTGGGACCCGGAGGAGGCGGTGCGACGGCTGGCGGCCGATCCGGCGAGGACGCTCGGGGAGGCCCTGCTCGACCAGCGCAACCTGGCCGGCATCGGCAACATCTACAAGTCGGAGCTGGCCTTCCTCGCCGCCGTCAGCCCCTGGCTCCCCGTGGGGGAGCTGGACCCCGACACCCCCGCGCGCCTGGTCGCGACCGCCCACCGCCTGCTCGACACGAACAAGGACCACCCGGACCGGCGCGTCACCACCACGCGTCGCCCCGGCGTCCCGCTCCACGTCTACGGTCGCGCGGGCCACCCGTGCCTGCGCTGCGGTACTCCGGTCCGCAAGGCGGAACTCGGCGACCGGATCACCTACTGGTGTCCGGGATGCCAAAAGGGCCCGCACCGGGAAACCGGTGCGCGCTCCTCACCGTGACGCGGGCCGCCCCCGGGCCCGATGGCGTGCCTCGCGGCTCCGTGCTCATCTCTCATGTACGTCGTACCCGTCTCACGGATGTACCGCACCGGCCTCACGCGTTCCCGTACCGACCGCACGCACCCTCGTACCGACCGCACGCGTCCCGTACCGGCCTCACGTTCGGACCCGCGCTCGTGCCGCGTCGGAGCCCGCGCCCCTGCGACGGCTCCGCGTCATCCTGCCGATGCGCCGGGCGATCGTGCTGGGCCGTCCCGACGAGGCGGTCACGTGGACGGGCAGCAGGCTCAGACCCCAGCCGCCCGCGGCCACCACGCCCTCCACCGGCCCGGCGGCTTCCGGGACGAGCAGCACGCGCAGCACCGCCCACCACCAGAGCCCCCCGGCCACCAGCCCGACCGCGACCAGCGCGAGCGCCGCCGGTGGAAACCCTCGCCGTACCATGGCCGCCTCCCGCGGTCGACGCTAGACCGGCAGGATCACCCTGGGGGAGGGCGCACCGGGGTGAGCCCCGGCGCGCACCGCACCTATCGCCACGCCCGGCGGTACCGGGACCGGGGACACGACACCCGGTAGGCCAATGCCCGGAACCGAGGACACCGCTTCCGGCACCACCCGGACCGAAGCCGTCGTGGCCGGCGTCTTCACGACCGGCACCTGCACGGCCGACCCGTTCCTAGACGCTCTCCGCCTGGAACATCCACGCATGCTTCTCGAGCTCGCCCGTCAGCGCGATCAGGATGTCCTGGGTGACCGGGTCCGGGTCGCCGGTCGCGTCGATCCGCTCCCGCATCCGGCCGGTGACGGCGCCGAGGGCGTCGACGAGGATCTTCACCGCGTCCACGTCCTTGATCCAGCCCTCCGGCACCGTCCCGATCGCGCTCGACGAGGCCACGGTCGCCGCGCGCCCGTCCGGGTTGACCCCCAGGGCGGAGGCGCGCTCGGCGACGGTGTCGGAGTGCGTCCGGGCGGTGGTGACCACCTCGTCGAGCTGGAGGTGGATGGAGCGGAAGCGCGGTCCCACGACGTTCCAGTGCACCTGCTTGGCGACCAGGGAGAGGTCGACCAGGTCGGCCAGTGCCCCCTGGAGTGCGTTGCCGACCGTCTTGAGGTCGGCTTCGGACAGCGTGCTCTTCACGACAGACATGCGGAATCTCCAACCAGTCGAACGTTGTTCCACCATGGCACGGGTCTCCGGAAACCGGCATCTCAAACAAATCAAGGCAAAGCCCAAAGGGAAAAGCCCCGGTCAACACCCTGTGAGGGCGTTGACCGGGGCTTTTTCCCGTTTCGGTTCAGGCGGCGACGACGTCGACCGCCTTCGCGGGTGCCTTGAGGGTCACCCGCTCGGTGGGCACACCTGCCACCGACACCGAGTTGAGCATCGGACGAACGGGTGCCGGCACCTGTTCGCTCGCGGCTGCCGACTCGGCCAGTTCGGCCAGTGACAGCTCGTCGCTCACTTCACGCATGAGCTCGGACATCCGTACGTCCAACGCGTCGCAGATCGCGGAGAGCAGTTCGGAGGAAGCCTCCTTCTGCCCCCGCTCCACCTCGGAGAGATAGCCGAGCGAAACTCGGGCGGACGAGGAGACTTCGCGCAGAGTACGGCCCTGGCGCTGGCGCTGCCGACGCAGCACGTCACCCAGCAGGCGACGGAGCAGAATCATCGGTGGCTCCCTCCTCGGACCGCGTAGCCGCATCCTTCACGCCCCACCGTACCGCCTCGCGACGCGGCCGTGCGGGGAGCGATGTCGTGTTCACTCAGGGCTGCAAACATCAAGTCCCCCCGTTCTGTTCCGTATCCTGTGCCCGCACATTTCCCAGGAGTTCCCCGTGGAGCAGTTCCAGCGCGCTCCGCACGCTCTCCCTACGGATTTCCCCCCGGTCGCCGTTCAACCTCAACGACACCACTTTCCCCGGCCCGGTCTTCGTCGCGGCCGGGCCCGCGACCGCCACGTAGACGGTTCCCACGGCCTGCCCGCCCTGCGGATCGGGACCCGCGACCCCGGTCGTCGAGACGCCCCAGTCGGCGCCGAGCCGGTCGCGTACGCCGACCGCCATCTGCACCGCGACCTCCGGGTCCACCGCTCCGCGCTCGGCGAGCAGGTCCCCGTCCACGCCGAGCAGCTCGTGCTTGAGGGGCGTGGCGTAGACGGTCACGGATCCCCGGAAGGAGGCCGAGGCCCCGGGGACGCCGGTCAGCTCGGCGGCCACCAGGCCGCCCGTGAGGGACTCCGCGACGGCCACGGTCTGACCGCGTCCGGCGAGCAGCGCGAGCACGCGGGCGGCCCCGGTCACCGGGCCGCCGCCTCCGCCCGCGCGGCCGCCCGCTCGGCGGCCATGCCCCTCCGCCGCAGTGCGAGGGCCTGCCGTACGTAGTCCAGGCCCGTGACGACCGTCAGCACGACGGCCAGCGCCATCACCCAGAAGCGGAGGGTGGCCAGCGGCCCGACGAGCATCAGCACGTACATGCCCACGGCCGTGCCCTGGGCGAGCGTCTTCATCTTGCCGCCGCGGCTGGCCGGGATGACCCCGTGGCGGATGACCCAGAACCGCATCAGGGTGATCCCCAGCTCCCGGGCCAGGATGACCCCCGTCACCCACCAGGGCAGGTCCCCCAGCCAGGACAGGGAGACCAGTCCGGCCGCCATGATCGCCTTGTCCGCGATGGGGTCGGCGATCTTCCCGAAGTCGGTGACCAGGTTGTAGGCGCGGGCGAGGTGCCCGTCGAAGACGTCCGTGATCATGGCCACCGCGAACGCCGCCCAGGCCCAGGCCCGCCAGGCGGGGTCGTGCCCGCCGTCCTGGAGCAGCAGCAGCACGAAGGCCGGCACGAGCACGAGCCGGATCATGGTGAGGATGTTCGCGATGTTCCACAGACTGGCCTGGTTGACGGCCGCCGTGCCCAGCTTGCCGCGGGGCGCCGGCCTGCCGGTCCCGCCCGTCGCGGATGCCGGGACTCCGGTCATCTGCCCGCCTCCTCGGAAAGACACTCGGCCACCAGATCGACGCCTTCCGTGCCGACGACCTTCGCCCTGACCATACGGCCCGGAGCCAGGTCGGGCTCCGCCCCGTCGGCCGTGACGAGGAGCGTCTGCCCATCGGTCTCGGGAGCCTGGTGGGCGGCGCGGCCGATCCAGCCGTCCTCCTCGTCCAGGGACTCCACGAGTACTTCCAGGGTCTCTCCGATCCGCTCCTCCGCACGCTGGGCGGTGAGTTCCTCGGCGAGCCGGGAGAGGTGGGCGAGTCTCTCGTCGACGACCTCCTGGTCGAGCTTGTGCTCGTAGGTGGCGGCCTCGGTGCCGTCCTCGTCGGAGTAGCCGAAGACGCCGACGGCGTCGAGGCGGGCGTGGGTGACGAAGCGTTCCAGCTCGGCGAAGTCCGCCTCGGTCTCGCCGGGGAAGCCGACGATGAAGTTGGAGCGCGCTCCGGCCGTCGGGGCCTTGGCGCGGATGGTCTCCAGGAGCTCCAGGAAGCGGTCGGTGTCGCCGAAGCGGCGCATGGACCGCAGCACGTCCGGAGCGCTGTGCTGGAAGGACAGGTCGAAGTAGGGAGCGACCTTCTCGGTGGAGGTGAGGACGTCGATCAGGCCGGGGCGCATCTCGGCGGGCTGGAGGTAGCTGACGCGGACGCGCTCGATGCCGTCCACCGCCGCCAACTCGGGCAGCAGGCCCTCCAGGAGGCGGATGTCGCCGAGGTCCTTGCCGTAGGAGGTGTTGTTCTCGGAGACCAGCATGATCTCCTTCACGCCCTGCTCGGCGAGCCAGCGCGTCTCGTTCAGCACGTCCGAGGGGCGGCGCGAGACGAAGGAGCCGCGGAAGGAGGGGATCGCGCAGAAGGTGCAGCGGCGGTCGCAGCCGGAGGCCAGCTTCACCGACGCGACGGGGCTGGTGTCCAGCCGCCGGCGGAGCGGCGCGCGCGGGCCGGAGGCGGGGGCGACCCCCTCGGGCAGGTCGGCCGGGGCTTCGGCGGGGGGCTCGGCGGCGTCGCCGTGTCCCGGCAGGGCCACGGCCGCGGCGGCCTCCTGGCGCTCCACGGGCGAGAGCGGCAGCAGCTTGCGCCGGTCACGGGGGGTGTGGGCCTCGACACTGCCACCGCTGAGGATGGTCTGGAGGCGGTTGGAGATGTCGGCGTAGTCGTCGAAGCCGAGGACTCCGTCGGCCTCCGGGAGGGCGTCGGCGAGTTCCTTGCCGTAGCGCTCGGCCATGCAGCCGACGGCGACGACGGCCTGGGTCCTGCCGTGGTCCTTCAGGTCGTTGGCTTCGAGCAGGGCGTCGACGGAGTCCTTCTTGGCGGCCTCGACGAATCCGCAGGTGTTGACGACGGCGACGTCCGCTTCCTCGGCGTTCTCGACGAGCTGCCAGCCGTCCGCTGCCAAGCGGCCTGCGAGCTCCTCCGAGTCCACCTCGTTACGGGCGCAGCCAAGAGTGACAAGGGCGACGGTACGGCGTTCGGGCATGGGCTCAAGACTACTTCGTCCCGGCCGTTCCCCCGTCGCGCAGGGTTCGTCCGCGCGACGGAGGTCACATCACGGCGCCGGGGCGGCTCAGCCGGCCTGGGGGTCGCCCTTGGTGTACGTGAGCCGCTCGACCTGGCCGGATTCGAACGTGTCCGCGACCTTCTTGCCGTTCACGTACAGCTCGATGGCCCCGGCGTTGCCGAGGACCAGGTCGACGCGCTCGTCGTCCTGGAAGGTCTTGGACTCGCCCTTGAGGAGCAGGCCGTCGAAGAGCAGCTTGCCGTCGTGGGCCTTGGCCGAGATCCAGCTCTTGTCGTCGACGGCGGTGAGCTTGACCGTCACCTTGTCCCGCGGAACGGCGGCGATCGCGCTCTCGGTGGCCTTGGGCGCGACGGGCTTGATCGGCTTCGGCTTGGCGGCCGAGGTCGCCTTCTCCGGGGCGGGCGCCGGGCCGCCGTCGGCCGCGGTGGTCCCCTTCGGGGCGTCGTTCCCGTTGAACATCGTGAAGCCGACGAACCCGACGACGGCGACGATGGCCGCGACCATCGCGGCGGTCCAGTTGGGCCTGCGCGGCTCGGGGCGGATGCGCTCCGCCTCGAAGAGCGGGGCGGCGGGGGTGGGGGCGGGCCGACCGCCGTGCTCGGCGTCGAACCGCTCGACCAGCGGAGCCGGGTCGAGGCCGGCGGCGCGCGCGAGGGCGCGGACGTGGCCGCGGGCGTAGACGTCCCCGCCACAGCGCGAGAAGTCGTCCTGCTCGATCGCGTGCACGATCGGGGTCCGGACGCGGGTGGAGGCACTGACCTCCTCGGCGGTGAGACCGGCGGCGATACGGGCCTGCTGGAGAGCGCGACCGATCGAGTCCCGGTCGTCTGCCGGGAAGATCCGGTCGTCTTCGGGGGAGTTGCCGATGGACACGAGAGCGCCTTTCGAGCGTGTAGCCACCTGCTGGACGTTCAGTCTATGGGTGGTACGAAAGGGTGGGGCAACCGGACGGGTGTGTTTGTACGCCATGAGGCTGGGACGTCCTTCTGTCCCTCCGTCCAACTTGACGTACGCCCGGAGGAAACGGTTGCTCACCCATTCTTACGAGTGAGTCTCAGCGAGATCTCGAACGGGTACCCCGCCTTCCGGCACCCACACCCGGCCCCCTCGCCGCCGCTACTCGCCGGGCGCCGGCTCCCCCCGGATCACGGCGAGCACCCCGTCCAGTTCGTCGGGCTTCACCAGGACGTCCCGCGCCTTCGAACCCTCGCTCGGTCCGACGATGTTCCGCGACTCCATCAGGTCCATCAGCCGGCCGGCCTTCGCGAAGCCCACGCGCAGCTTCCGCTGGAGCATCGAGGTGGAACCGAACTGCGTCGAGACGACCAGCTCGGCGGCCTGGCACAGCAGGTCGAGGTCGTCGCCGATCTCCTCGTCGATCTCCTTCTTCTGCTGGGTGCCCACGGTGACGTCGTCCCGGAAGACGGGCGTCATCTGGTCCTTGCAGTGCCGCACGACGGCCGCGACCTCGTCCTCGGTGACGAAGGCGCCCTGCATGCGGACGGGCTTGTTGGCGCCCATCGGCAGGAAGAGCCCGTCGCCCTTGCCGATCAGCTTCTCGGCGCCGGGCTGGTCGAGGATGACCCGGCTGTCGGCGAGCGAGGAGGTGGCGAAGGCGAGCCGCGAGGGCACGTTCGCCTTGATGAGACCGGTGACGACGTCCACGGACGGCCGCTGGGTGGCGAGCACCAGGTGGATGCCGGCGGCGCGGGCCAGCTGGGTGATGCGGACGATCGCGTCCTCGACGTCCCGGGGCGCGACCATCATCAGGTCCGCGAGCTCGTCGACGATCACCAAGAGGTACGGATAGGGGCTGAGCTCGCGCTCGCTCCCCTCCGGGAGCTTGACCTTCCCGGCCCGGATGGCCTCGTTGAAGTCGTCGATGTGCCGGAAGCCGAAGGCGGCCAGGTCGTCGTAGCGCAGGTCCATCTCGCGCACCACCCACTGCAGCGCCTCGGCGGCCTTCTTGGGGTTGGTGATGATCGGGGTGATCAGGTGCGGGATGCCCTCGTAGGCGGTGAGTTCGACCCGCTTGGGGTCGACGAGCACCATCCGGACGTCGTCGGGGGTCGCTCTTATCATCACCGAGGTGATGAGGCAGTTGATGCACGAGGACTTTCCGGAGCCGGTGGCACCGGCGACCAGGATGTGCGGCATCTTCGCCAGGTTGGCCATCACGTAGCCGCCCTCGACGTCCTTGCCGAGCGCGACCAGCATCGGGTGGTCGTCGCCGGCCGCGTCCGCGAGCCGCAGCACGTCCCCGAGGTTGACCATCTCGCGGTCGCTGTTCGGGATCTCGATGCCGACCGCCGACTTGCCGGGGATCGGCGAGATGATCCGCACGTCCGGGGAGGCCACGGCGTACGCGATGTTCTTGGCCAGGGCCGTGATCTTCTCGACCTTCACGGCGGGGCCGAGTTCGACCTCGTACCGGGTGACCGTCGGCCCCCGGGTGAAGCCGGTGACGGCGGCGTCCACCTTGAACTCGCCGAAGACGTTGGTGAGCGCGGCCACGACGACGTCGTTGGCGGCGCTGCGCGTCTTGCCGGGCCCTCCTCGTTCCAGGAGGTCCATCGACGGCAGGGAGTACGTGATGTCGCCGGAGAGCTGGAGCTGTTCGGCCCGCGACGGCAGGTCGGTCGGTTCGGGCGCGGGCTTCGTCAGGTCGGGCACGGCGCCGGAACGCGACTCCCCTCCCCGCGCCGGCGGTACGGGCGCGGGCGTCCTCCCCGGGGCCCCGGCCGCGTCCCGCTCGACGGTGACGTCCTTGGTCAGGTCGGCGACGACCGGGGACGGGGGCATGCCGTTCAGCACCGCGCCGTCGAGCGCGGCGGCCGCGGCGGCGGCGACGTCCACCGGGTCCATGCCGGGATCGAACGCGGGGCGGTGCGCCGGACGGCCGCGCCGGGCTCCCTGCTCCGCCCCGGCCGGGTCCGTCCCGTACGGCTCCGCCGGGGCGGGGGCGCGGCGCCGGACCGGGCGCGCGGGCCCCGGCTCCGCCCCCCGCCACTCGTCCCCGTACCCCTCGGGCCCGTACTCCTCGTCCTCCGCCGGGTCGTAGGCCGGTTCGACGATGCCGAGCCTGACGCCGAGGGCGCGCAGCCGCCGCGGGATCGCGTTGACCGGGGTGGCGGTGACGACGAGCAGGCCGAAGACGGTGAGCAGCACCAGCATCGGTACGGCCAGGACCTCGCCCATCATGAAGACAAGGGGCTGGGACGCCGCCCAGCCGATGAGGCCGCCCGCGTCCTGGAGGGCGTCGGCGCCGTCGCCGCGCCCCGGCGCGTCGCACGCGATGTGCACCTGGCCGAGGATGCCGACGGTGAGGGCGGAGAGGCCGATGACGATCCGGCCGTTGGCCTCGGGCCGTTCCGGATAGAGGATCAGTCGTACGCCCATCCCGGCGAGCAGCGGCGGCACCAGCAGGTCGAGCCGGCCGAAGGCCCCGGTGACCAGCATCTCGACGAGGTCGCCGACCGGACCGCTCAGATGGGACCACGTCCCGGCGGCGACGATCAGCGCCAGGCCGAGGAGGAGGAGCGCGAGGCCGTCCTTGCGGTGGGCGGGGTCGAGTCCCTTGGCGCCGCGCCCTATCCCCCGGAACACCGCGCCGACCGCGTGGGCGAGACCGAGCCAGGCGCCGCGCACGAGCCGGTAGACGCCCCCGGTCGGGGACGGGGCGGGCCGGGGCGGGGCCTTCTTCGCCGCGGTCTTCCGCGCGGGCGCGCGCTTGGCGGGCGCGGCCTTCCTGGCCGGCGCCTTCTTCGCGGGCGGCTTGGCGGGGGACTTCGCGGGCGCCGCTTTCTTCGCGGCGCCCGCCGTACGGCCGGCGCGCGGCTTTGCGGTGCCCGCCGTGCCCTGGGAACCCTTGCCGGACGTACGTGAAGCCATGGGGCCGAGGTTACCCGTGCGGGAACCGGCTGTCCCCACTCACCCGTTCGTGTCGTCCGCGCCGGGGCGCGAAGCTGACGCGGGCTCACCGGCGGGCACCCCGGCCGCGACGGACCGGGGCGCCCGGTGACGTCGCGTCAGCTCGGGGAGGGCAGGGAGGACGTGGCGCCGGTACCGGGCTCCAGGGCGTCCAGGGCCCGGCGCAGTCCGGTCAGCTTGCGCTCCAGGTGCGCGGCGGTGGCGACGGCGGCCGCGTCGGCCGAGTCGTCGTCGAGCTGTTTCGACAGCGCCTCGGCCTGTTCCTCGACGGCCGCGAGACGGGCGGACAGTTCGGCGAGCAGACCGGCGGACTCCTTGCCGTGACCGCTCTCGCCGCCCTCCAACTGCAGCCGCAGCAGGGCGGCCTGCTCGCGCAGCTTGCAGTTCTTCATGTACAGCTCGACGAAGACGGAGACCTTGGCCCGCAACACCCACGGGTCGAAGGGCTTCGAGATGTAGTCGACCGCCCCTGCCGCGTACCCCCGGAAGGTGTGGTGGGGGCCGTGGTTGATGGCGGTGAGGAAGATGATCGGGATGTCCCGGGTCCGCTCCCGCCGCTTGATGTGGGCGGCGGTCTCGAAGCCGTCCATGCCCGGCATCTGGACGTCCAGCAGGATGACCGCGAAGTCGTCCGTCAACAGCGCCTTGAGCGCTTCCTCCCCGGACGATGCCCGCACCAGCGTCTGATCGAGCGCGGAGAGAATGGCCTCCAGCGCCAGCAGATTCTCCGGCCGGTCATCGACCAGGAGGATCTTGGCCTTCTGCACCATGCCCCGTCCTCCTCGTCCCGGAAACAGCTCTCCCCGGTCCCCCCGACCGGGGGAAGCACCGGGCGCCGCCCCGGAAGACGACTCCCTAGCGCCGTCAGTCCTTGTGCCGGTCATCGTAGCCGCACCCCGCCCGTCGCCACACCCTGTCACCGCGATGTCACCGTGCACGCAGGAAAAACGCGGTGGAAGCCCAGAAGGTTCCCCGTGACCGGGCCCTTCACACGCCCGTGGCGAGAGTACGTCGCCCGGGGCCGGGGGCCCGCACGGTGCTCCGCGCGGGCCCCCGGGTCCGGAGTCACGTCCGCCGCATCCACTGCTCCATGACGGACAGCAGGTGGTCGGGGTCGACCGGCTTGGTCACGTAGTCCGAGGCGCCCGACTCGATCGCCTTCTCCCGGTCGCCCTTCATCGCCTTCGCCGTCAGCGCGATGATCGGGAGCCCGGCGAACTGCGGCATCCGCCGGATCGCGGTGGTCGTCGCGTATCCGTCCATCTCCGGCATCATGATGTCCATCAGCACGACCGCCGCGTCGTCGTGCTGCTCCAGGACCTCGATGCCCTCCCGTCCGTTCTCCGCGTACAGCACCGCGAGCCCGTGCTGCTCCAGGACGCTGGTGAGGGCGAAGACGTTGCGGATGTCGTCGTCCACGATGAGGACCTTCTCGCCGGAGAAGGAGAAGGTGCGGCGCGGCTCCTCCGCCACCTCCTGCTCCGGACGCTCGGCCTCGGGCTGTCCGGGCCGCCCCGGGGCCGCGTCCCGCCCCCCGGTCGCCTCGGCGGCGGCCTTCCTGCGGTGCCGGAACAGCGCCCCGGCCCCCGACCGCGCCTCCTTCCGCACGGGCGGCGGGAAGTGCGGGAACGGCTGGACGGCCCCGTCCGCCCCCTCCCCGGCGTCCTGCTGCGGGGCGTCGCCCTCCTGCGCCCCCTGCCCGGACCCCTGCGCGGGCGGTTCGGTCGGGTTCAGCGGCAGGTACAGGGTGAACGTCGATCCCCGGCCGGGCTCGCTCGCGGCGAAGATCTCACCGCCGAGCAGCCGCGCGATCTCCCGGCTGATCGAGAGCCCCAGCCCCGTACCGCCGTACTTCCTGCTGGTCGTGCCGTCGGCCTGCTTGAACGCCTCGAAGATGACCCGCATCTTGCTCGCCGCGATCCCGATCCCGGTGTCGGTGACCGAGAACGCGATCAGGTCGGCCTCCGGGTCGCGCAGCGAACCGGCCTCCAGGAGCTGCTCGCGGATCGACTGCGGCACGTCCGAACCGGCCGGCCGGATCACCAGCTCCACCGCGCCCGTGTCGGTGAACTTCACCGCGTTCGAAAGGAGGTTGCGCAGCACCTGGAGCAGGCGCTGCTCGTCGGTGTGGAGCGTGGCCGGCAGCTCGGGCGAGACCCGCACCGAGAAGTCGAGACCCTTCTCCGCCGTCAGCGGCCGGAAGGTCGCCTCCACGTAGTCGACGAGCTGGACGAGCGCGATCCGGGTCGGCGAGACGTCCATCTTGCCCGCCTCGACCTTCGACAGGTCGAGGATGTCGTTGATCAGCTGGAGCAGGTCGGAACCGGCGCCGTGGATGGTCTCCGCGAACTCGACCTGCTTCGGCGTCAGGTTCGACTCGGCGTTGTCCGCGAGCAGTTTGGCCAGGATCAGCAGCGAGTTGAGCGGGGTGCGCAGCTCGTGCGACATGTTCGCCAGGAACTCGGACTTGTACCGCATGGAGACGGCGAGCTGTTCGGCCCGCTCCTCCAGGACCTGCCGGGCCTCCTCGATCTCGGTGTTCTTCACCTCGATGTCGCGGTTCTGCCGGGCGAGCAGTTCCGCCTTCTCCTCCAGCTCCAGGTTCGACCCCTGGAGCTCCTTCTGCCGGTGCTCCAGCTCGGCCGAGCGCTCCTTCAGCTGCTCGGTGAGCTCCTGCGACTGCCGGAGCAGCACCTCCGTCTTGGTGTTGACGCTGATGGTGTTGACGGTGGTGGCGATCAGCTCGGCGAGCTGGTTGAGGAAGTCGCGCTGGATCTGGGTGAACGGCTGGAACGAGGCCAGCTCGATCACCCCGAGGACCTTGCCCTCGAAGAGGACCGGCAGCACGATCACGTGCGCGGGCGCGGCCTCCCCGAGCCCGGAGGAGATCTTCAGGTACCCCGGCGGCACGTTGACCTGGATGGTCCGCTTCTCCTCGGCCGCCGTCCCGATGAGGGTCTCGCCGGGACGGAACGAGGTCGGCATGGACCCGGTGGAGTAGCCGTAGCTCCCGCGCATCCGCAGCTCGTACGAGCCGTCGCCCTCGCCGACCAGTTCGGCGTCGCCGTGGGCGGAGCCGGTCGGCATCGCCACGAAGAAGGCGCCGTGCTGGGCCGAGACCACCGGGGTCAGCTCGCTCATGATGAGCGACGCGACGTCGTCCAGGTCCCGCCGGCCCTGCATGAGGCCGGAGATGCGGGCCAGGTTGCCCTTGAGCCAGTCCTGCTCCTCGTTGGCGAGGGTCGTGTCGCGCAGGTTGGTGATCATCGTGTTGATGTTGTCCTGGAGCGCCTGGATCTCACCGGCCGCGTCCACACCGTCGATCTTGAGGTTCAGGTCGCCCCGGGTGACCGCCGTGGCGACGGCCGCGATGGCCCGCACCTGACGGGTCAGGTTCCCGGCCATCTCGTTCACGGACTCGGTCAGGTCGCGCCAGGTGCCGTCGACGTCCCGTACGCGCGCCTGGCCGCCGAGGATGCCCTCCACGCCCACCTCGCGGGCCACGCGCGTGACCTCCTCGGCGAAGTTCGAGAGCTGGTCGACCATCGTGTTGATGGTGTTCTTCAGCTCCTGGATCTCACCGCGCGCGTCGATGTCGATCTTCTTGGTGAGGTCGCCCTTGGCGATCGCGGTCGTGACGGCCGCGATCTGCCGCACCTGACCGGTCAGGTTGGACGCCATCGAGTTCACCGACTCGGTCAGGTCCTTCCACGTGCCGGAGACCCCCGGCACCCGGGCCTGGCCGCCCAGCTCGCCCTCCGTGCCGACCTCCCGGGCGACCCGGGTGACCTCGTCCGCGAAGGACGACAGGGTCGTCACCATCGTGTTGACGGTCTCGGCCAGCTCCGCGACCTCTCCGCGCGCCTCGACGGTCACCTTCTTGGTCAGGTCTCCGTTGGCCACGGCCGCCGAGACCCGGGAGATGTTCCGCACCTGGCTGGTCAGGTTGTTGGCCATCAGGTTGACGTTGTCGCTGAGGTCCTTCCAGGTGCCCGTGACGCCTCGCACGCGCGCCTGGCCGCCCAGGATGCCCTCCGTACCCACCTCGCGGGCCACGCGCGTGACCTCGTCCGCGAAGTTGGAGAGCTGGTCGACCATCGTGTTGACGGTCGTCACCAGCTCCAGGATCTCGCCCCGGGCGTCGACCGTGATCTTCTTCGACAGGTCGCCCATGGCCACCGCGGTCGTGACCTCGGCGATGTTCCGCACCTGGATGGTGAGGTTGTTCGCCATGAAGTTCACCGACTGGGTGAGGTCCTTCCAGGTGCCGGAGACCCCCTGCACCTCGGCCTGGCCGCCCAGGATGCCCTCGGTGCCCACCTCGCGGGCGACCCGGGTCACCTGCTCGGCGAAGTTCGAGAGCTGGTCCACCATCGTGTTGAGGGTGTTCTTCAGCTCCAGGATCTCGCCGCGCGCGTCCACGTCGATCTTCTGCGACAGGTCGCCGCGCGCGACCGCCGTGGCGACCTGCGCGATGTTGCGGACCTGGGTGGTGAGGTTCCCGGCCATGCCGTTCACCGAGTCGGTCAGGTCGCGCCACACCCCGGCCACGCCGGGCACCTGCGCCTGCCCTCCCAGCCGCCCGTCGGTGCCCACCTCGCGGGCGACCCGGGTCACCTGGTCCGCGAAGGCGGAGAGCTGGTCGACCATCGTGTTGATGGTGTTCTTCAGCTCCAGGATCTCGCCGCGCGCGTCCACGTCGATCTTCTGCGACAGGTCGCCGCGCGCCACGGCCGTCGTCACCTGGGCGATCTGGCGCACCTGCGAGGTCAGGTTGCCGGCCATGAAGTTCACCGAGTCGGTGAGCTCCCGCCAGCGCCCGGAGACCCCGTCCACCCGTGCCTGGCCGCCGAGCCGGCCCTCGGTGCCCACGTCCCGGGCCATCCGGGTCACCTGGTCCGCGAAGGACGACAGCTGCGACACCATCGTGTTGACGGTGTTCTTCAGCTCCAGCATCTCCCCGGCCACGTCCACGGTGACCTTCTGCGACAGGTCGCCGTTGGCCACCGCCGTCGTCACCTGCGCGATGTCACGGACCTGACCGGTCAGGTTGCGGAAGGCGGTGTTCACCGAGTCGGTGAGGTCCTTCCAGGTGCCCGCCGCGCCCGGCACCTCGGCCTGGCCGCCGAGCAGGCCCTCGACGCCGACCTCCCGGGCCACCCGGGTCACCTCGGAGCCGAACGCGGAGAGCTGGTCCACCATCGTGTTGACGGTGTTCTTCAGCTCCAGCATCTCCCCGGCCACGTTCACCGTGACCTTCTGCGACAGGTCGCCGTTGGCCACCGCCGTCGTCACCTGCGCGATGTCACGGACCTGTGTGGTGATGTTCCGGAAGACCGTGTTGACGGAGTCCGTGAGGTCCTTCCAGGTGCCCGCCGCGCCCGGCACCTGCGCCTGCCCGCCGAGCAGGCCCTGCGCGCCGACCTCGCCCGAGACGCGGGTCACCTCGTCGGCGAACGTCCGCAGCGTCTCGGTCATCTGGTTGATCGTGTCCGCGAGCTGGGCGATCTCGCCGCGCGCCGAGACCCGGACCTTCTGCGACAGGTCCCCGTTGGCGACGGCGGTCGTCACCTCGGCGATCCCCCTCACCTGATTGGTGAGGTTGCCCGCCATCGTGTTGACGGAGTCGGTGAGGTCCTTCCACACGCCGGCGACCCCGGCCACCTCGGCCTGGCCGCCCAGCTCGCCCTCGGTGCCCACCTCGCGCGCGACCCGGGTCACCTCGGAGGAGAACGACGACAGCTGGTCCACCATCCGGTTGACGGTGTTCTTCAGCTCCAGCATCTCCCCGGCGACGTTCGCGGTGACCTTCTGCGACAGGTCGCCGTCCGCGACCGCCGTCGTCACGAGCGCGATGTCCCGCACCTGGGCCGTCAGCTGGTTCGCCATGGTGTTGACGGAGTCCGTGAGGTCCTTCCACGAACCGGACACCCCGCGCACCTGCGCCTGCCCGCCCAGCTTGCCGTCGGTCCCCACCTCGACGGCGACCCTCGTCACCTCGGAGGCGAAGACGGACAGCTGGTCCACGAGGTTGTTGGCGGTCCGCGCCACCTTGAGGAACTCGCCCCGCAGCGGCCGCACCGTCCCGTCGGAACCCTCCGAACGCAGGTCCATCCGCTGTTCCAGGTCGCCCTCGGCCACCGCGGAGAGCACCCGCCCCACCTCGGACACCGGCCGGGCCAGGTCGTCGACGAGCGCGTTCGCGGCTTCGATCGCCGCCGCCCACGCCCCTTCGGTGGGCCCCGTCTCCAGGCGCTCGGACAGCTTGCCCTCGCGCCCCACCACCCGCCGGACCCGCGACAGTTCGCCGGTCACGTGCATCTGGCGGTCGGCGACCTCGTTGAACACGGCGGAGATCTCCGCCATGACCCCGTCCCCGGAGACCGTGAGCCTTCTGCGGAGGTTCCCGTCCCGCATCGCCGCCAGCGCGGCGAGCAGCCGCTCCAGCGCCGCCGCGTCCACCTGGACCGTCCCTCCCCGGGAACGCCCGCCTCTCGTACGCGTACCGCTGCCTCCGCCGCGACGCGCCGCCGTGCCAGACTCCACCGTGTCCCTCCCGAAAGGGGTCGACCGTACCGCTCCGGCTCTGCCGGTAGCCTGCCCAGTGTTTCACCGTGACCGAACCAGGCGATAACAGTTCGGCGGCTTCGACGGTGTCCTCGCCCCCCAGGGGTGGAATCCGCGTGACCGGCATCCGCGGGGACAGCGAAGGTAAGTAACCTGGCATCCGGCTGTCCAGCCGCTCCGGTCCGCCCGGCCGGGACGGTGTGGCGCGCGCACGACCGCCGGGCAGTGGGAGGGGCAGACCGAGCATGGCAGAGCCGGGCGTCGAGACTCGTACGAGGAGAGCTGTGATCACCGCGCGGGCGACTGCCACCTTCGAGCCCGTCGGGCGGTCCGTCGCGTCCGCCCGCGCCTTCGTCCGGGACACCCTCCAGGGCTGGGGACACCCCGAACTGGTGGACGACGCCGTCGTCCTCACCAGCGAACTGGTCACCAACGCCGTCGTCCACGCCGGCACCGCCGCCGACGTGCTCTGCCTGCTCTCCGACGACAGCGTCCGCGTCGAGGTGTCCGACCGCTACCCGGAGCGCGAGATCCCCGTCCAGAGCGGCCGCACCCTGGCCGCCCCCGACCGCGAGAGCGGCCGCGGTCTGCTGCTCTGCGCCGCCCTCGCCCACCGCTGGGGCGTCGACTACTCCCCCACCCGCAAGCACGTCTGGTTCCACCTCGACCTCCCGCAGCGCCCCGTCGGCACCCGCTCCGCCGGTCCCGTGCTCCCCGACGCCCTCCTCCCGGTCGCCGACAGCCGCGTCCGCGTCGCCGTCGTCCAGATCGACCGGGACGGAACGGTCGACGCCTGGAACGAGGACGCCGAGGAACTCTTCGGGTACGCCTCCGGCCAGGTCACCGGCAAGCCCCTGGGCGATCTCGCCGCCTGGCCCCACACCCCCGGCATCGGCACCGGTCTCGCCGAGGCACTGCGCCTCTCCCGCTGGGAGGGCAGTTACGGCATCCGCTGCGCCGACGGCCGGATCATCCCCGTCTACGCCTCGCACCTGCGCGTCCGCGACTCCCAGGGCGAACCCTCCACGGTCTGCCTCCTGGTGCGCGAGCACGAGCGGGCCGTCCTGCAGACCCCGCAGCGCCCGGCCGCCGAGCCGGGCGCCGAGAGCCGCGCCACCGACCCCTTCGAGGTCTTCATCGGCTCCCCGGCCCCGGAGGACCTCGACGGTCTCCTCCAGCGCACGGTGGAGCGCGCCCGCGACATGCTCGACGGCGACGCCGCCTTCCTGCTGCTCGCCACCGACGACGAGACGGAGCTGGAGGTACGGGCCTCCACCGGCCTTCCGGCCGCCCGCCAGCGCTTCGCCCGCGTCCCCGTCGAGACCGGCGCCAGCCGTTACGGCTCCGCCCGGATGCCCGCCGTCCACGAGGACCTGGCCGCCGTTCCCGGCGCCGTGCCGCTCCTGGAGAACACCGGCATGCGCTCGGTGGTCACCGTCCCCCTCAAGGTCGAGGGCCGGCTCACGGGTTCCCTGGGCGTGGCGGCCGAGGCCGCGAACCGCTACTCGAACGAGGAGGCCCTCCGTCTCCAGTTCGCCGCCGACCGCATCGCCCTGGCCGTCGAGTCGGCCCGCCTCGGCGAGCTGGAGCGCCTGCGCCGCGGTTCCCTCAGCTTCCTCGTCGAGGCGTCCGACCTCCTGGCCGGCACCCTCGACCGCGACCAGACCCTGGCGCTGATGGCCCAGATGACGGTCCCCACCCTCGCGACCTGGTGCGCGGTCTACACGATCGCGGACCAGTCCTCCGACCCGTACCTCTCGTACGTGCTCCACGAGGACGAGGACCGCATCGACGGGCTCAAGGCGCTGCTCTCCTCGATCGCCCCGCCCGACCCGGTGCCGACCCCCGGCGCCCGGGTCTGGACCGCGCCGGGCGACGCCGCCCACCGGGCCGCGCTGGACGCCTCGACGCAGGCCCTCAACCATCTGTCGGGTCCTCTTCCGACGGACGTGGACACCACCCTGGCCACCGCGCACACGGTCGCCGGCGAGACGGTCGTCCTGCCCCTGGTGGCCCGCAACCGGGTCATCGGCATGCTGACGCTCGGCCGGCCCTCCGAGGACCACTTCCGCCAGGAGATCCTGGAACTGGCCGAGGACCTGTCCCGCCGGGCCGCCCTCGCCCTGGACAACGCCCGCCTCTACTCGGAGCGCGTGGCGATCAGCCAGTCCCTCCAGCGCAGCCTCCTGCCGCCCGGCCTCCCCGAGATCCCGGGCGTCGAGGTCGACGTCATCTACCGCGCGGCCGGCGAGGGCAACGAGGTCGGGGGCGACTTCTACGACCTGTTCCCGATCGCCGACGGCGCGTACGGCTTCGCCATCGGCGACGTCTGCGGTACGGGTCCGGAGGCGGCCGCCGTCACGGGCCTGGCCCGCCACGCCCTGCGGCTCCTGGCCCGCGAGGGCCTGGGCGGCCCGGCCGTCCTGGAGCGTCTGAACGCGGCGATCCTGGACGAGGGCGCCCGCAGCCGCTTCCTCACCCTCCTCTACGGCGAGATGCGCCCGCAGGAGGACGGCTCCGCGATCCTCAAGGTCGTCTGCGCCGGCCATCCCCTCCCGCTGCGCCTCAGCCCGGACGGCACGGTCCGCCCCGCGGCCGAACCGCAGCCGCTCCTGGGCGTCATGGAGGACCTGGAGCTGTACGAGGAGACGGTCACGCTCGATCCGGGCGACGTCCTCCTCTGTGTCACGGACGGTGTGACGGAGCGTCGTGAGGGCACCCGCATGCTGGGCGACGACGGCCTCGCCGACGTCCTCAAGACGTGTACGGGCCTGACGGCCGGCGCGGTCGGGGCCCGGGTCCTCCGCGCGGTCGAGCGCTTCGCCCAGGAACCGGCCTCCGACGACATGGCGATTCTCGCGATGCGCCTCCGCGAGCCGGACGACCGCTGACCCTCTGGGGGCCTTCCCTTCCGGGGGAGGCCCCAGAGGTGTGCCGGTCTCCGGCTTCCGGAAACGCGAAAAGGCCCCCGCCACGTGGCGGGGGCCTTTTCGTCTGAGCCCTTTAACGGAATCGAACCGTTGACCTTCTCCTTACCATGGAGACGCTCTACCGACTGAGCTAAAAGGGCAGGTGTTCGGCGGTGTCCTACTCTCCCACAGGGTCCCCCCTGCAGTACCATCGGCGCTGAAAGGCTTAGCTTCCGGGTTCGGAATGTAACCGGGCGTT
>NZ_JBIAUG010000013.1:0-196853 GCF_042892575.1 Streptomyces sp. NPDC001744
GCCCGGGGGGGCGTGGGGCTCTTCTCAACCCCCGCCACCCGGGGCCCGCCCCCGGTGGTGGTGCCGGTGTGGGGGGGGGGGGGGGCGCCCGGCGGGGGGGGGGGGGGGGGGCGCCCGGGGCCCCCCCCCGCCGCCGACCTGCGCACCGCCCCCGTACCGGGCGACCTGTGCTTCTACCGGGACAACGACTGGCCGTACCCCGACGAGGCGGACCGGCTGCACTTCCTCGGGGGCGGCCGGGTGGTGGCCGCGATCCCCGCCGGCCACTGATTTCCCCGCGCCGAGGCCGCTCCCACTCCTGAGGCGACACCGAAGCTCGGCCCCGGGCCGGCAGGCATCGGAAGCCCCCGGCACCCTGACAACCCGGCCAGAGGGTGGTGGGTCATGCCGTGCGCCCGGAACCGGTTCCGCCCGGTGGACTCCCGACGGCGCAAGGGCCCCATGAGCAGCGGAGCCCGGTTCGAACCGGTACGGGCAGGGCCGGGCCACAGTCGGCCCTCCATCGAGAAGAGCTCCGAACTGCGGTTTCGCTGGTCGGAGCCTTTCGGTCCGTGGTCAGCCGTCCAGCCGTGCGAGAGCCTGGGCAATCAGCGCTCTCGCCGACTGCCCGTACACGGCGGACCGTTTCAGCAGGTCGAACGCCTTGGCATAGAGCGCGATCTCGCGGGGCTGGGTGACGGAGAGCTCCGCCGAGTAGGTCTCCACGAGGACGAGCTTGCTGTCGAACATGGAGAAGGAGTTGCCCGGCCAGATGTGCATCGGCGCCCTCGCGGGGATGAGTCCGAGGCTCAGGCGGGGGAGGGACATGACGGCGAGGAGGCGGTCGAGCTGGCCTCGCATCACGTCCGGCCCGCCGAAGCTGGTCGAGAGGGCCTGTTCGGCGAGGAGGACGTTGAAGATCCGGTCCCCCTCGTAGAGGTACCGCTGTCGTTCCATCCTCTTGGCCACGGCGGCGTCGATGTCGTCGGGGATCTCGTAGTAGTCGACGACCTGGCGGAAGGTCTCGGCGGCGTACTCGGCCGTCTGGAGGGTGCCCCAGACCACGGTGGGGTGCCAGATGCGGAAGACCTTGGTCCTCGCGTAGACCGGGAGTGCCTTGCGTTGCCGGGGCTCGGCACCGGCCTGGAGCTGCCGGCGCCATTCCAGCCACAGTTCCTCGATGTGCCGGACGGTGGCGATCAGGTCACCGGCCTGGTCCTGTGTGTGGGTCAGCTCGCACCAGACGCGGATGTCGTCCTCGCTGGCGTTCTGCCGCCCGTTCTCGATTCGGGAGACCTTCGACTCCTGCCACCCGGTCGCAGCGGCGAATGCCCGACCGCTCGAGTAGCCCGCGTCCTTGCGAAATCCTCGCAGCCGGGCACCCAATGCTTCTCGCTGTGCCTGTGCTTCGTCGCTCACTGGTGGGTCAGGTCTTGTACTCGGGGTGGGGGACGGCGAGGGACCAGAGCCGGTCCCGTACGCGGACGCACTCTGCCACGGTCTCGGGGTCCGTGACCAGCTCGGAGCCCAGGACCCGGCCGTCGGCGCCGAAGTGGCCCACGGCGAGGAGCCGGTCGTCGAAGAGCCACCAGTCGTTGCCCGCCACGGGGAAGACGATGCCGTCGGGCAGACGGTGCCGGGGCAGCCATCGGATGTCCTCGCCGGCCTCCAGGTTGAGGCGCGTCAGAGAGTGCTCCCACCCGACGTACCGGGAGTGCGGCTCCGTGACGACGCGGATCCGCCGTACGGTCTTGCCCTCCCCCGTGACGCGCTTCATGAGCGTCATCCACGGGTCGAGCCACGCGTAGTCGTCGGGCTCTCCGCGCTGCCATCGGGCGTACGGCGTGTCCTCGACGGGGGAGCCGTAGTCGTCCCTCAGCTCCAGATGGAACGCGTCGCGCGCGAAGCTGTCGAACAGTTCGTCACGCTGGGCGCTGGTGATCAGCTCCACCGCTCTCCTCCAATAGGGCTGTGATCGAGGACTTGGGGACCTCGACGCAGGTCTCGTAGTCGGGGATCCGCATCTGGCTCAGGGCCTCGGGGTCGTGCATCTGCGGCCCCTGGACGATGCACGTTCCCTGTTCGGTCACCAGCATGATCGGGGGCTCGTAGGTCTTGATCTCGCCGGCCGGCAGCCCGTCCTTGGTCAGGTGCTCGAACAGCTCGGTCGGAACCTCGACGACCGTGTGGCCGTCCGGCACGTCGAGCCGCATGAGCAGATCGTTCGCGAAGACCTTCCAGCCCTGTACGACGTAACTGTCCCGGTCGCTGGCGTACAGGGTGGGGCTGTCTCCCGGGGTGGAGTTCTTCCCGAGGAACCGTAACTTCATGGTGGTTCTCCCGTCCGCGTCCTTGCTCAGGTTTGCGCGATCTCGTCGATGGTCGGTGAGTCGTTCGAGCTCGTCAACCGCGTTGCCGCAAACTCGCGCAACCTTCTTGGGAGTTGGCCGGAGACCGCCCTAACGTCGTTCGGGAAGCCACACCACGTGACGCCGAGGGGAAGCAATGGACGCAGCGGTCAGAACCCCGCAGGAATCCGCCCGGACCATCTCCAGGAACGCCCTGCCGGAAGTGCGGCAGGCACTTCAGGTCATGAGGTTTCCCGGCAACGTGTTCACGGGCGAGATCGTCCAGGGGCACGGCACCGTCCCGCCCCCATGACACCCCGCCTCGGCAGTCGCTGTCCGCCCCACGGCCCAACAGCCGCAGGGGCGCCCAGGCGGGGGCAAGTCCCCTCCCCGTTCGTCGTCCGCTCCGACGAAACCGCGTCCGACGGACGGGGAGGGTTCCGCAAGATCCGTTCGAGCTGGAGGTGTCCCGTATGGGTACGGCAGTAGCGGTACGCGATCCGAAGGAACTGCTGGGCGAGGAGGTCTGGGACCGGGAGATCAAGCTCCTGACCCGCGACTACCTCATGGACAGCGTGATGGCGGGCCGGCTCCTCGGCCAGGCCGTCGCGTACCTGATCACCGCCATGGAGACCATGGGCGAGGGTCTGGAGCTCGGCTGCGGCGAACTCGTCGACGTGGCCGTGCACACGCTCATCCTCGACACGGCGAACTACGCCGCGTTCTGCGAGAAGTACAACAACGGGCAGTTCCTCCACCACATCCCCGAGATCGACCGCAAGGCCGACGGCACCGTCATGCGGACCGCGGCCGTCGTCGAGCAGCACGGGTTCGAGGTGGACTGGCCGCTGTGGGAGCGGGACTCGTCGAAGTGCTCCCCCTGCGCCCAGGGCACGAGCTGCCACTGGCCGGCGGGGACACGAAGCCGGGGTCGTCCTTCGGGGCGGCCCCGGCCGTCACGTTCGGGGGAAGAACCGGCGTCACCGACCCGGCCGGAGAGCCGGACGAGTAGCGTGCGGTGTCGTCGGAGCCGGACGGTACGGATGCTCAACACCCACTCCAACGAGGAACGTCGCACATGAGCGTTGAGAACTACTGGGATCGCTACGCGACCGGGGCCGTGACGAAGATCGGCTCGGTGCAGGACTCCATCGACAAGGGATTCTGCTGGACACAGTACGACCACCACGGCCCCGCCGAAGAACTGCTCTGCCAGCCCGAGAGCGCCCTGGAACTGGGCTGCGGCAGCGGAAACGAGGTCGCCTACCTCGCCCGCAAGGGCATCGCCGCCACGGGCATCGACCTCTCCCCCGTCCAGATCCGGTACGCCGAGGAACGCTGGGGCGACATCGAGGGAGCCCGCTTCCACCTCCGCGAGGCCGTCGACTTCCTGACCACCACCGAGGAGACGTACGACGCCGTCTACTCGGTCTGGGGCGCCTTCTGGTTCACCGACCCCCACCGCCTCCTGCCCGCCATCCGCGAGCGCCTCAACCCCGGCGGCGTCCTGGTCTTCTCCCAGGCGCCGGCCGTCGACGGCTGCTACGGCGCCCAGGGCATGTACGGCAACGGCTTCACAGGCAAGGTCCTGCCGGTCCAGCGCTGGGCCTACTCCAAGGAGATGTGGCACGGGATCCTGATGAACTACGGCTTCCTGGAGACCGAAGCGCGTGTCCTGGAGGCCCCCGACCCCGAGAACCTGGGCACGCTGATCGTCCAGGCCCGGGTGCGGTAGCCGGCGGTAGAACCGCCCCGCCGGCCTCTCTTCTTGGAGAGCCGACAGGGCGACCTTCTTCGCTCCGGGGTGCCCAGCGAGGGAAATGCAGGCCCACATTCGGAGTGTCCTGTTCCGGCGCGCCGATGCCGGTTCCCAAGCCGGAGCCTGTCCCGGTGGAGTCGCGGGAGCAGAGGACGGCCCGGTGCGGTCTGGCACCCCGTTCGGCGCCCTCAGGTCCGGTGCGGCCGGGGTGGTGAGGGGCCGGTGCGGCGGCCCCGGGGGTACCGCAGTGTCAGTGGGCTTCGGGCGTCTTCAGCTCGACGGCCATCCAGGTCCCCGGGAGGCAGTCACGAAGAGTGAGCAGTCCTTCCGCTCGCCTGGAACGTGAAAGGGCCCTTGAACAGGCGCAACGTCTGCCCAAGGGCCCTTCCACGCCTACCGACAGACGAGTCGGGCTGTACGCCGGGGACTGTCGGCGCAACGCTATGACCTGCACAAAGACGTAGGGATGGCGCTTCCGTGGCTACTTTGGTGGCTACGTAACAAGACGTCCCCGCCCGGATCGGCCCGGACGGGGACGTCGTCACTCCCGAGATTCAGACGGTCTCTTCGATGCGTTCGAAGATGTCCGCGTCCGTCTCCCGCTGCCAGACCGGCAGGTCGGACCAGTCGGCGACGTATCCGGGCTTCGGGTCTTCGAAGTGTTTGAACATCTGGGCGGTCCAGCAGATCGCGACGAAGCGGCCCTTCTGTTCGCGGGTGAGCCGGGCCGCATGTCCGCCGCTGACCTCGATGAAGTCGCGCACCTGCCCGTACACGGCGGTGGCGGCTTCGCGCTCCCACGCGGGCGTCTCGTCCCACGGCGTGACGTAGCCGGGCTTCGGCTCGCCGGGGTAGTGCTTGTTCACGCCGTCGATCCACGCCTCGCGGAAGATCCGGCCGTCATTCATGCGCGTGTCCCTCTCATCATGCGGTGCGCGGAAGCGCCGCGATTCGGTGATCAAGAGTCGAGACTCGGTCATCGGACATGAGCGGGGCAAGACGCCCCCGAAGCCCGTCCAGCTTCTTGCCGATGAATCCCGAATTCGACCGGTCGGCCAGTCCGAGTGCTTGCTCCGCATAGTGCACGACCTGGTCGATGTCCCGCCTGTGCACCCCGAGCACGGCGAGGTCACTCAGAACAGCAGCGCGGCGACGCAGGGAAAGAGGCTGGGCAAGGGCTGTGGTGAGCGCTTCCTCGGCGAGATCGGGGCGACCCAGTTGGAGGTAGCAGGCTCCTCGCTCCTCCGCGAGACGGGAGCCGTCGAAGCGGAGCCAGCCGCCGTTGTGGGAATGAGCGCCGTCGAGGGCGTGCACTTTCTCGGCCTCGTCCAGCGCCCGGTTGCACGCGTCGAAATCGCCCATGGCCGCGTACGTCTGCGCCTGGACGGCCGCGACCCAGTGACGGGTGGAGAGAACGTCGTCGCCCCTCCGGGCGATGTGGAAGGCCGCCGCGAGCAGGGGGCGGGCGGCGTGCGCGCGGTGCGCGTACAACTCGACGTACGCGTGGCGGGTCATGGCACAGGCCCACAGGTCGTAACCACCACCGGCGTGGGCCGCGTTGGCGGCCAGCGTGTAGCACTGGGCGGCGTCGGTGTACCGGTTGGCGTCGAAGAACAGCTCGCCGACAAGCTGGTAGAGGTCGGCCGTCATCCGGCACAAACGGGACCGCTCCGCAGCGGTTCGGGGTTCGGTCAGCGCCTTCGCCATCACGTCGAGCTGTGCGCGTACGGCAGGGAAGACGACCTGCTTGGAATCCGAGAGCGCGTAGACCCGCCAGAGGCTGCGGTGCAGGGAGTCTCCCGCCTCCGGGAACGTCGGCACTGCCCATTCTCGGACCGTCTCGCCGCAATCGGGAAGAGCGACCAGTGCACCCGTGACGGCGAGCAGGCCCAGGACCTCGCGGCGCTTCATGTCGTCATCATCACCATGGAGGAGGGGTGGGGTAGCGGGGAGCTTGACTTTCTCGGTCGGCTGCTCGTCGGAGAGAAGGGCTTCCAGATCGGGGAGGGTCACCCCCAACAGCTCTGCCATCTTCGACCGTTGGTGAGGACGCGGGGTGGCGCGACCGCTTTCCCAACGGACCACGGTGGACGCGGCCACCGAGAGTGCTTCTGCGAATTCCTCCTGAGAGTAACCCCGCGCCGCGCGTCGTTCCGCGAAGTGCTTACGCCTCAACGTCATCGGTCTCCCCTCACGAGAACTCTTTCACGCGCTCGCATCCGCCATCCGACAACGCCTGGAAAACGCCTGCGCATTGCGCGGGGCACGCTCTGGAAGAACGTAACGGATCGTCGTTCACTGGTCACACGCCGTTCGGATGCCGAAGAACCCTCCGGGCGGCTCCCCACGAAAAGGAGCGAGCGCGTGACGTCCTTCGGGCTGCCCCGCAGGAACCCTGGCGTCGGCGGCCGTACGTACATGCCGCCGGAGCCCCCGCCCGGTACGCCGAGCCGGGCCCTGCGAGTACGGGCGGCCGGCGGCCGGGAGAGGTTCATGCGCCGTGTCGAGGCCCGGCAGGAGCCGGAGGAGTGAACCCGGTCGGTTCCAACGGCCCGAGCGCCACCCGTTCCTGAATACGAATGTCCGCGCCCTGTCAGCGCGTGCGGTTTTCCCCACCCACGGCAACCGAAGGAGCCCCATGACCACCTCCGTCGCACTTTCCGCCCTCGCGCGGCCGTGGGGCGCGAGCCGACTCGCGCCCTACCCGACGGTCATCCGCCGACCTCACGCCACGGTCGCCATCGACCCCCGGACGCAGCTGGGGGTCTTCCGTGATCAGGCCGGCCACGTGGTCGAGATGGGCAAGCACGGCACCAGCTCCGGGACCGAGACCTCCACGACGACGAACTCGGACTCCCGCAACGACCAGGGACACGACCAGGACAGCAACCAGGACTGATGACCATGACCGAGAAGAGGCCGGTTCTGTTGGCCACCGAGGCGGACGACATCACCGCCGACATGGTGATCACCGAACTCAACCGGCGCGATGTGCCGGTGGTCCGGTTCAACCCCGCCGACATCGGCGAGGACCTCACGGTCTCGGCTCGGTTCGGCACTTGCCCGGCCCCCGTGGTCGGGCAAGTGCGCACCCCGTCGAGAACTGCCGACCTGGCGTGCGTTCGATCGGTGTACTGGCGCCGCCCGGAGTGGCCCGCATTCCCCCACCTGTCGCCGGACGATTCCCGTTTCGCGGCGGCGCAGGTCCGCTACGGACTCGGAGGCACGCTCTACGCTTTGGACGGCCCGCTCTGGGTCAACCACCCGTTACGTGTCTCCGCAGCCGATTACAAACCCGCCCAGCTCGCCCTCGCCCAGCGGCTCGGATTCAACGTCCCGCCGACTCTGGTCACCAACAGCCCGCACGAAGCACAGGAGTTCATCCGCACTCACGGTGATGCGATCTTCAAGACGCTGCGCTGGACCCCCTACACGCGTGACCGAGTGCCGGTGACCGGATGGGCCGATCCCGTCACCCCCGACGAGATCGACGACAGCGTGAGGGTCGCGCCCCACCTGTTCCAGGTCCGCGTGGACAAGGTCGCCGACGTTCGCGTACTGCTCGTGGGTCGGCATGTCTTCGCCGTACGCATCGAGTCCGAACTCCTGGACTGGCGAAAGGACTACAGCGCCCTGACCTACACCGTGGAACACCTTCCCGACCGGGTGGTCAAGGGACTGCATGCCTACCTGGACCGGCTGTATCTGGTGTCGGGAAGTTTCGACCTCGCGGTCGACCGCGAGGGGAACTACTGGTGGCTGGAACTGAATCCCAACGGACAGTGGGGGTGGCTGGAGACCGAGACCGGCCTCCCGATGTCCACCGCCTTCGCCGACCTACTCGCACGAGGAGACAGCCGATGACCGACCCGGCATCCGAGCGACGCCGCATGGCAACCGTGCTCGTGAACGAAGGCGTCCTGAAATCCCCCTGGCTGCGTACGGCCGTCGAGACCGTCCCCCGCGAGCGGTTCCTCCGCCCAGGAGTGTTCCTGGACGAGGGGCGAACCTGGCGTCCCGTCACCGCCGCCGGCACGGATCCGGACGAGTGGATGAAGATCGCATACAGCGTCGACACCCTCACCACCCAGCTCGACGGCCACCTCACCGCCGACCAGGCCGGCGGACCCGTCGCGGGCGTGCCCACGTCCTCCTCGACCGACCCGGCCACCGTCGTCGGCATGATCGAGGCCCTGGACCTCGCGGCGGGGCACCGCGTCCTGGAGATCGGCACGGGCACCGGCTACTCCGCAGCCCTGATGTGCCACTACCTCGGCGAGGACCACGTCACCACGGTCGAGGTCGATCCACAGGTGGCCGCACGCGCCGATGCCGCTCTCGAAGCCGTCGGTTTCTCGACGTGGACGGTGACGGGCGACGGCCTCCTCGGCCACCCGAACCGAGCCCCGTACGACCGCGTCATCGCCACCTGCGCGGTCCGCCGCATCCCGTACGCCTGGATCAGGCAGACGAAACCGGGAGGCGTCGTCCTCGGCACGGTCGGATCGTGGCCGTGGGGAACCGGCCTCGCGAAGCTGACCGTCGGCGACGACGGCATCGCCGATGGCGTGATCGTCGGGCGCTCCTCCTTCATGCAGGCACGGGCTCAGACGATGGCCCCCGTGGCAGGTGACCTCTCCGCCCGGACCGCGTACGCGGACAGCCGACGGCGCACCCGGGTGTCCCCTCTCGTCCTGGAGGAGTGGATGCCCGCCTTCCTCGCCCAGTTGGCCGCACCGGGAGTTCAGTTCGTCCGCGCGACGGACGGCAACGGCTCACCCTTGCGATACCTGTTCGATCCGGAGAAGGAGTCGTTCGCCGAGTTCCTCCACGACGGCAAGAACTGGACCGTCCGGCAAGGCGGCCCTGTGGCCCTGTGGGACGACGTGGAACGTTCGCTCGTCGCCTGGCAGGACGCCGGCGCACCGGAGATCGACTCCGTACGGCTCCGCGTGACGCCCGAATCCCACCGGTACGGGATCGGGCATGCCCCTTCCCTGCGCTGGGAGCACCGGATCGCCCGACCCACTACCCTCCGGCCATGGACGACGAATCGCTCTCCCGATGGGCCGAGCGCCGGGATGCGAGGATCGGGCAGCTCCGCGCCGTGCCCCTCGTGACCGGAGACGGCCCGAGGGCATCGCATCTGCACCCTGACGCGCCCCGCGCGATCCAGCGGTGGAACGGCCATCTGTGGGAGCCGCACGGCTTCGCGGCGAATCTGACGGAAGCCAGGCGTGTCCTGTTTCCCGACGCCGAGCCCGCCGCCGCCCCCGAGGCAGCGCCGAAGCTCGGCCCCGGGACCGGCAGACACCGGAAACCTCCGGCGCCCTGACGGCTCCGCCGGAGTGCCGACCCGTCTCGTGCCGACCGCCCGGCGCGGCTGCTTTCGCAGCGGCGCGGTCCGGTACGAATCGGTACGGGCCGGGGCGAAGTCTCAGCCACCCGCTCATGAGAAAGAGCCCCTGACCCGCTCTTTCGCTGGTCAGAGGCCCTGAGGGGCAGACGAGTCGGGCTGTACGCCGGGTTCTGTCCCCCGGGACCTCGCGGTCGTCGGGGTGACGGCCATCCATCTAGGACCGGCGTTGCCGCCGGCCTCCTGCGGTCTACCCGCGGACTCGGGCGAGCAGCCCTCGAACATCCGCGCAGGGACACCGGGGTGTCCCCTCTTGACCTTGCTCCGAGTGGGGTTTACCTAGCCGCCTGAGTCACCTCAGGCGCTGGTGGTCTCTTACACCACCGTTTCACCCTTACCGGGGACCGGAGTCCCCGGCGGTCTGTTTTCTGTGGCACTGTCCCGCGGGTCACCCCGGGTGGCCGTTAGCCACCACCCTGCTCTGTGGAGCCCGGACGTTCCTCGGGAAGATCCGGAGATCTCCACGCGGCCGCCCGCCCGGCTCGTCTGCCGTGCCGCCCATGCTACCCGCCGTTTCGGGACGACGGAGCCGGGGAGCACCGCTTGACCTTGTCGCGACGTCAGGGTTTCCACTGAGGCCATGCGGATCGGCGAGATCGCCGCGCTCATCGGGGTCACCCCGCGGGCCGTGCGGCACTACCACCATCTCGGGCTGCTGCCCGAGCCCGGACGGCGGGCCAACGGGTACCGGGAGTACGGGGTGCGGGACGCGGTGCTGCTCGCGCGGATCCGGCGGTTGACCGAGCTGGGCCTCGGCCTCGACGAGGTGCGGGACGTGCTCGCGGACGACGCGGGGCGGGAGCTGGTGGAGGTCCTGGAGGAACTGGACGAGGACCTGGCGCGGCAGGAGGCGGTCGTACGGGAGCGGCGGGCGCGGCTCGCGGAGCTGCTGGCCGAGGCGCGGGCGGGCCGGCTGCCCGCGGAGGGGCCCGTGTCGCCGGAGCTGTCCGGGCTGCTCGCGGGACTGGGCGAGGTGCCCGATTCCCCGATGGCGGCGAAGGACCGGGAGATCCTGGTCCTGCTGGACAGCGTCGTCCCGGCGGAGGAGCGGGCCCGGCTGATGGAGCTGGTGGGGCGGGCGGCGAGTGGCGCGGGGGAGGTGTACGGACGGCTCGACGGTCTCTCCGGGGCGGCGGCCGGCGATCCGCGGGTCACGGAGGCCGCCCGGATGCCGGCGGCCTGTCTGCCGGACGGAATCGGCACGGAGCTGCCGGTGGAGGGTTCGGGCGGCCTCGCGGGCGTCTTCTTCGGGGACCTCTCCCCGGGGCAGGCCGCGGCGGTACGGCTCGCGATGCGTCTGGTGCGGGAGCGGAAGGAGGGGCGGCGGTGAGCGACGGAGGGGTCGTGGTGGGTGGCGGCGGGGTGACGGTGGGAGACGGAGGGGTGGCGGTGGACGGCGGAGGGGTGGCGGTGGGAGACGGCGAGCGGGTCCGGGGACGGGTGGTACGGGTGCTGCGGGCGGTCTCGTACGCCGCCCTGCCCGCCGAGGCGGTGCTCGCCGTCTGTCTGGTGGGCGGGGTACGCGTACCGGGGGCCGTCCTGGCCGCCGCCGAGCTCTTGGTGGTGATGCTCCTCGTGGCCGAGGTGTCCGTGTGGGTGCGGCTGCGACGGCGGGGGCTGTCGCGGCGGGAAGCCCTGGCGGAGCTGGTGCCCGAGGCCGTGCTGCGGCTGATCGGGCACGAGCTGCGGCTGATGGCGAGCCTCGGCCGGTGGGCGGCGCGCCGGCCGCACGGACTCGGGGACGCGCGGGTGGCGTTCCCGCACGCCCGGGACCAGGCGGCGCTGATGTACGGCTTCGCGTTCGTGTGCGTGGTCGAGACGGTCGGCATGTCGTACCTGCTGGCCGGTCTGCCCGCGGTGCACGCCGTGGTCCTCTTCCTGGACGTGTACACCGTCCTGTTCGTCCTCGGGCTGCACGCAGCCTCGGTGACCCGCCCCCATCTGCTGACGACCGGGGGCGAGCTGCGGCTGCGGCAGGCGGCCCACGTGGACGTGCGGGTGCCCCTGGAACGGATCGCCGCCGTCCGCCGGGAGACGCTGTTCACCCACGAGAAGGCCGAGGACGAGCTGAACCTGGCGGTCGGTTCGCAGACCTCCGTCACGATCGAGCTGGACGCGCCGGTCGACGCGCCCCGGCTGCTGGGCGCGCCCCGGCCCGTACGCCTGATCCGCTGTCACGCGGACGACCCGGCCGCTCTGGTGCGGACCGTGTCCGACGCGCTCACGCGGGCGCGAACAGCACCTTCGCCCGCCCCGGGTCCGCCTCCGCCAGTCTGACCCGCATCCACTCCCCCAGCGGCAGCGCGGAGTCGCCGCCCTCGATCCGGGCGACCACCGCCGGGTCCTCCAGGTGGACGGTGCCGGTGGACGGCTCGCGCTCCTTGACGTCGATCACGTACGCGTCGAAGAGGTCGCCGACCCGGTCCTTCAGGAGCGCCGCCTCCACGATGTCCACGCTCTCGCGCTCCACGGTGCCGGCGCGGCGCGAGCCCGCGGCCATCTCCTCCGGCAGGGCCGGCAGGGCGGCCCGTACCCACTCGGGCGGTTCGTCCCCCGCCACCGCCGCCACGCACAGCTCGCTCGCGTACCGGTCGACGAGGCGGCGCAGCGGGGCGGTGCAGTGGGTGTACTCGTCGGCGACGGCGGCGTGCACGGCCGGGACGGGGACGTGGCCGTCGGTGAAGACGGTGTACCCGGCGCCCCGCAGGAGGGTGGTGCACTCCTGGAGGAACGCGGCGTGGCGCGGGTTCGACGGGTCGGCGGAGCGGACCACGTCCGCGTACGGGACGTGGGGCGGCCAGTCGACGCCGAGGGCCCGCGCGGAGCGGCGGAGCCGGGCCACCGCGCCGTCGGGCGCGGCGGGGAGGGTGCGCAGGACGCCGGTGCCGGCGGCGGTCATCAGGTCGGCGGCGGCCATGCCGGTGAGCAGGGAGAGCTGTGCGTTCCAGCCCTCGGAGGGGAGCGGGGCCCGGTAGGCGAGGTCGTAGCCGCGGTCCCGTTCGACGACCTCCTGCTCGGGGACGTCGAGGGAGATCCCGCCGCGCTCGGTTTCGAGGGCCTCGCGGAGGCGTCCGATCTCGCGGAGCAGGGCGACGGGCTCCTCGGCCGTGCCGGAGTCGATCTGCCGCTGCACGCCCGCGTAGTCGAGTTTGGCGCGGCTGCGGACGAGGGCGCGGCGGACGTCGGTGGCGACCCTGCGGCCCTCGGCGTCGAGGTCGATCCGCCACAGCACGGCGGGGCGGACCTCGCCGGGGAGGAGGCTGGCGGCGCCCTCGGAGAGGACGGCGGGGTGGAGGGGGACCTTGGCGTCGGGGAAGTAGAGGGTGAGGACCCGCCGGTGGGCCTCGGCGTCGAGCGCGGAGCCGGGCGCGACGAAGGCGGCGACGTCGGCGATGGCGTAGTGGACGCGGTAGCCGCCGTCGGCCCTGCGGGACAGGTGCATCGCCTGGTCGAGGTCGGTGGAGGAGGGCGGGTCGACGGTGAGGAACGGCAGGTCGGTGGCGTCGTGCGCCGGGAGACGGGGTGCCTTCGCGGCGGCCTCGGCCTCGGCGAGGACGGCGGGCGGGAAGTCCTCGGGGATCGCGAGTTCGGTCCGGAGTGCGCGCAGGGCGGCCCGCAGGGGAGCCTCGGCTGCGCCGGTCACGTGGATGGGGCGGCGGGGCATGGAGAGAGCGTAGGGGGCGGGGGCGGTTCCGTCATGTCGGGAGGAGGTCGCGCGGGAGGCTCCGCCGTTCCCCCGCGGTACGGGGCGTTCGCGGCGCCCGTCGCGTATGAAGGCGGTCCCGGGCCGCCGCGTACGAAGGCGCTGCCGGGCCTTCCACGGCGCGGTGACGTCCACGGGCGTTCGCCGCACGAAGGCGCCCACGGCCGTTCGCCCGCCGTACGGAGCCGCCCGCGGACCCTTTGTAGGCTTGACCGCCGGGGTCGCGCCCCCGCCCCCGCCCGTACGAAGGAGAACCACCGTGCTCGTGCTGCTGCCGCCCTCCGAAGGCAAGGCCCCGTCGGGGAGCGGGGCCCCGCTCAAGCCGGAGGCGCTGTCCCTGCCGGGGCTCGCGGAGGCGCGGGCGGCGGTCCTGGACGAGCTGGTCGAGCTGTGCGCCGCCGACGAGGAGAAGGCGCGCGAGGTGCTCGGCCTGAGCGAGGGGCTGCGCGGCGAGGTCGCGAAGAACGCGGAGCTGCGGACGGCGGGCGCGCGGCCGGCCGGGGAGATCTACACCGGTGTCCTGTACGACGCGCTGGGCCTGGCGTCCCTGGACGCGACGGCCCGGGAGCGGGCGGCGGACTCGCTGCTCGTGTTCTCGGGGCTGTGGGGCGCGGTGCGGGTGACCGACCGCGTTCCGTCGTACCGCTGCTCGATGGGGGTCAGGCTGCCGGGCCTCGGCGCGCTCGGCGCGCACTGGCGGGGCGCGATGGCCTCCGTGCTGCCCGGGGTGGCCGGGGACGGTCTCGTCCTCGACCTCCGTTCGGCGGCGTACGCGGCGGCGTGGAGGCCGAAGGGGGAGGTCGCGGCCCGGACGGTGACGGTACGGGTCCTGCACGCGCCGACCCGGAAGGTGGTCAGCCACTTCAACAAGGCAACGAAGGGCCGGATCGTGCGGAGCCTCCTGGAGGCGGGCGTGGTGCCGGACTCCCCGGCGGAGCTGGTGGAGGCGCTGCGGGACCTGCGGTACGTGGTGGAGGAGGGCGGGAAGCCGGGGGCCCTGGACGTGTTGGTGGACGAGATCCACTGAGACGCCGTTGCGCCCTGCGCAACGCTCGTTGCGGAGGGCGATCACCCTCGTCAGGATGAGGCCATGACGAGCGTGTTCGACCTTGCCCCGGAGTGCCCCGTCGTCCCCGTGGTGGTGATCGAGGACGCGGCCGACGCGGTCCCCCTGGCCCGCGCCCTGGTGGCCGGCGGGCTGCCGCTGATCGAGATCACCCTGCGCACCCCGGCGGCGCTCGACGCCCTGCGGGCCGTCGCGGACGAGGTGCCGGAGGCGGTCGTCGGCGCCGGGACCGTCGTCTCGGCGGCCGGGGTCGCGGACGCGGTCGGCGCCGGGGCCCGGTTCCTGGTCAGCCCCGGGTGGACCGAGCGGCTGCTCGGCGCCATGGAGGAGTCGGGGGTGCCGTTCCTGCCGGGGGTCTCGACGGTCTCGGAGGTCGTGGCCCTGCTCGAACGGGGCGTGGACGCCATGAAGTTCTTCCCCGCCGAGGCGGCGGGCGGCGTCCCGTACCTGAAGTCCCTCGCGGGCCCGCTCCCGGGGGCCCGCTTCTGCCCGACCGGCGGCATCTCGCCCGCCTCCGCCCCGGCCTACCTCGCCCTGCCGAACGTCGGCTGCGTCGGCGGTACGTGGATGCTGCCGCCCGACGCGCTCGCGGCCCGCGACTGGACCCGGGTCGAGTCCCTGGCGCGCGGGGCGGCGGCGCTGCGGGCACCGCTCGGCGGCCGTTGAGCACGGCGGCCGAGCCGGACGGTCACCCGGCGGCGGTCGAGCCCCCCGCCGGGCCTACCGCAGATGCGAGGTGTCGTTGAGGAGGCGCACGGAGGCGTTGCCGTCGGCGTAGTAGGCGACGGCCGAGAGCGAGGCGGCCGACAGCTCCATGCGGAACAGGGATTCCGGCGGGGCGCCCAGGGCGAGCCGGACCAGGGTCTTGATGGGCGTGACGTGGGTGACGAGGAGGACCGTGCGGCCCGCGTGGGCGGCGGTCAGCCGGTCCCGGGTCGCGGCGACGCGGCGGGCGACGGTCGCGAAGCTCTCGCCGCCGCCGGTCGGCGCCGCCTTCGGGGAGGCCAGCCAGGCGTCGAGGTCCTCGGGGTACCGGGCGCGGACCTCGCCGAAGGTCAGTCCCTCCCAGGCGCCGAAGTCGGTCTCCCGCAGCCCCTGGTCGATCCGGACGTCCAGTCCGAGCCGGGCGGCGACGGCGGCGGCGGTCTGGCGGCAGCGGGTCAGGGGCGAGCTGACGATCTCCTGGACCGTGCCCCGCGCGGCGAGCGCCCCGGCCACGGCCTCGGCCTGCCGCAGTCCGGCCGCCGACAGCCCGGGGTCGCTCCCCCCGCTCCCCGAGAACCGCTTCTCGGGCGTGAGCGCGGTCTCCCCGTGCCGCAGCAGCACGAAGGTCGCGGGCGCTCCCATGTCGGGGGCGGCCCAGCCCTGTCCCGGCGCGGCCGGGGCGGCGGGCTCCGCGTGCGTCACGGCGGCGGCCTCGGCCTCGAAGTCGCCGGTGGCCCCGCCGGGCGGGAACAGGCCGTCGTCGGGCCGGTCGGGAAGGGCCGTTCCCGAGGGGCCCGACGGCCAAAGAACAGACCCCGGCCAGGCGCCCGCACTCGTGCCCGTGCCCGTGCTTGTACCCGTGCCCGTCGTGGCACCGGGAGTCCCGGCGGAGGGGCCCGGGCCGGAGGTCCCGGACCCCGCACCCGTGAACAGCGCCGCCCGCGCCCGCGCGGCTCCCGCCGCCGCGTCGCCCGGAGGGCCCGACGGCGGCGGGGCGGCGGCGTTGCGGGCGGCGGAGGCGTCGAGGGCCGCCGTGGATCCGGACGGCTCCCACCGCCGGCCGAGCCGCCCCGCGTCCATCGCCTCGTTCGCGAGCCGGTCCGCGTGCTTGTTCCGCTCGCGCGGGATCCACTCGTACCGGACCCGGCCCGCCGGGAAGACCCGGCCGGCCTCGGCCGCGAGCGGCTTCATGTCCGGGTGCTTGATCTTCCAGCGGCCGGACATCTGCTCGACGACCAGCTTGGAGTCCATGCGGACGTGCACGGTGGCGTCCGGGAAGAGCTCCCGGGCCGCCTTGAGGCCGGCGACCAGGCCCTTGTACTCGGCGACGTTGTTCGTCGCCACTCCGATGTACTCGGCGGTCTCCGCGAGCGTCTCGCCCGTCGCCGCGTCCAGGACCACCGCCCCGTAGCCGGCGGGCCCCGGGTTGCCCCGGGAGCCTCCGTCCGCCTCGACGACGAGTTCGCGCGCAGGGGTCATTACAGGCCGGACTCCGAGGTGCGGACCAGGATCCGGCGGCAGTTCTCGCACCGGACGACCGCGTCCCGGGCGGCGGCGCGGACCTCGTTCAGCTCGGTGATGTTGAGCTCGATGTGGCAGCCCTCGCACTTGCGCTGGTACAGCCGCGCCGCGCCCACGCCGCCCTGCTGCTCGCGCAGCTTCTCGTACAGCTTGAGCAGGTCGGCCGGGACGGAGCCCGCGATCAGCTCGCGCTCCTTGGCGACGGAGGCGGCCTCCGCGTCCAGCTCGGCCTGGGCGGCGTCGCGGCGGGCGGCGGCGTCGTCGGTCTTGGCCTGGACGGCGGAGACCCGCCCGGTCAGTTCGGTGAGGCGCTCCTGCGCGGACTCGCGGCGCTCCATGACCTCCAGGACGACCTCTTCCAGGTCGCCCTGGCGCTTGGCGAGGGAGACGATCTCGCGCTGGAGGTTCTCCAGGTCCTTCGGGGAGGACACGGCGCCGGAGTCGAGGCGCTGCTGGTCGCGCGCGGCGCGCTGGCGGACCTGGTCGACGTCCTGCTCGGCCTTGGTCTGCTCGCGGCCGCAGTCGCTCTCCTCGGTCTGCGCGGCGACGAGCAGGTCGCGCAGCTGGTTGAGGTCCTTGGTGAGCGCCTCGATCTCGGCGTGCTCGGGCAGCGAGCGGCGCTTGTGGGCGAGCTGCTGGAGGCGGGTGTCCAGGGCCTGGACGTCGAGGAGGCGGATCTGGTCGGCGGGCGCGGCGTTCAGTTGGGGGCTCCAGGGGAGGTGTGGTGGGAGGACCAGGGGTCGGTGACCGTCTTCGAGACGTGGACGCGGAGGTCCCAGCCGTGACGGTCGGAAATCGCGTCGAGCTGGGCGGCGGCCTGCTCGCACCAGGGCCATTCGGTGGCCCAGTGGGCGGCGTCGACCAGGCCCAGCGGGGTCTGCAGGACGGCCTCGGAGGCGGGGTGGTGGCGCAGGTCGGCGGTGAGGAAGGCGTCCACGCCCGCGGCCCGTACGGCGTCGAAGAGGCTGTCGCCGGAACCGCCGCTGACGGCGACCCGGCGCACGGTCGTGCCGGGGTCGCCGGCGACCCGGATGCCCTGCGCGGTGGCGGGCAGCCGCGCGGCGGCGCGGGCGGCGAACTCGGCGAGGGTCTCGGGGTGGTCGAGCTCGCAGATCCGGCCGAGGCCGTTCTCCGGGACGAGCGGGCCGGTGACCCGCAGGCCGAGGGCGCCGGCGAGGGCGTCGGAGACGCCGGGGTCGGCGGTGTCGGCGTTGGTGTGCGCGACGTGGAGGGCGATGTCGTGCTTGATGAGGTCGTGCACGACGCGGCCCTTGAAGTGGCCGGCCGCGACCGTCGTCGTACCGCGCAGGTAGAGCGGGTGGTGGGTGACGATCAGGTCGGCGCCCAGGGCGACGGCCTCGTCGGCGATCTCCTGGACGGGGTCGACGGCGAAGAGGACGCGGCCGACCCGGGCGTCGGGGTCGCCGCAGACGGTCCCGACGGCGTCCCACTGCTCGGCCCGGTCGGGCGGCCAGAGGGCGTCGAGCTCGGCGATGACTTCAGACAGACGGGGCACGGGGGAAAGGCTACCTGTCCCCCGCGCCCCGCCGTCCTGGCCTGTGGACGACCCCGCCCCGCCGTCACCTCCGGCCCGCGAAGAGTCCCGCCCCGTGGGCGTCCCCGGCCCGCGAAGGGCCCCGCCCCGGGGCGTCCCACGACCGGGCGGTCCGCGTCCCGCCGCATCTCCGCCGCGCCCCCGCCGGGCGTCCGGCTTCGGTGAGGCTCCCCTTACTCCCCCTCACCGCGCGTCACTCCAGCACACACGGCCCCCTCCGCTCAGCCGAACCGCCGCAGGGCCACCCTTATGTGTGAAGTGACCGGGCTCGTGTTGTCCGCCGGGAACCGCGAAAACTAGCTTCGTCGCCGGAGGTGACGAGTCGATGACAGCCTGTGCCATCGAGATCCCGGCCGAGGACGACGACGCCGAAGGGAAGGACGACGGGAGGGCCGGCCGGCCGGCGGGGTTCGCGATCACGGCGAACGGCGCGTACGCCGCCGGGCTCGCGGGGACCGGGGACGCCCTGTACGCGGAGAGGTGGACCCTCGACGGCCCGGAACCGTACGCCGTGCCGCTCCCGCTCGACCAGCCGGAGGAACCGCACACGCAACTGCTGCCCCTCGCGGACGGCCGGGTCCTCGTCTGCCGCCGCGTGGACGGACGGCGGCACACGTTCTCGCTGCTCTACCCCACCGGCCCGGCCACCGGCGAGCTGCGGCTCGGTTCGGTGGACGCGCCCGGCTCCGAGCGGCTCGTCCTGCTCCCGCCCTCGCCGGACGGCATCTGCGCGTACGCGATGTGCGTCGGTCCCGACACCACGACGCTCTGGCTGGTGGCGGGCGGGGCCTTCGGCCCGGAGCGGGTGGCGGAGGTCCGGGGCCATTGCGCGGGCGGCGTCTGGCTCGACCGCACGGGCCGGATGCTGGCCCTGGACCGGCGGCTCGGCGACGGACCGGTGAAGGCGGTCGCCGTGGACCTGGAGCGGGGCGGCGAGGTGACGCCGCTGCTCCAGATCGCCGAGGACAGCGACGACCGGCTGCTGCTCGCGGACCCGGACAGCGGTCTGCTCCTGATCCGCTCGGACGCGCCGTCGCCGGGGCACGACCGGCTCGGCTGGGGCGTCCTCGGGAGCCTGCTGCCGGTGCGCTTCCCGGAGTGCCTGCGGCTCGACGACGCGGCGGTGACGCCGTTCGCGGTGCAGCCGGGGCAGGTGCTGATGCCGGAGAGCTGCGCGGTGGCGCTGCGGATCGACGCGGCGGCCGGGAGCTGGGTGGGGATCTGGCGCCCCTCGTCCCGCCGGATGGACCAGCTGGCCGCCCCCCGGGGCTGGGTGGCGGGCACGGGCCTGTGGACGGCCGGGGGCGTGCTGCGGCTGCCGTACGCGACGCCCGAGGTGCCGTGCGGCCTCGCGGCCCTGGAGGTTCCCGAGGAGCCGGAGGCCCGGCCGGAGCCGGTGGAGGTCCCCGAGGAGCCCCGCGTGTGCCGCCCCGTACCGCTCCAGCAGGCTCCCCTCACCGACCGCGGACCCGTTGGCTAGAATCGCGGGCCGCACGGCAAGATCGATTTCTACGGGGTGAGTCGCACCATGTCGGAAGCAAGCACGGAGGGTACGGAGTCGAACGGCTCCGGACGGCATCGTGGCGTGGCCGCGCCGGCGGAGGACTCCTCGTCCTCCCCGCACGGCCGCCACCGCCGCGAACCCGACGCGCAGTGACCGGAGCGTTCTGACGGTCGAGCGGGCCGGAGGGCCCCGGGGTCTCCCGGGGCCCTCCGGCGTCCCCGGACGTCCTACGCGTGCTCCACGAGCGCGTCCGTGAGCACGGGGGCGTCGTCGCGCTCCACCGCGGTGGCCGTCACCTGGACGCGGCCCTCCTCCGCCCACATCCGGATCCGCAGGGTCTCGCCGGGGAAGACCACTCCGGCGAAGCGGGCGTGGTACGCCCGGACGCGGGCGACGTCCCCGCCGAGCAGGGTGTCCACGACGGCCTTGAGGACCATGCCGTAGGTGCACAGGCCGTGCAGGACGGGCCGGTCGAAACCGGCGAGGGCCGCGAACTCGGGGTCGGCGTGCAGCGGGTTCCAGTCGCCGGAGAGGCGGTAGAGCAGGGCCTGTTCCTCGCGCACGTGCCGTTCGACGGTCCGGTCGGGCTCGCGGTCCGGGGTGTCCAGGCGCCCGGAGGGGCCCCGGTCGCCGCCCCAGCCGCCCTCGCCGCGCACGAAGATCCGGGCCTCGCTGGTCCACAGCGGGCCGTCGGCGTCGGCGGTCTCGGAGCGCAGGACGAGGACGGCGGCGCTGCCCTTGTCGTGGACGTCGGCGACGCGGGAGGTGGAGACGGCGCGTCCGCCGGTGGGGAGGGGCCGGTGGAGGGTGATCGACTGGGCGCCGTGCAGGACGGCCATGAGGTCGACGTCGACGCCGGGGGCGGAGAGCCCGTCGACGATCCCCATGCCGCCGCCCGCGACGGTGGCGAAGCTGGGCAGGACGTGGAGCCGGGACTCCAGGGTGTAGCGGAGTTCGGCGGGATCGGTCGCGGGCACTCCGGCGCCGAGGCCGAGGTGGTAGAGCTGGACGTCCTTGTGGTCCCAGGAGATCTCGGTGCTGCGGGGTTCGGCGGCGACGGCCTTGGCTGCGTCGATGGGCATCGGGCTGCTGCTCCTCGTGACGTGGGAGAACCCGGCGCGGCCGTCCGTGCCGGGTCCGGCCGGGAACCGTCCCGCACGCGGCTGTTCTAGAACGCGTTCTAGGCCGGTGGTCCCCATGTATAGCCGAGGCCCGGGATGTTGGGAACCCTCGTGACGGCACGTCAGCAACCGTACGGGGAAAGGCCGTCGGAACATCCGCCACGGCCGGCCCCGTACGTTCGCGCCCGCCCGGACGGGCCTCCGCTCCGTGGTGTCGCGGCCGCGAGGAGGGAGTCCGCGAGGGCGTGGAAGGTCTCCTCGCGGAGCCCGCTCACCCGCCCCGCCGCCCGCACGGCCAGGGGCCGGTCCCGGGCGGCGGGTTCGAGGTCGTCGCGGAACTCCCCGGGGAGACCGGCGGGCCGGGGCCCGGCGCCCCCGGCCCGCCGGAGGAGCCGGTCAGCCGATGATGGCGACCGGGGCGTCCCAGGCGTTGCGGTCGACGTTGATGGTGTGGCCGCCGCGGGTCTCCCTGCTGTTGGCCTTGTACTGGTGGCCCCGGCTGTGGTCGGTGTACAGCCTCGGGTTCCAGGGCCAGTCCCTGGTGGTGGTCTCCTGGCCGTTCCACTGGGCGTACCAGAGGTTGCCCGGCAGGTCCGTGCGGTTCTGGGCGGTGGCGATCGCCTTGGCGCCGGAGCTGCTGAAGCCGTAGAGGCCGGCGCGGTAGGTCCTGGCGCGCAGGGTCTTGCTGAAGGACCGGACGTAGGCCAGGGTCGCGTCGTTGCACGCCTTGTCGGCGGTGTTGTACGACTCCAGGTTGAGGTAGATCGGGCTGCCGGCCCGCATGCCGAGCGCCGACGCCTTGGCGACCGCGTCGTTGGCGTTGCTCGCTCCGACCGAGGCGGCGGTGGCCGCGGTGAACCGCTCCTTGTTCCCGCTCTTCTGGCAGGGCGGCTGGGCGCCGACGTAGAGCGGGACGACCCGCCAGCCGAGGGTGTCCACCGACTTCACCCAGGACTTGGTGAGGTTGGGCTGGGCGCAGCCGCGGTTCTTCCCGCCGACGTAGACCGCGACGCCGCCGTAGTAGCCGTCCTTCTTCCACGCCTTCATCGCGGTGAGCGAGGGCGCGGCGCAGGTGTCGAACGCCCTGCCGGTGTAGGTCTTCTGCGCGGGCCACGCCGGGGCGGCCGTCGAGGTCTGCGCCGCGATCCCGGCGCCGGCGACGACGGCGACGCCGGTCGTCGCCAGGGCGATGTAGCGGCCTCTTCTGGACAGCCGGTGCTTCGGCATTTCCCACCCCATCCGAACTCACGCCCCGGCCCTCCGGGGCCCGTTCAGCCTATCCGGCAGCGGCGGGAACTCCGGGCCGGGTCCCGTCCGGCACCGGCCGGAGCACCGGTCGCGGCCGGACGGGCCACCGGGTCCGTCACCGGGCCGGACGGGCCACCGGGTCCGTCACCGGGCCGGGCCGGGCGGGGTACGGGGCCGGGGTACGGGGCCGGGCTGGCCGGGGGAAACGCCCGGCGGCGTCGCGGCCGCCCTCCACCTCTCGGAGTCCACGGTCCGCAACCACCTGTCCTCCGCGATCGGCAAGACGGGCACCCGCAACCGCGTGGAGGCGGCGCGGGCGGCCCGCCGGCAGGGCCGGCTCCGAGGAGTCGCCCCGCCCGGCGGGTCCCCGGCTCCGGCCGGTCCGGTCAGGAGGTCTTCCCGGCGTCCCCCCTCGGCAGCCACAGCAGCATCAGGAGCGTCGCGCCGAGCAGGATCGCCGCCGAGACGCGGAAGGCCGCCGCGTAGCCCGCGGTGAGGGCGACCGGGTCCGGGGTGCCGTGGACCGGGCCCGTGACGGCGGCGGCGACCGTGGAGAGGGTCGCGAGGCCGAGGGCGCCGCCCATGGTGCGGGAGGTGTTGACGAGGCCCGAGACCAGGCCCGCGTCGCCCGGGGCGGCGCTGGAGGTGGCGAGGGTGGCCAGCGGGGTGGTGGCCAGGCCGATGCCGCCCATCATCAGGACGCCGGGGCCCAGGATCGTCGTCAGGAAGGTGCCGTCGGCGGTCATCGTGGACTGCCAGGCGAAGCCGGAGGCGGCGACGAGGGCGCCGGCCACGGCGAGGCGGCGGGCGCCGAGGGCCGGCATCAGGCGGGGCGCGGCCTTGGAGCCCAGGACGACGGCGAGGGAGCTGGGGACGAGGGCCAGACCGGCCTGGAGCGGGGTGTGGCCGAGGACGTTCTGCGCGTACACCGTCATGAAGAACCACATGCCGAAGGAGCTCGAACCGAACAGCAGGATCGCCGCGTTGGCCGCCGCGACCGTCCGCGTGCGGAAGATCTTCAGGGGCATCAGCGGGGCCGCCGTACGGGCCTCGACCGCGACGAACGCGCCGAGCAGGACGAGCGCGCCGAGGAGCGTCAGGAGGGTCTTCGGGGCGCCCCAGCCCGCCTCCTCGGTCTGGACGATGCCGTACGCGAGGGTGGCGAGCCCGCCGGTGACGAGGACCGCGCCCGGCAGGTCGAGGCGGCGGGCGGTGCCGGGGCGGCTCTCACGGAGCGAGAGGAGCGCGCCGACGAGGACGAGGACGCCGACGGGGACGTTGACGAGGAGGACCCAGCGCCAGGACAGCAGGTCGACCAGGAGCCCGCCGACGAAGCCGCCCGCCGCGCCGCCGGCCGCGCCGACCGCCGTCCAGGTGCCGATGGCCCGGGTCCGGGCGGGCCCGGGGGCGACCGCGTCGGTGATCAGGGTGAGGGTGGCGGGCGACAGGACGGCCGCGCCGAGGCCCTGCACGGCACGGCCCGCGACGAGCTGCCAGCCCTCCTGGGCGAGGCCGCCCGCGACGGATCCGGCGGTGAACACCGCGAGCCCGAGCAGGAACATCGCCTTGCGCCCGTAGAGGTCGGCGGCCCGTCCGCCGAGCAGCATGAACCCGGCGAAGGCGATCGCGTACGCGTTGAGCACCCACTGCAGGCCGAGCGACGAGAGCCCGAGGTCGGCCCGCAGCGACGGCAGCGCCACGTTCACCACGGAGACGTCGAGCACGACGAGGAACTGTCCCGCGCAGGCGATCAGGACGACCGCCCAGGGGCGGGAGGGGGGTATGGAGGGGGTGGTGGACGTGCTGGTGGCGGAGTCGGTCCGGGGCATGGATGTCATGGTCGCAGACGCCTTCAGCCCCGTACATACGCCGGGGTCCCCCGCACGCGCGCCGGGACCCCGGGCGGCACGGGAAAGCCCGGCCGGAGCCCCGGGCGGCACGAGGAAGCCCCGCCGGAGAACGTCCGGCGGGGCTTGGTTCTCATCGGTTCGGCCCGCTCACCCGTCGTACAGGGCGGCGCGCAGACGGACGGTCAGGTCCTCGCCCGGCACCTCGGTCCAGTCCGCCCCGGGCACCCCGGTACGCAGGACCTCGTACCGTCCCTCCTCCGTTTCCCGCACCAGGACCTGTCGGCTCTCCCAGTGCATCGGGTCCACGCGCAGGCGGACGGCACGGTGCGTCACCGTCGGGAACGCGTTCCGCAGCACCGCGTCCGCGTGGAGGCGGCGCAGGAGGTCCCGCAGTCCCCGGTGGTACGCGGACGAGAGGAGGTCGGCCCACTGCGTGGCGGTGGGCTCTCCGGCTTCGAGCGCCGCGGTGAACGCGGTGAGGTTCAGGAAGCCGAACCTCGCCTCCAGTTCCCCGTTGGGCACGCCCTCCCGCCACGCGGCGACCGCGTCCACGAGCGTTCCGAGGTCGTCCGTGGCGCCGATGTCCCAGCCGGCCTCGGGGATGTGGACGCGCAGCCGGAACGAGCGTTCCCCGGTCGCGGTGTTGGCCGTCACCGTCAGGTAGCCCCTCGGCGTGTCGATGACGGCTTCGTCGGCGTCGGTGGCCCAGGGCGAGAGGCCGATGTCGCGGCCGCGCCGCTCCGCCGTCCGCCGCAGGGCCGTGACGAGACCGCCGGCGGCGGTCACGTCCGGGTACCGGTCTTCCTGGTGCGCGTCCACGTCCGACTCCTCAGCAGTGGCAGTAGCCGATGACCGAACCCTTCACCGGGGACAGGTCCCCGGTGAGTTTCGACAGGTCCGGCATCGCCGTCGGAGCGACGAGCTCCATGGCCCCGTCCGGTCCGGTGGGCGTGTAGAACTGGATCGAGCTCCACGGTCGCTGGCCGTTGACGAGGGCTCTCGCGATCATGGACATCTCGTAGTCCGTGGCCCGTCCGGCCTCACCGTACTTCAGGCCGCGCTGGGCGGCGTCCACGAAGGTTCCGTACTGGCTCAGTCCCGTCATGTTGACGTGCAGGATCACCTTCGGGTCGGCGACGGCCTTCTCCACGATCTGGGCGAAGTCCCTCGGGGACGCGATGGAGAAGGTGGCGAACTTGTTCGCCCTGGCCCACTTGTCGAGTTCGTCGCCGCGCTGCCATCCCAGGGCCACGTTGCAGTTGTGGACGAGGACCGGGGTGACGCCCGCCACCACGAAGAAGGTGTGCAGGTCGTCGACGGTGAGGTCGTGGACCGTGCTCGGGGCCAGGCCCGGGCGGTCGAGGAGGGCGGTCACCGCGCGGACGGAGCCGTCCGGGGTGCGCAGGCGGTCGCCGGTGTTCAGGTCGGAGACCAGCGTCCAGCCCCGGCCCACCACGTAGAACTTGTGGCCGGCGGTGCTGGAGAGCTTCCCTCCGCCGGCGACGGTGACGTCCACCAGGCGCCGGGTGTCGTGCACGAAGGTGTCGGTGACCCGGCGCGCCTCCACCCGGCCGGTGGCCGGGTCGGTGGCCCGGACGAGGTCGCCCACGCCCACCCGGCTGATGGGCCGCTGCGAGCCGTCCGCCATCAGCACCCGGGTGGTGCCGGGGAAGCTGTTGACCTTGCAGGCGGTGTACAGGGCTTCCTCGGCGTTGACCATGGCGTTGAGCTTGGCGAGGGTCCCGGGGTCCAGGTCGAGGGCCTGGAGGGCCTTGAACGCGTCACGGATGCCGGTGCCGGTCTTCATCGCGGCGTCCAGGGCGCGGATGCCTTCGAAGACCTTGCCGAATGCCTTGCCGGGGATGAAGTTGCTCGCCGCCCAGGCGCAGCCGGTGGCGCTGCCGTGCCAGCAGTCGACGAAGTCCTGGACCAGGACTGCCTTGATGAGCTTGTAGGTGAGGGTCTCCTGGATGAGCTCCAGTTTGGAGAAGTAGCGGGTGACGTCCTTCTTCAGGCCCGGGATGCGCTTGCTCTCGATGAGCAGGGTGTCCGCCCTCGGGCAGCTGCCCCCGCCGGTGGCCATGGCGGGGTCGGTGCAGAGGAAGAAGTCGACCACCGCGCTGAACGTGACGGTGAAGGTGGTGGTGCAGCCCTCGAAGCCGATCGTGATCACGCAGGGCTCGTGCTGCTTGGCCTCGGTGATCTCGATGCTGTCCTCGTCGACGACGTACCACGTGCCGCCGACCCCGGTTCCGGCACCGGTCGAGACCTGCTTGTTCGCGGCGTTGCGGGCCGCTTCCTCGGCCGCCTTCTGTGCCTCCTGGGCGTACTTGAGGGCGTCCTTGGCGGCCTGTTCGGCCTCGGTGGCGGCGGCGTCGGCGCGGTCGGCGGCGGCGCGGGCGTCCTTGGCGGACTGCTCGGCGGCGGCGGCGGCCTCGCGGGCGGCCTGGGCGTCGAGGGCGGCCTGGTCGGCGGAGGCGCGGGCCTGCTGGGCGTAACCCTCGGCGCGCCCGGCGGCCTTGTCGGCGGCGGCCGCGTCCTCGGTGGCCTTGCGGTCGTACTCGACGGTGCGGGCCAGCGACTGGGACGCCTTCGCGGCAGCGGCGGCGGCGTCGGCCGCGTAGCCCAGGGCCTCCTTGGAGTAGGCGCGGGCGTCGGCCGCGTGTCCGGCGGCGTTGGCCGCGTACTGGTAGGCGATCTTCGCGTCGCCGACGGCCTGGTCGGCGACGTTCTTGGCGGCAGCCGCCTCCGCCCGCGCGTTCTGGGCGTGGGCGTCGGCGACGGCCTTCTGCTGGTCGGCGATGGTCTTGGACGCCTGGCCGGTCAGGACGACGAGGCCGGCGGCCGAGTCGGTGGTGACGTAGGGCGAGCCGAGCTGGATCGCGTCGTTGGCCGGCTTGGCGACCTGGACGGCGGCGTTGCCCGCGTCCTCGGCGGCCTGCGCGGTGACGTGGGCGAAGCCCGCGGCCTTCGCGGCGGCGGCGAGGGCCTTGGCGGCCTCCTTCTTCGCCTCGTCCGCCTGGGTCATGGCGGTCTTGGCCAGCTTCTCGGCCTCCTCCGCCAGCCTGACGGCGGTCCGGGCCTCCTCGGCGGCGTGCTGGGACGCCTTGATGGCGTCGGCGGCGGCGCTGGTCGCGGTCCGCACCGCGGCGTCGGCCCTCAGCTTGGCGGCCTGGGCGGCGTCCGCGTGCGCGCGGGACCGCTTGGCGGCGGCCTCGGCGCGGGTGGCGGCGGCGTCGGCCTCGGCGGCGGCCTGCGTGGCGGCGTCGGCGGCGGCACGGGACCGGCCCGCAGCTGCCTCGGCGTCGTTCGCGTAGGCGTTGGCCGAGTCGGCGGCGGCCCTGGACGCCTGGGCCTGTTCGTCGGATTCGTGGGCTTCGGCGTACGCCTTCTTGGCGTCGGCCTTGGCGCGGGCCGCGTCCGCCTTCTGCGCCGCGTCCCACGCGTCGGCGTTGAGGTCGCGGGCGTTGTCGCGCGCCTTGACCGCGTCGTTCTTGCGCGCGACGGCGGTTGCCTCGGCGGCTTCGGCATTCTCCTTGGCGGTCTGGGCCTTGCCCGCCTCGGCCTGAGCGGTCTGCTTGTGCTGGGCGGCCTCGTTCTGCTTGACGGCGGCGGTGTCCTTCTCCGCCTTAGCCTTGGCCTCCTCGGCCTCGGCCGCGAGCCGCTTGGCGTGCGCGTCGGCGGCGGCCGCCTTGGCGTCGCCCTCGGCCTTCAGCGCGAGGGCCAGCTTGGCCTCCGCCGTCTCCTTGTCCTTCTTGGCGTTGTCGCGGTGGATCTTGGCGGCGTCGGCCGCCGCCTTCGCCTGCAGTTCGGCCGCGTGCGCGGCCTCCTTGCGGAACTCGGCGTTGACCTGCGCGGTCTGCGCGAGGGCCCGCTGGGTGATGGTGGCGCTGTCGCCCGCGGCGGCCCGGGTGGCCGCCTCGGCGGTCTCGCCGGCCTTCACCATCGCCGTCAGCGCGGCGACGGCACCCTTGGTGACCTGGGCCTTCTGCTGCCCGACCAGGAGGCCCCGGCCGCGCGGGGCGCCCGCGGCGTCCGCGATGCCGTACGAGGCCTGCAGGGCCGCGTCGGAGGAGGTGGCCGACGTCTTGGCCTTCTCCAGCTGGGTCCTGATCGCGGCGAGGTGGGTCTTCGCCGCCGTCTGGGCGTCGGTGATGCCCTTCTTCGCCGCGTCGAAATCCGACTTGGCCGGCTGGGTCGTGCTGCCGGGCCCCTTCTCCCCGGTCGGCTTGATCAGGTACTTCTGCGCGCTGGTGCCCTTGCAGTCGAACAGCCGCGTGTCCGTACCGGCGGTGAATGCACTCAGGTCCAGGCATTTGCCCGTGGTCAGGCTCTTGAGGGGAGAGGCGGCGCGGACGTCGCCCTTCCAGGACTGGCCTTTGGTGCTGTAACAGTCCGTGATCTGGATCTTCGTGCCGTTGGCAGACGCGTTCCCGGCCACGTCCAGGCACTTGTACGAGTTGACGTTGCGAAGGTGCAGGTCCTCTTCACTGCCCTCCAGCAGCCACTTCTGCGCGGCTGTGTTGTTGCAGGTGTGGATCTGGACCGGTGTGCCGTTGGTCTTTCCACCGCCTTGGACATCCAGGCACATGCCCTTCGCGCCCGGCACCTCGATCACCGTGTAGCCGTCGCCGAGCCAACCCACACCACCGGGGGTCCAGTGGTCCTGCCAACGGGTGTAGTAGTCCGCGAGCCAGGACTGGCCCAGGAGCATGCTGAGGGCATAGGTGCCGTCCTGCAGCGCCTTTGCGGCGTCCTTGCCGGCGGTGAGGATCTGCTGCCGTTGCGCGGTCTGGCCGGCGATCTCCCGCTGCCACTCGGCGTCGGCCTGCGCCACCTGTTTTCCGAGGACCCGGTTCGGATCGATCGGATCGTGCCAGCCGCAGGCCCCGAAGCGGGCCTTCAGGTCCTCGACGGCGATCCGGAACTCGGGACTGTCCGGTTCCGGAGCCGTACGGGGAAAGCCGCCGGAGGCGAGGAAGATGCGGGCGTCATCGGCGAACACCCTCGGGAGGAAGAGTTGATTGGGCTCGACCTTGCCGGAGTTCTTCTTCCACAGCGCCCACGCTTCCCGCTCCTGCGGCGTCCCGCCGGTGGTGTAGAGCGGGTCACCGATCGCGAGCGCGGCGGCCTTCGTCTTGTCGTCGGCGGTGGGCGATGAGTCGTAGAAGGGGTTGAACAGGTTGAGCGGGTCGGAGAAGCCTTGGTAGAGCCAGGGGACCAGCCCGGTCCGGTCGAAGATTTCGTCCGGGTCCTTCGGCTCGTTGGGGTAGGACTCCAGGCTCGCCGCGCTGTTCCACGCGTAGCCCTGCTTCTGGATCTTGTCGAGCCACTGGCCCTTGACGACGTCATCCGCGTTCCAGGCCGCGTGCAACGGGGTCTTGTCGTTGTACATGTCCCGTTCGAGCTGCTTGTGCATCTGATCGGGAGGCAGGACGAGGGCGTTCTGCGCGAGGGCGTAGACGTTGGGTCCGCCCATGCGCAGGCCCTCGGTGCCCATGCACTGGTCTTCGCGCAGCCGTTGGGCGGCCGTGGGGTCGTAGCCGTCGTACGAGTCGGCCGCCGCGGCCACGGGCACCGGGTCCGGCACGGCACCGGGCCGCACGGCGAGGCCGCCGAGGACGGCCAGGGCGGCGACGGAGGTGACGGCGGTGGTGAAGGTGGTGGAGAGGAGGGGGGACGAGCGTGGTCGGGGGCTGAACAACCCCGTGGTGAACCGCAAGGGGAGCTTCCTTCACAGCGAACGGGAGCGGGCAGGGGTGACCCGGGCGACGTTCACAGCGAACGGGCACCGCGGCATGGCGGTGCCCTTCTCCCCGTGGCGGCACTGTCCCCCGACCGCCGATGACGTGCGCGCACCACGACGGAGTGGTCAGCTCCGGTACGCGCGGCGTTACTTAACCCCGAGTAAACCTCGCCCGGCAAGGGTCGGTTCGGCATCCGGAAGGCGGGACGGAAAACCGTTTGCGTGGACCCCCCGCCCGGGGAACGCGCATTCGACAAGCTCACGAGCGGTGCGGTCTGTGGGGAAGCTGTGAAGGAACGCCACGCATAAGGACGGTTATCGGCCACAGTTTGGCCGGTAACCATTCCTGACACGGGCCGCTGGTGAGGCGACCGCACGGTCGCCTTCTACGCCTGCCGGGACGGCCGTCACCCCGACCGGCCCGGCGCCCCCGGGCGATGCCGCTCCGGGGCCCCGCGTACGCTCCGCCCATGGACGAGCAGAGACCGCCGCTCCCCCCGGCCGGTGACGTGCGGCGGGCGTGGGGGCGGATCACCGGGTGGCTGGAGCGGCACTCCCCCGCCGTCTTCGCCTCCCTCGGCGGCCCCGGGGACCCGGCGGCCCTCGCCGCCGCCGAGGAACGCATGGGCGTGCGGCTGCCGGAGGAGATGCGGCAGTGGCTCCTGGCGAACGACGTCGGCCCCGCCGGGCGGTCCGGCGACACCGCGGGCCCGCTCGCGTCCGGCCGCGAAGGGGTCCTCCCCGACGGGGGCCTCCTGCTGGGACTCGCCGGCGTCGAGCGCGTCCACCTCCACATGACGGCCGCGGAGGAGTCGGAACCGTCCGGGGACCCCGGCCACCCTTCCTGGCGCCGCGAGTGGGTCCCGGTCTCCTCCGAGAGCGACGGTTTCCACGGAAGGTTCCTCGACGCGCGCACCGGCCGCGTCGGACGCTGGAGCGAGGGGTCCGGCCCCGTGGAAGGCGAGTACGCGTCCCTGTCCGCCTTCTTCGACGCCGTGGCGGACCGGCTGGAGGGGATCCCGCCGGAAGACCGGAGCGGAACCCCCGACGGTCCCGTGCGCGTCCGGGGCCACGACACCGGGGCGATACGCCGGTGGGCCCGCGCGCACGGTCACCCCGTGAACGACCGGGGGCGCATCCCCGCCTCCGTCGTCGACGCGTACGTGGCGTCCCTGTGAGCGGTACGGGTTCCCCGCCCCGCCCCCGTCACGGCAGGAACGCGTAGAACGGCCCGTCCGGCGCGAGGTTCCGGGAGCACAGCGTCACGTCCCTGCCCTCCAGGTAGGCCAGCAGCCACGCGCCGAACGTCATCTCGTAGAGCGTCCAGGACGGGCTGTCCATCTCCTGGACCACGACCCGCCAGGGCGCCGAAGGCCCGTCGGGGACGCGGAGGAAGACCGCCTCCCCCGTCGTGGCCGACGCCACCGGCAGCAGCTCACCCGGGTTTCCCCCGACCGGAGCCGGCAGGAACTCCGCCATGTCCTCCTCGCGCCAGAACGCGAGGTCTTCCCCGATGTTCCTCCCCAGACTGTGCAGGAGGTGACCGGCCGGGTGCTTCAGGTAGAGCTGGTCATTGATCTGGACCGAACCGTAGGCGTCCACGATCTCCCGGAAGTCCGACGGGAGTTCGACGCCGATCTCCCGCTCCAGTGCGGTCCAGGGCGCCGGGTCGGACCAGTGGAACCGGGGCTCGCCCAGCAGGGCCGTTATCTCCGGAAGCGTCGCCACTCAGGGGTTCCTTTCACGAGGGCTTCCCGGGAGGGTACTTGAGCGCCAGGACGACGCTCGTGGCGGTCGCGGCGACGGCGGTGACCGCCAGGACGAGGAGCCCCGGGTTCACCCACCACGGAACGATCTCCATGCCCCGGCACACCAGGCTGACGGGGAGCGCACCGCTGCGGTCCGGACGGACCTTCATTCCCGCCTTGAACCAGCAGGCGTCCTCGGGGAAGAGGAACGGCACGTACGAGAGGCCGTAGAGGTGCAGCGCGCCGCCCGCGAGGTACGCGAACGCGGCGATCCGGGCGGCCTTCCTGGCGGGCGCACGCGGGGGCCGGGGCGACTGGAGCGGGGGCGGTTCGTCGCCCCCGCGGGCCCGGACGAGGCCCACGTACGTGATCCCCGCCCAGGCGGGTAGCGCCAGGGCGAGGATCACCACTCCCATGACGGTCGCCACCGTCAGCGGCCGAGACGCCCCTCGGCGGCGGCCGCCACGAAGGCCGTGAAGGCGGCCGGGGCGGCGAGGAAGGCGGGGCCTTCGGGGTTCTTGGAGTCCCGGACGGCGACGTGGGCGGCGAGATCGGCGACCTCGACGCACTGGCCGCCGGTGTCGCCGCTGTACGAGGACTTGCGCCAGGCGGCGGTGCCGAGCGGGGCGCACTCGATGCACTGGCCGCCGGTGTCCGAGCTGTACGAGGACTTACGCCAAGGCGCGCCCGTCAGGTTCTGGTTGGTCCCCATACTGCTCCTCCATGATGCGGGCGATCAGTTGAGCCGATTCCTCTACGGAGAGGGCAGCCGCTCGCAAGTGATCGTAACGGAGGAACCCCTCCCGAACGGCGGACGGATTGGCGGTCATATGCCCCTGGATGAAGTCCTCGGTGTAGACAATGTCCGGGTCGTCGTCGAAGCGCAGCAGGTTGAACGAGCCCATCAACCCCGCATGCGCACCGGCCTCGAACGGAAGGATCTGGATCTTCACCCACTCCTGTTCCTGCATGCGCAAGAGGTGGGCGAGTTGGGCTCGCATGACCTCGCGTCCGCCGACCTCCTGTCGCAGGACTGCCTCGGTCATCACCACCCAACACAACGGCGGCGTGTCACGACCCAACACTCGCTGTCGCTCGACGCGAGCGGCGACCTTGGCGTCGAGGTCCTCCCCCTCCGAACGGGTTCGCAGAACCTCCCGCGCGTACTCCGGTGTCTGGAGCAGACCGTCCACCACTCCCGCCTGAAAGGAGTAGATGTACGTCGCCCGCGCCTCCATCTCCGCGTACGGCTGGAACCACGTCGGCAACTGGCTCTTCAGCACGAGGCCCACCAGCCGCGAGAACGTCCCGCCCGTCATCAACGCGGCGTCCAGTTGTTCCGAGAACTTCCTGGTGGGGACCTTCTTCGCCGTCTCTATCTGGCCGATGAGCGAACCCGTGCAGTAGACGATCGAGCCGAGTTGCCCCTGGTTCAGTCCGGCCTCCTCCCTCAGACGGCGTAATTCCGCTCCGTAGTAGTCCAGCGGCGAGGCACTGGGATCGAGGCTGCGGATGTTGACCACGACGAGGTCACCCCCAGATCGACGCGACGAGGCGTTGTGTTCGGGCTGTAGCCGAGCGTAACGAAACGCGTCCACTCTGGTGCCATGAATCAGGGAACAGACCTCTACCCTGCGGAACTTACGACGAGTTACCGCATGGGCTTCACCGTGGGTGAGCACTCCGCCGGTCACATGCGTCGCATCCTGCACATGTTCCTCACGCGCTGGGACCTCGTCCGGCTGTCGGACTCCGCGACGCTCGCGCTCACGGAGCTGGTCGCGAACGTCGTCCGGCACGTGCCGGGGCGCCGCTGCGGCGTCCTCATCCTGCGGGAGCCGCACGGGCTGCGGGTGGAGGTCTCGGACGGCGTGTCCGGGGCGGTGTTCGCCAAGGCCGCCGATCCGCTGGACGAGGGCGGCCGGGGGCTCGTCCTGGTGGAGGCCGTGACGGACCGGTGGGGGGTGACGGAGACGGCCGGCGGGAAGACGGTGTGGTTCGAGTGCGACGCGTAGGGCACGATGGGCGCCCGTACCCGCGTACCCGCCAGTAGGAGTCACCATGTCCGAGCCCTCCCCCGCGATCCTTGCCGCCTTCGAGGCCGCGAAGGGGTTCATGCCCGTCGGGGAGGGGCTGGCGCTGTACGGGGCCGCCGCCGAGGCCGCGAAGCTGGGGCTGCCGCTCCTGGAGGTCGGGACGTACTGCGGGCGGTCCACGATCCTGCTCGCGGAGGCGGCCCGGGAGGCGGGGACGGTCGCGGTCACCGTGGACCACCACCGGGGCAGCGAGGAGCAGCAGCCGGGGTGGGAGTACCACGACCCGACCGTGGTGGACCCCGAGGTCGGGCTCATGGACACGCTGCCGACCTTCCGGCGGACCCTGCGCAAGGCGGGTCTGGAGGAGTACGTGATCGCGGTCGTCGGGCGGTCGCCGCAGGTGGCGAAGGTGTGGGCCGGGCAGCTCGGTCTCGTCTTCGTGGACGGCGGGCACACCGACGAGCACGCCGTGAACGACTACGAGGGCTGGGCCCCGAAGGTCGCCCCCGGCGGGCTCCTCGTCATCCACGACGTCTTCCCGGACCCGGCGGACGGCGGCCAGGCCCCGTACCGGATCTACCTCCGCGCCCTGGAGTCGGGCGACTTCGAGGAGGCCTCGGTCACCGGCTCGCTGCGGGTGCTGCGCCGCCGCTGAGCCCGGGTCCGGTTCCGGTGGACGCCCGTGGCCGCCCCCTCGGCGTGAGGGGGCGGCCACGGGGTCCGCGTCGCGTCCGGGTCAGAAGCCGGACGTCACGTACAGGCAGTTGGTGTAGGTGTAGCCCGGTTCGATCTTCGCCTTGCTCGCCTTGGTGTCCCCGGCCGACGACGTGCCGACGGCGGCCCGCTTCTGGAGGAAGTGGTAGTCACCGGCGGGCAGCATCAGGGTCGCCTTCGGGTACTTCGACGACGGTCCGGTGCACGCCTTGACCTTCTCGCCGCCCAGGCGGAGCGAGCCCGGGTACTTGGTGCAGGTCGTGCACGCCTTCAGCGTCACCCTGCCGGTCATCGGGCCCGTGTAGAGCAGTTCGACCTCGCCGGGGCCGTCGTTGCTCACCACCATGACCATCCGGGTGCCGCCCGGAGGCGACGCCGGGGGCAGGCTCTTGCCGGCCTCGGGCTCCTCGTCCGCGATCTCCGCCGCGATGGCGATCGTGCGGGCGTACGCGGCCTGCGGGCTGGACGGGTAGTCCTTGGCGAACTGCGTCATGGTCGTGACCGCGTCGTCGTAGTCCTTGTTCCTGAACTGCGCGGTCCCGCAGGCGAAGTCGCCCTTCTGGACCGACTCCGCGGCCTCCTTCGTGGCGGCTTCGAGCACCGGGTGCGGCATGTTGTCCAGGGAGGAGCGGAGCGTGCGCAGCTCGACCGTGGTGTCGCAGGGCGAGGAGCCGCCGTCGAGGGCGGTGGTCCGCGTCCTGATCGCCGCCCGGACGGCCGGCTCGACGCGGGCGGCCTGGGGGGAGTTCGGGAAGGTGTCGTAGAGCGCGTTGAGGCTCTCGCTGGCGGTCGGACGGGCGGTCTGGACGCCCAGGGCGGCCGTCCCGCACGCGTAGAGCGACTCGGCCAGCGGCTCGTCGGTCTTGGCGGGCCGGGAGCCGAGCAGGTCCTCGTCGACCGTCTCGGAAAGGTTCCGCAGGTGCTTGAGCGGCGGGACCGCCTCGCAGTACTCCTTCTTCCCGTACGGGGCGGACAGCCGCTCGTAGTAGGTGTCGAGGCGCGCGGGGACGAGCTTCCCGGCCCGCGACCCGGCGTGCTTCGTGCCGAGCTCCTCGTAGGCGTCGAGCGCCTTGCGGTAGGTCGGCTCGGCCTTGTCGAAGGGGAGGCCCTCGGCGGACTTCACCAGGGTGTCGGCGGCGGCGAGGCGTTCGAGGAGGGCCTGCTCCCTCGCCTCGTCGCGGGCCGCGCCGTACGCCAGGGAGCCGCCCGCCGGCACGGCGAGCAGCACCAGGGCGAGCGGCAGCGCGAGGCGCCGGAAGGAGGCGCCGGCGCGGAGGGTGGCGCGCAGTCCGCGCCGGGCCCCGTCGGCGGCGACGGCGAGCAGGAAGACGCCGTAGCCGACGAGGACGCCGGCGGGCACGCCGTCGACGTCGGCGGGGAGCGCGGCCACCAACAGGGCGGCGGTGGCGAGCCAGCAGAGCGCGGCGCCGATCCAGTTGCGGAGGAGCACGTACCCCAGGCCGAGGCCGGACAGGTTGAGCAGGCCGATCGCGGCGGCCTGCGCCGGGTTCGCGGGGCCGGGCGGCTGGGCGGGCGGCCCCGCGGGCGGCGGGGGGCCGTAGCCGGGCGGCGGGCCGTAGCCGGGGGGACCGTAGCCGGGGGGACCGTAGCCGGGGGGCGGGCCGTAGCCGGGGGGACCGTAGGCGGGCGCGGTCGCGGAGCCCGACGCCGTGGCGTCGGCACCGGGCGAGGCCGCCCCCGTGCCCGTCCCCGCGTCCGCCGTACCGGGCGGCGGTCCGAAGGCGGGCGTGGGTGCCGCCGGGGCCCGGTCCGGCGCCGGTGGGGCCGCCGGAGGCGCGGCCGGCGGGGCCACGCGCGGATCGGGGGCCGGGGTCCCGGAGGCCGGCGCGGCCCACGGGTCCGGCCGGTCCGCCGGGCTCTGCCGGTCCTGCCCGGGGTCCGGCCGGTCCGCCGGGTCCGGCCGGTCCGGTTCCTTCGCGCGCGGGATCTCGTCCTGCGGCTCGGGACGTGCGTCGTTCGGTTCTTCCCCCACCACGGGTCCCCCTCGTGGGTCCATGCACGGTGGCACCCACCGTCGCTTCCTGTGGACACCCTTCACCCTCCGCGCACACGCGTCCACCGATATGGGCGGGCGGTGACCAACCTGCGACCTGCCCCTGCGGCTTTCCGCCACGCCCAGGGCCTAAAGTCTCCGGGTGCCGAACGACCACCGGAAGACCGCCCGCCGTACCCTCGCCCTCGCCCTCGCCGCCGCCGGGTGCTGCGCCGCGCTCGCCGGGTGCGGGGCCCCGCAGACCCTCCCGTCCCCGGGGAAGGCCCCGGGCTCCCCGGAGTCCTCCGGCGCCGGGAACGGCCCGGGACCGGGCCGTACGCCCTCCCCGTCCCCCTCGTCGCCGGTCTCCTCCGCCCCGCCGGCCGCTCCGGGGAGCCGCCCCCTCGCCGGGCGGACGGTGCTCGTCGATCCCGGGCACAACCCCGGCAACTTCCGGCACCCCGAGGAGATCAACCGGAAGGTGAACATCGGGACGAAGAGCAAGGAGTGCGACACCACGGGCACGTCCACGAACGCCGGGTACACCGAGGCCGCCTTCACCCTCGACGTCTCCCGCCGCCTGCGGGACCTGCTCACCGCGCGCGGCGCCGAGGTGGTGTTCACCCACGACGCCGACCGCCCCTGGGGCCCGTGCGTCGACGAGCGGGCCCGGACCGGCAACGAGGCCCGCGCGGACGCCGCGGTCTCCGTCCACGCGGACGGTTCGGCCGCCGGGCACCGCGGATTCCATGTGATCCTGCCCGCACCGGTCCGGGAGGGCTCCGCCGACACCGCGGGAATCGTCGGCCCCTCCCGCGAGCTGGGCGAACGGATCGCGGACCGGTTCGCGCGCGCCACCGGAACGGCCCCCGCCAACTACCTCGGCTCCGGTACGGGATTGGACGTACGGGACGATCTGGGCGGACTGAATCTCTCGACCGTCCCCAAGGTCTTCGTCGAATGCGGCAATATGCGGGATCCGAAGGACGCGCTGCTGCTCACGTCGGAGGCGTGGCGGCAGAAGGCGGCCCAGGGCATCGCGGACGGCATCGCCACCTACCTCGTGGGGTAGAACCCGCGAGCGATAGATTCGCTCCGTACCATGGGGCCGCCCCCCCCGTGCCACGGCCTTGAGCGCCACCCGACGCGACGACGAACCGACGAAGGACTCTTACGTGAATATCCGCTCCCTCACCCGAGGCGATGGCGTGCTGATCGGCGCAGCGGTGGTGCTGTTCATCGCCTCGTTCCTGGACGTCTACGGCTGTGACGGTCCCAACGCGGTCTGCGACCAGGTCGAGTACCCCAACCCGTGGGAGTTGTCCTACCTCGGCTGGGGCACCTTCCTCCTCGCCATCGCGGGCGCGGCCCTGGTCGTCGCCTCCCGCGCCCTGCCGCAGCAGCGCAAGGTGGCCGGCCTGGAACTCGGCCAGGTCGGTGCCGCGTTCACCATCGCCTCCGCCTGGACCCTGCTCATGTGGGTCTTCGAGGCGGGCAACGCCGGCCCGGCCCTGATCCTCGGCCTGATCGCCTCCCTGGTCCTCGCCGCCGCCGCGGTGGCCGGCCCGCTGGTCCCGGCCCTCAAGGCCCCGCTGGTGAGCGCGCCGCGTCCGCAGGCCCCGCAGCCGTACGGCACGCAGGGGGGCCAGCACGGCGTGCAGGGCGTCCCCGGCGGTTACGGCTACCCGGGCGCGCCGCAGCCGTACGGGGCGCAGCCGGACGCCTCGCACGGCGCGGGCCAGCCGTTCGGCGCGCAGGCGGCCGCCGCCCCGCAGCAGCAGGACCCGAGGCCGTCCGAGCCGCAGGCACAGGCGCAGCCGTCGTCGGATTTCGCCCCGTTCTGGTTCGCCGTCCCGGTCGCCCGTCCGCTGTACGCGGAGGACGGCTCCCAGGCCCCGATCGCCGAGCTGGCGCCGGGCACCTGGTACCTGGCGGTCGACCAGCGCGGCCAGGCCCTGGTGGCCCAGACGCAGGACGGGCGGCGCGGCGTCCTCCAGGACACCACCAGCATCCAGCGCGGCTGACCGCACTCGCGCACGGCCCCGCACGACGGCCCCCGACCGGAATCCCTTCCGGTCGGGGGCCGTCGCCCTGTTCCCGCGCGAGCGGGCCGTACGCGGGCGGTCCGGGCGGGGATCAGCCCCCGCAGCAGTCGGGTTCGAGGCCGGTGGGGAGGCGTTCGCCGCCGAAGACGGCGACCGTGGCCTCGTCGCCGCCGAGGGCCGCCACCGCGAGCAGCAGGGAGCCGGCGGTCCAGCTCGTCTGCTCCTCCGGCCAGACGGCCCGGTCGCCCTCGAAGACGTACCCCGTCCAGTACATGCCGTTCGGGGCCCGCAGGTGCTGGATGTCCTGGAGGATCGTGAGGGCCCGGTCGGACTCCCCCACCGCCCAGAGGGCGAGGGCGAGTTCGCAGCTCTCGCCGCCGGTGACCCACGGGTTCGGGATCACGCAGCGCACGCCGAGGCCGGGCACGACGAACGCGTCCCAGGACGCGTCGATGCGGGTCCTCGCCTCCTCGCCGGTGACCGCGCCGCCGAGGACCGGGTAGTACCAGTCCATCGAGTAGCGGGACTTGTCGAGGAAGCGCTCGGGGTGGCGGCGGATCGCGTGGCCGAGCGCACCGGCCGCCAGCTCCCAGTCCGGCTGCGGCTCCTCGCGGGCCTCGGCGACGGCGAGGGCGCAGCGCAGGGCCTGGTGGATCGAGGAGCTGCCGGTGAGGAGCGCGTCGGTCACGGCCTCGCCGGTCGGCTCGCGCTTCCAGCCGATCTGGCCGCCGGGCTGCTGGAGGCGGAGGACGAACTCCACGGCCGCGTAGACGACGGGCCACATCCGGTCGAGGAAGGCGTCGTCGCCGGTGGACAGGTAGTGGTGCCAGACGCCGACGGCGACGTACGCGACGAAGTTGGTCTCCCGGCTCCGGTCGGTGACCCGCTCCGGGTCGCCGTCGTCGTAGGCCGCGTACCAGGAGCCGTCGTCGTTCTGGTGCCGGGCGAGCCAGGCGTAGGCGCGGGCGGCGGCGGCGTGCTCCCCGGCGGCGTCCAGGGCCATGGCGGCCTCGGTGTGGTCCCACGGGTCGAGGTGGTGGCCCCGGAACCAGGGGATGGCGCCGTCCTCGCGCTGCACGGCGAGGATTCCGGCGACGGTCCCGGCGGCCTGCTCGGCGGTGAGCACGCCGGGCAGGAGGAGGTGTTCGGCGATGTGCTCGGGAGAGGTCACGGGGTGTCGGCTCCGGACGGCTCGGCCCCGGGCAGGTGGGGCTTGGTCGCGTACGCCACGAAGCTCTTGCCGACCACCGGGTTGAGCAGCTGCTCGGCGACCCGGGTCAGGGCGGGCTTCTTCATGATGTCCCAGACCAGGAGCTTGTGGTAGGCGCGGACCGGCAGCGCCTTGTCGTTGTCCACGCCGAAGGCGCACTTCAGCCACCAGTACGGCGCGTGCAGCGCGTGCGCGTGGTGGGTGCCGTACGGCCTGAGGCCGGCCTCCCGGATCCGGGTGAGGAGTTCGTCGGCCTTGTAGATGCGGATGTGGCCGCCCTCGACCTCGTGGTACTCGTCGGAGAGCGCCCAGCAGACCTTCTCGGGGCCGTAACGAGGAACGGTGACCGCGATCCGGCCGCCCGGCCTGAGGACGCGGACCATCTCGGCGAGCACGCCCTTGTCGTCCGGGATGTGCTCCATGACCTCGGAGATGATCACGACGTCGAAGGACTCGTCGGGGAACGGCAGGTTGAGGGCGTCGCCCTCCATCGCGGTGGCGGTGGCCCCGGCGGGGGCCTCCCCGGCCTCCTTCATGGCGGCGAACCACTTGGCGACCTCGCGGATCTCCTCGCCGTTCCGGTCGAGGGCCACGACCCGGGCGCCGCGCCGGTAGCACTCGAAGGCGTGCCGGCCCGCACCGCAGCCCAGGTCGAGCACGCGGTCGCCGGGGGCGAGCGGGAAGCGGGTGAAGTCGACGGTCAGCACGAGGGCCTGCCTTCGCGATCGGGACGGGGGTGGCGCGGGTGGGGGTCGTTCGGTTCGTGCGCGGTGGTCACCGGCGGGCGCGGCGGGCGACGGCCTCGCGGTAGAGCTCCTCGGTGCCCCGGGCCGCGCGGGCCCAGGTGAAGCGCTCCAGGACCCGTTCCCGGCCGGCGGCGCCGAGGCGGGCCCGCAGGCCGGGATCGCCGAGGACCCGGCCGAGGGCGGCGGCGAGCGCGCCCGCGTCGCCGGGCGGCACCGCGAGGCAGGTCTCGCCGTCGGGGCCCGCGACCTCGGGGATCGCGCCGCCGGTGGTGGCGACGAGCGGGGTGCCGGTGGCCATGGCCTCGGCGGCGGGCAGCGAGAACCCCTCGTACAGGGAGGGCACGCAGGAGACCTGGGCGGAGCGGACGAGGTCGACGAGTTCGGCGTCGGTGACGCCCTTGACGAACTCGACGGCGCCTTCGAGGCCGTACCGCTCGATGGCCCGCGCGACCGGGCCGTCCTCGGCGCGCCTGCCGACGACGACGAGGTGCGCGTCGGGGTTCTCCGTGCGGAGCTTGGCCAGCGCCTCGATCAGGTGGATCAGGCCCTTGAGGGGGACGTCGGCGCTGGAGGTGGTGACGATCCGGCCGGGGACCTCGGCGACGGACGGGTCCGGGGACCAGAGGCCGGTGTCGGCGCCGATGTGGACGACCCGGATGCGGTCCTCCCGTACGCCGAGGTGCTCCACGATCTCCTGGCGGGAGGTGCCGGAGACGGTGAGCACGGACGGCAGGCGGCGGGCGACCTTCTTCTGCATGCGGGTGAAGGCGTACCAGCGGCGGACGGAGGCGCGGCGCTTCCAGCCGGCGGCGGCGTCGAGTTCGAGCTGCCGGTCGACGGTGATGGGGTGGTGGATCGTGGTGACCAGGGGCGCGCCGAGCGCGCGGGGGCCGCCGAGGAGGCCGTACCCGAGGGTCTGGTTGTCGTGGACGACGTCGAAGTCGCCGCGGCGGGCGGCGAGCAGGCGCCGGGCCCGCAGGGAGAAGGTGAGCGGCTCGGGGAAGCCGCCGGTCCACATGGTGGCGACTTCCAGGGCGTCGATCCAGTCGCGGTACTCGTCGCGCTTCGGGGTCCGGAAGGGGTCCGGCGAGCGGTAGAGGTCGAGGCTGGCGATCTCGGTGAGCGGCACGCCCTCGTCGAGCGTCGGGTACGGCTGGGAGCCGATGACCTCGACGGTGTGGCCGAGGCGGGCGAGTTCGCGGGAGAGGTGCCGGACGTAGACGCCCTGGCCCCCGCAGAAGGGATTCCCCTTGTACGTGAGGAGGGCGATCCGCAACGGACCGTCACCGTCTCCGGTGACGCCCGGACGGGGGCCCGCCTCTATGGCCTCAGCGGTCATGCGCGACCCCTCTTCGAGCGTGCGTTTCGCCGGAGCGTAACCGCTGGCGTTAACCTAGAACAAGTTACAGACCCGGCCGCCGCCCGGTCGTCCGGGAGGACAGAATCTACCGGCAGGTAGTGCCGCGGTGAGATCCGGAGCGGGTGATTCGCGCCACGGCGCCACCGCCGTACCGCCGCTCCCCACCGCACGGAACGGGATCCCATGACCGCAGAGAACAGAGCGGACCACGGCACGGACCACGGCCCCGCCGCGCCCCTCACGGAGCGCCAGGAGGAGCGGCGGCGGCGCATCCTGGACGCCAGCACGCGGCTCGCGTCGCGGGGCGGCTTCGACGCCGTGCAGATGCGGGAGGTGGCCGAGGAGGCGGGCGTGGCCCTGGGCACGCTGTACCGCTACTTCCCGTCGAAGGTCCACCTGCTCGTCGCGGTGATGCAGGACCAGCTCCGGCACCTGCACACCACGCTGCGCAAGCGGCCCCCGGCGGGCGCGGACCCGGCGGAGCGGGTCGCGGAGACCCTGATGCGGGCCTTCCGGGCGCTCCAGCGGGAGCCGCAGCTGGCCGACGCGATGGTGCGGGCGCTGATCTTCGCGGACCGGAGCGTGAGCGCCGAGGTGGACGAGGTCTCGCGGCTGACGACCGCGATCGTCCTGGACGCGATGGGGACCGGGCACCCGACGCCGGCCCGGCGCTCGGTGGTCCGGGTGATCGAGCACACCTGGCACTCGGCGCTGATCACGTGGCTGTCGGGACGGTCCTCGATCGCCCAGGTGAAGATCGACATCGAGACGGTGTGCCGGCTGATCGACGTGACGGCGGGGGACGCGTAGGGGCGGAGGGGCCGGGACGCGGAAGCCGGACCCCGGGACGGCGGGCCCGCCGCCGTCCGCACGGGCCGGTGCGGGGCCGTGCACACCCCGGGTGAGCAGCGCGTAAGGGCCGGTAGAGTGAGCGGGTCGTCATCATGCCCGTGCGGGGGGAAGCCGGTGCGAGTCCGGCGCTGACCCGCAGCCGTGAGGCCCTCCGTCCGGGGGGACGAGCCGGAATGCCCCGTCCGGGACGTGACCGCCGGCACCGTCGAGGAATACGGAGCCGAGCCCGGTGCCCCGAGGCGTGCCGTGCCCGGCCGCAGGAGAGGGCTCCATGAACACCGTCCGCCGCGCCGCCGCGCTCACCGCCGCCGTCGCCGTACTCGGCGCCGGAGCCGCCGGGCACGCTTCCGCCGCGCCCGCCCCGGCCCCCTCCGCCGCCTCCGCCCCCTCCTCCAGTTCTGCCGGCTCCGGCCTGTACGGCACGAAGGACCCGACGTACGACGGCGTCTGGCGCCAGTCGCTCGCCTTCCTCGCCCAGCGCGCCACCGGCTACCAGCCCGCCGACCGGGCCGTGGAGTGGCTGCTCGGCCAGCAGTGCGCCGACGGCGCCTTCCCCTCGTACCGCGCGGACACCGCGAAGCCCTGCGACGCGAAGACGATGCGGGACACCAACGCCACCGCCGTCGCCGTGCAGGCGCTCGCCGCCGTCCGCGGCCAGGCCGCCGCCCCGGAGAAGGCCGACCGGGCCGTCAAGGCCGGCACCGACTGGCTGAAGACCGTGCAGAACGAGGACGGCGGCTGGAGCTACAGCCCCGGTGGCGCCGGCGACGCCAACTCCACCTCGGTCGTCGTCGGCGCGCTCGCCGCGACCGGCGTGCGGCCCGTCTCGTTCGTCTCCGCCAAGGGCCGCACCCCCTACGACGCGCTCCTCTCCTTCGCACTGCCCTGCACCGACAAGGAGGGTCCCGGCGCCTTCGCCTACCAGCCGGACAAGGACGGGAAGCTGGTCGCCAACGCCGACGCGACCGCCGCCGCCACCCTCGCCGGGCTGGGCAAGAGCCTCGTCGCCACCAAGGCGTCCCCCGACCAGCCGCCGGCCTGCGCCGACCTGACGAAGCCGACCGCCGAGCGGGCCGCCCTGAACGGCGCCTCCTACCTGGCCGGGGCCCTCGCGAAGACCGGCCACCTCACCCTGCCGCCGATGCCGGGCGCCACCGGCACCACCGCCACCACCGGGCAGCCCGACGTCGGCAACACCGCCGACGCCGTCGTGGCGCTCGCCGCCGCCGGCGCGGCCAAGCAGGCCAAGCCCGCCCTGGAGTGGTTGGAGAAGAACTCCGCCGCCTGGGCGAAGGAGGGCGGCCCGGCCGCCTACGCCCAGTTGATCCTGGCCGCCCGCGCGACGGAGACCGACCCGCGCGAGTTCGGCACGGCCGACCTGGTCGAGCAGCTCAACGCCGTCGGCCCCGCGCCCAAGAGCCCCGACACCTCCGCCTCCTCCACCAGCGACGACGAGGGCCGCGGCTTCGACCTCTGGTGGATCATCGGCATCGGCACGCTCGTCGGCGTCGGCATCGGCTTCTACGTGAGCGGCCGCAAGAAGTGACCGCCGTCGCCTTCCGCAGGGCCGGGGCCGCGGGCGCCGCCGCCGGAGTGCTCCTGACCCTCGCCGGGGCGGTGGCCGCCCCGGCGCACGCCACCGGCTACCGCTACTGGTCGTTCTGGGAGGGCGGGACCGGCAGGCCCTGGGCGTACGCCACCCAGGGGCCGGCGACCGCCCGTCCCGCCGACGGCGACACGATCGGCTTCCGCTTCGCGGTCGGCCGGGAGGCCGACAGCGCCTCCCGGCCCTCCGCCGCCCCGGACTTCGCGGGGATCTGCGCGGGCGTGGCGGAGAAGGACGGCACGCGGCGGATCGCGGTCGTCGTCGACTTCGGCGGCCCGGCCGACGCCCCGCCGGGCGAGGCCCCCCCGGCGCGGCCGGTCAGGACCGGCTGCGCGCGGGTCCGCGACGGCGCGACGGGCGCGGAGGCGCTGGCCGCCGTGGTGAAACCGCTGCGGTACGACAGCGGGGGCATGCTCTGCGGGATCGCGGGCTACCCGGCGCGGGGCTGCGGCGAGCCGGTCGGCGAGGAGTCCCCCGCCCCGGCCGCGCCCACGGCCGCCGGGAAGCCGGGCGGCGGCCCGTCCGTCGGCGTGCTGGCCGGCGGGGCGGCCGTCCTGGCCCTCGGCGGGGCGGCGATCTGGAAGGCCCGCCACCGCGGATGAGCACCGCCCCCCGCAGCACCGCACCCCGTCGCGGCGCGTTCCGCGGCGCGCTCACGGCCCCCGTGGCGAGCCGGGCCAACGCCCTGCACGCGGGGGCGTGGTGGCTGTGGGCGCTCGGTCTGGCCGTCGCCGCCTCCCGCACCACGAACCCGCTCCTGCTCGGCCTGGTCGTCGGGGTCGCCGGGTACGTCGTCGCGGCCCGCCGCACGGACGCGCCGTGGGCCCGCTCGTACGGCGCGTTCGTGAAGCTGGGCCTGTTCGTGGTGGCCCTCCGCGTCCTCTTCTCCCTCCTCCTCGGCTCCCCGGTCCCGGGCACCCACCCCCTGTTCACGCTGCCCGAGGTGCCGCTGCCCGACTGGGCGCGGGGGGTGCGGATCGGGGGCCGGGTGACGGCCGAACAGCTGCTGTTCGCGGTGTACGACGGCGCGAAGCTGGCGACCCTGCTGATCTGCGTGGGCGCCGCGAACGCGCTCGCCAACCCGGCGCGGCTGCTCAAGTCGCTGCCGGGAGCGCTGTACGAGGCGGGGGTCGCCGTCGTCGTGGCGATGACCTTCGCGCCGAACATGGTCGCCGACGTGGCCCGGCTGCGGACCGCCCGCCGGCTGCGGGGCCGCCCCACGGGCGGGGTCCGGGCGGTCCTCCGGATCGGCCTGCCGGTCCTGGAGGGGGCCCTCGAACGCTCGATCGCGGTGGCGGCCTCCATGGACGCGCGGGGCTACGGGCGGACGGCCCGCGTCCCCGCGTCCGTGCGCCGCACCACGAACGTCCTGACCCTCGGCGGTCTCCTCGGCATCTGCGCCGGCTCGTACGGGCTGCTCGCGGCGGAGGGCGCGGGGTACGGCCTCCCGCTGCTCGGCGCCGGGGTCCTCGCCGCCGTGGCCGGGCTCCGGCTCGGCGGGCGCCGGACGGTGCGGACCCGGTACCGGCCCGACCGGTGGGGTGCGCGGGCCTGGCTGGTGGCGGGCTCGGGGGTGGCGGTCGCGGTCCTGATGATCCGGGCGAACGCGTACGCCCCGGAGGCGCTGCACCCGGGGGTCGTCCCCCTGGTCGCCCCCGCCCTGCCGCTCTGGCCGGCCGTGTCGGTCCTGGTGGGCCTGGTGCCCGCGTTCGTGGCCCCCGTACCCGAGGAGAGTCCGTGATCCGCTTCGAGAACGTCTCGGTGAGGTACGAGGAGGACGCCGAGCCCACGCTGCGGAACCTCGACCTCACCGTCCCCGAGGGGGAACTCGTCCTCCTGGTGGGGCCCTCGGGCGTCGGCAAGTCGACCCTCCTCGGCGCGGTCTCCGGTCTCGTCCCCCACTTCACGGGCGGCACCCTGACCGGCCGGGTGACGGTGGACGGCCGCGACACGCGCACGCACCCGCCGCGCGAGCTGGCGGACGTGGTGGGCACGGTCGGCCAGGACCCGTCGGCCCACTTCGTCACCGACACGGTCGAGGACGAGCTGGCGTACGGGATGGAGTCCCTGGGGCTCGCGCCCGGCGTCATGCGGCGCCGGGTCGAGGAGACCCTGGACCTCCTCGGCCTCGCCGAGCTCCGCGACCGGCCGATCGCCACGCTCTCCGGCGGCCAGCGCCAGCGGGTCGCGATCGGCTCCGTCCTCACCCCGCACCCCAAGGTCCTCGTCCTCGACGAGCCGACCTCCGCGCTCGACCCGTCGGCGGCGGAGGACGTCCTCGCGGTCCTCCAGCGCCTGGTCCACGACCTCGGCACGACGGTCCTCCTCGCGGAGCACCGCCTCGAACGCGTCGTCCAGTACGCGGACCGGGTCCTCCTCCTGCCGGAGGCGCTGATGGGTCCGCCGTCCGAGGTCATGGCCGTCTCGCCGGTCCGTCCGCCGGTGGTGTCGCTGGGCCGGGTGGCGGGGTGGTCACCGCTCCCCCTGACGGTGCGGGACGCGCGGCGGAGGGCGGGGGACCTGAAGGCCCGCCTGGAGGGCCGGGTCCCGGTGGACCCCGCTCCCCGTCCCGTCTCCTCCCTTTCTTCTTCCTCTTCTTCCTCCTCCGGCCGGGGTGCCGTCCCGGACTCCGGCCGGGGTGCCGTCCCGGACTCCGGGCCCGGCGGGAAGCGGGGCGGGGGGTTCCCCTTCCTCTCGCGACGGTGGCGGCCGGAACGGGCACGGACGGGCGGGGCTCCCGCCTCCCCCCTCACTCCTTCCTCCCCTCCCGCCCCCCTCGTCCTCGTCGACTCCCTCGGCGTCCGCCGGGGCCGCGTGGAAGCCCTCCGCGGGATCGACCTGAGGGTCGCCCCCGGCGAGACCGTCGCGCTCATGGGACGGAACGGCGCCGGGAAGTCGACCCTCCTCTCCGCCCTCGTCGGCATGATCGCCCCCACCTCCGGCACCGTCCGGATCGCGGGCCGGGCCCCGCACGCCACCGACCCGCGCGAGCTGATCCGCCGGGTCGGTCTGGTGCCGCAGGAGCCGAGGGACCTCCTCTACGCGGACACCGTCGCCGCCGAGTGCGCGGCGGCCGACGCGGACGCGGGCGCGGCGGACGGAACCTGCCGGGCCCTGGTGTCCGAGCTGCTGCCGGGCGTCACGGACGACACCCATCCCCGGGACCTGTCCGAGGGCCAGCGGCTCGCCCTCGCGCTCGCCGTCGTCCTGACCGCCCGCCCGCCGCTCCTCCTCCTCGACGAGCCGACCCGGGGCCTGGACTACGCGGCCAAGGCCCGCCTGGTCGCGCACCTGCGCGCCCTCGCGGCGGACGGGCACGCCGTCGTGCTCGCCACGCACGACGTGGAGCTGGCGGCCGAGCTGGTGCACCGGGTGGTGATCGTCGCGGACGGCGAGGTCGTCGCGGACGGCCCGACGGCCGAGGTCGTCGTCTCCTCGCCCGCGTTCTCGCCGCAGGTGGCCAAGATCCTGGCCCCGCGGCCGTGGCTCACGGTCGAGCAGGTGGAGCGGGCGCTGGCGGGGCCGGAGGGAGCGGAATGAGCGCCCGCCCCCTCCGCCTCGGCCCCCGTTCGGTCGCCGCCCTCGCCCTCGTCTCCCTGATCGGGATCGGCGCCTTCTGCTGGCCCCTGTTCGCGGACGCCGGCTCGGCGGTGACGTCGCACGCCGGTGACGCCCCGTGGCTGTTCGCCGCGCTGCTGCCGCTGCTCGTCGCGGTGGTGGTGGCGACGATCGCGGACTCCGGCATGGACGCCAAGGCGGTCGCGATGCTGGGCGTGCTCGCCGCCGTGGGGGCGGCGCTGCGCCCGCTGGGGGCGGGGACGGCCGGCCTGGAGCCGATGTTCTTCCTGATGGTGCTGAGCGGCCGGGTCCTGGGTCCGGGCTTCGGCTTCGTCCTGGGCGCGGTGACGATGTTCGCGTCCGCGCTGCTCACGGGCGGCGTGGGCCCCTGGATGCCGTTCCAGATGCTGGCGATGGGCTGGTTCACGATGGGGGCCGGACTGCTGCCGGGGCAGCGGGGCCTGCGGGGCCGGGCGGAGCTGCTGATGCTCTCCGCGTACGGGTTCGCGGCGGCCTTCGCGTACGGAACGGTCATGAACCTCCAGGGCTGGGTCCTGCTCCAGGGCCTGGGCAGCGGCATCTCCTTCCGGCCGGGCGCCCCGCTCCACGAGAACCTGGTCCGCTTCCTCGCGTACGTCACCACCACCTCCCTCGGCTGGGACCTCGGCCGGGCCGTGCTCACCGTCGTCCTCACGCTCACGGTCGGCGGCACCCTCCTCAGGGCGCTGCGGCGGGCCACACGGCGGGCGAACTTCGAGGCCCGGGTCACATTCGAGGGCCCGGAAGAGCCCTCCCGGAGTGAGCCGTGCCATAGGACCCAGGTCACGTACGACCGGCCCTAGTAGGGGGCATAACGGTACAAATGCCCATGCAACCGCCCGCGACCTGCTGAAATACCCCATAGCCCTCCCGGGACCTTCTTCCCGGGTCCGAGGCTTCCTCGTACAGGGGGTCGTTGCGCCGGGGGTTCCCGTCCTGCTTCTCTGGTGGACGTCGCCAGGCAGCCGGTGCCCACCGCACCGCCCCGGTCGACCGGTTCCCTCCAGTTCCCGGGTCCTCCGGGGTCTGGTTCCGGACGGCCCGGAACGCCCGGCGCGACCTTGTCCCCGAAGTTAGGTAGAAACCTTGATCCGCTCGCTCACCACCCGTGTCGCCGCCCGCAAGAAGACCTTCGCCGCCTCCGCAGCCGTGCTGCTGGGCGCGTCGGGTGCGGTGCTCGGCACGACGGGCGCGGCCTCGGCCGCCAGCCCGCAGGATGTCGCGCGACAGATCGTCCCCTCCTCGCAGTACGCCTCCTTCAGCAAGATCGTGGCCCACGAGTCCGGCTGGAACCACAAGGCCACCAACTCCTCCAGCGGCGCCTACGGCCTGGTCCAGGCCCTGCCGGCCTCGAAGATGTCCTCGGCCGGCTCCGACTGGAAGACGAACCCCGCCACCCAGATCAAGTGGGGCCTCAACTACATGAACGAGCGCTACGGCTCCCCGAACGCCGCCTGGGCGTTCTGGCAGACCCACGGCTGGTACTGAGAAACCCGCCGCACCGCGCACCCGCACGGCCCCGCCCTCCGCACGGAGGAGCGGGGCCTGCCGCGTTCCCGGGCGCCGAACGCCCGTACGGAACCGGAATCCCGCCCGCCGCGTCTGAGCCGCCATGGGGGAGACACGCCGCCGCCCGGCCACCAGAATCCTGACGCTCGTCGTCGCGCTGCTCGCGCTCCAGCTCGGCTCGCTCGTCGCACCGGCGTACGCCTGCGGCTGCGGCGCCATGATCCCGGACGCGTCCCGGCGCATCGGCGTCGACCGCGAGGAGTCGGCCGTCCGCTGGGACGGGCGCACCGAGACCGTCGTCATGCGCTTCCGGGTGAACGGCGACGCCGAACGGGCCGCCTGGGTCATGCCGGTGCCGAGCCGGGCCGGCGTCACCCTCGGCGACCCGGCGCTCTTCGGCGAGCTGGCCCGGCTCACCGCGCCCGAGCGGCGCGACCGCTTCCACTTCTGGCCGCGCGAGGACGACTGGCCCTTCGGCGGCGGACGCGGCGACGGGGTCGGGGCCGGCGCGCCCCCCGGCGGGGGCGTCGGCGTCGTCGGCCGCGAACGGCTCGGCCCCTTCGACGTGGCCCGGCTGACCGCCACCGACCCGGACGCCCTCGGCGACTGGCTCCGCACCAACGGCTTCGCCCTGCCCGACCGGCTCACCGCCGAACTCCGGCCGTACGTCGAGCGGAAGTGGGAGTACGTCGCGGTCCGCCTCGCGCCCCGGGAGAAGGGCGCGGTCCTGCGCGGCGAACTCACCCCGCTGCGCATCGTCTTCGCCTCGCCCGAACTCGTCTACCCCATGCGGCTCTCCCGGCTCGCGAAGACCCCCCAGTCCCTCGGCCTCTCCGTCCTCGCGGACCACCGGATGGAGCCCCGCTCCCCCATCGGCGGCGACCGCCCCGAGGTGACCTTCGCCGGCCGGATCGAGCGTCCCGGGGGCACCGTGGCCGCGCTCGCGGGCGGCGGACCGGTCCATCTGACCGTCCTGGAGCAGCGGTTCCCGCACCCGGAGCGGATCGACGACGACCACCACCTGCGGCGGGTGGCCGACACCCCGTACCGCCGGGTCGTGTACACCGACCGGCTGCTGACCGTCGCCGGCGTTCCCGCCTGGCTCCTGACGGTGGGCGGCGGCCTGCTGCTCGCGGCCGTCACGGCGCTCCTGCTCGTACGGGCGTCACGGCGCCGTGCGGACGCCGGCGCGGGTGTACGTTCGGCCGCATGACGAACCCCCGATGGACCGCCGTGGACCAGTACGTCACCGACCTGCTCGTCCCGGACGACGAGGCGCTGTCCGCCGCGCTCGCCGACTCGGCGGCGGCCGGACTGCCGGAGATCGCCGTCGCCCCCAACCAGGGCAAACTGCTCCACCTGCTCGCCCGGACGCAGGGCGCCCGGAAGATCCTGGAGATCGGCACCCTCGGCGGCTACAGCACGATCTGGCTGGCCCGCGCGCTGCCCGCCGACGGCCGGCTCATCACCCTGGAGTACGACCCGGCCCACGCGGAGGTGGCCCGCGCCAACATCGCCCGCGCCGGCCTGGACGGGCTGGTGGAGGTGCGGACGGGCGCGGCCCTGGACAGCCTGCCGGAGATCGGGGCGGAGGGGGCGGGCCCGTTCGACCTCGTCTTCGTCGACGCCGACAAGGCCAACAACCCGCGCTACGTGGAGTGGGCCCTGAAGCTCTCCCGGCCGGGCACCCTGATCGTGGTCGACAACGTGGTGCGGGACGGCAGGGTCGCCACCGAGCACCCGGACGACCCGGCCGTCACGGGCATCCGCGAGATGTTCGACCTGATCGCCCGCGAACCGCGCCTGGACGCCACGGCGTTCCAGACGGTCGGCACGAAGGGCCACGACGGGCTGCTGCTCGCGCGGGTGGTGGAGTAGGAGCGCGGGTGGTGGAGCAGGGCGCGGCTCGCGCGGGCGGGGCGGCCGGGCGGCCGGTCGCCCCGCCGGCGGGGTCACGACGGGCCGGTGCCCGACCGCCACCCCGCGAAGAGCGGCACCTCGCCGGTGGCGTCGAGGACGACGACGCCGAAGGGCCGGTCGAAGGCGATCCGTTCCACCGCCTCCCGCCGGGGCGCGGACGCGCTCCGGGCCATCCGCACGGCGGTGACGGCCGCCGCCTCGACGCCCTCCTCGGCGACCTCGACCACCGCCTCCTGCACCACCTCGTCGACGAAGAGACCGGCCGGGTCGGGGGTCAGGCCCGCGAAGTCGGCGCCGGGGCGCAGGGCCCGGACGACGCCGAGCGCCGCCAGGTGCGCGTCCACCCCGGTCCGCGTGCGGAGGGTGAAGCGCGGCAGGGAGAGGTCGACGGCGTCGGCGGCGAACCCCTCCCGCCCGCCGGGCGCGGCCCAGGCGGCGGGCAGCGTCCCGGCGGGCCCGGCCCCCTCCGCGCCGAGCACGAACCGCACCAGGGCGGCGTCCTCCCCCGCACAGGGCAGCTCGACCACGGTGGCCCCGCCGACGCGCCAGGCCCACGCGGCGGGAACCCGCCGCCGCATGGTCGGCACGGGCCGGACGGCACCACGGCCGTCGGTGAAGGGCTCGTCGCGGGTGAGGTGCGCGGGAAAGGCGGTCCGCCAGGACGCCTTGAGGGCGAGCGCGTTGAGCAGGACGAGGGCCTCGGAACCGTCGAGACCGAGCGGCAGTCCGTCGATCCGGCCGCCGGTGGCCTCCCGCACCCACGCGTCGAGAACGGCCTGCGCGTCCCCGCGCAGCTCCCCGAACCGCACGCCGGGCAGCCCCCGCCGGTACTCCTCGCGGACCGGCACCCGGGCCCACACCCCCGTACCCACCGCGAGCCCGCCCGTGGCCGCGAGCCGCCGCCCCGCGACGGTCACGGCCCCGGCGGCCTCCTCCCCCGCGACCCCGAGCAGACCGCGCAACTCCTCGGCGGTACGCCCCCGCGCCCCGGCCGCGACGGCCCCGAGCGCCAGCCACAGCCCGGCCGGCGAGACGACGAAGTCACCGTCCCCGAGCCGGGGCAGCCAGCGCGCGGCGAGGGCGCGGACGGCGTCCGCGCGGGGAACGGGAGGAGGAGTCATATCCTGCCCTTCATGAGCATCGTGAAGATCAACGTCCTGACCGTGCCGGCCGAGCAGCGCGAGGTGCTGGAGCGGCGCTTCGCCTCGCGGGCCGGGGCCGTGGAGGGCTCCGACGGCTTCGAGTGGTTCGAGCTGCTGCGCCCCGTGGAGGGCACCGACCAGTACCTGGTGTACACCCGCTGGCGCAGCGAGGAGGACTTCCAGAACTGGATGAACGGTTCCATGCGCGCCGCCCACCAGGGCGGCGGCGAGGGCGGCGAGCGGCCGAAGCCCGCCGCGTCCGGGTCCACCCTGTGGTCGTTCGAGGTCGTCCAGCAGGCGGCCCCCAAGGGCTGAGCCGCGCCCGGCGGTTCAATCCGGGTGCGTCGCCGGTCGTGCGCGCCGCACAATGGCGCGCATGACCTGGTCCTTCGCCCCCGAGCCCGTCGGCACCCCCGATGCCACCGCCCTCCGCCGTGACTACTACGGCGACGTCGCCGGGCGGTACTTCCGCCGTGTCCTGGCCGAGGACGAGTACGACGACGAGATGCTGAACGAGGGGCTCGACCTGCTCGCCCCGCCCACCGGGCAGTTCCTCGTCGGGCACTACGGGGGGAAGCCGGCCGCCTGCGGCGGCGTGCTGCTCCTGGACGGGGAGCGCGCCGAGCTGACCCGGGTCTTCGTCCGCCACGCGTTCCGCGGCCTCGGCGGCGCCGGCCTCCTGATGGAGGGCCTGGAGGACGCGGCCCGCGCGCTCGGCGCCCGCCGGACGGTCCTCAACACGCGCCTGGACCTGATCGAGGCGCGACGCCTGTACGTGCGGCACGGGTACGCGGAGATACCGGCGTACTGCACCGGCCCGTACATGGAGGTCTGGTACGGCAAGGAGCTCTGACGCACCGAGCCGGTCCCCGCGCGGGCGCCCGGCGCGGCGGCGGTCCGGCGGCGGGCGTCCGGTACGACGGCGGTCCGGGCGGTGACGTCCGGTACGGCGGTGGTCCCGGCGGCGGCCGTCCGTTCACCCGCGGTGGTCGCGGGGCGGTTGCGGGGTGTGGGGGCGGTCGCTGTCCGAGCCGTTCAGCTCGGACGTCAGTTCCTCCACCAGTTTCACCAGGTCGGTGGGCCGGTCGGGCCCCCACCAGTCGCCGAGGAGTTCGGCGAGCGACTCCTCCCGCGCCTCGGCGAGCAGCGTCGTCACCCGTACGCCCTCCTCGGTGAGGAACAGCTGGACGCCCTCCCGGGCGACCAGGTGGCGCTCCTCCACCTGCCGGGACGCCTCGGTGATCACCCGCAGCGGTACGGGGGTGGTCTCGGCGAGCCGGGCCGGTTCGACAGTGCCGTGCCGGCGGATGCGCAGCAGCAGCCAGCTCGCGGCGGGCAGCAGGTCGAGTCCGGCGCGGGCGGTGATCCTCTCGTAGATCGCCTTGCGCCCCTCGCGGGAGCCGAGGACGGAGAGGGCGCGGGCGCACTCGTCGTACGAGGAGCGTTCGACCGGGTTGGAGGCGAGGGTCTGGGTGGTGTCGGGCGCGGTGACCGAGGTGCGGAGCCGGTCCTCCTTGAGGAACCAGGCGACGACGAAGGCGACGAGGACGACGGGCGACGCGTACAGGAAGACGTCGGTGATGGACGTGGCGTACGCGTGGAGCACGGCGGGGCGCAGGCTCGGCGGGAGCTGGGTGAGGGCGCGCGGGTCGGCCGCGACCTGCCCGGGGCCGGTGCCGGGCGGGACGTTCGGTCCCGCCGCGGCGAAGACGTCTTCGAGCTTGCCGGTGAGCCGGTTGGTGAAGATCGTGCCGAAGACGGCGACGCCGAAGGACGCGCCGATGGAGCGGAAGAAGGTGGCTCCGGAGGTGGCGACGCCGAGGTCCTCGTAGGAGACGGCGTTCTGCACGACGAGGACGAGGACCTGCATGACGAGGCCGAGCCCGGCGCCGAAGACGAAGAAGTAGACGCTCATCTCCCAGGTGGAGCTGGTCTCCGTCAGGCGGTGGAGGAGGAGCAGTCCGACGGCGGTGAGGGCGGTGCCGGCGATCGGGAAGACCTTCCAGCGGCCGGTGCGGGTGACGATCTGGCCGGAGGCGGTCGAGGTGAGCAGCAGGCCGAGGACCATGGGCAGCATGTGCACGCCGGACATGGTCGGGGTGATGCCCCGGACCACCTGGAGGAAGGTCGGCAGGTAGGTCATCGCCCCGAACATCGCGAAGCCGACGACGAAGCTGATGAGCGAGACGAGGGTGAAGGTCCGGACGCGGAACAGCTTGAGCGGCAGCACGGGCTCGGCGGCCCGGCGCTCGACGCGCACGAACCAGACGAGGAGGACGACGCCGAGGACGGCGAGGCCGATGATCTGCGCCGAGCCCCAGGCCCAGGTGGTGCCGCCGAGGGAGGCGACCAGGACCAGGCAGGTGGCGACCGAGGCGATGAGGAAGGTGCCGAGGTAGTCGATGGTGTGCTTCGTGGAGCGGACCGGGATGTGGAGCACGGCGGCGATCACGAAGAGGGCGACGACCCCGACCGGCAGGTTGATGTAGAAGACCCAGCGCCAGGAGAGGTGCTCGGTGAAGAGGCCGCCGAGGAGGGGGCCGAGGACGCTGGTGGCGCCGAAGACGGCGCCGAAGAGACCCTGGTACTTGCCGCGCTCCCGGGGCGGGACGAGGTCGCCGACGATCGCCATGGACAGGACCATGAGCCCGCCGCCGCCGAGGCCCTGCACCGCGCGGAAGGCGATGAGCTGCGGCATGTTCTGGGCGATGCCGCAGAGGGCCGAGCCGATCAGGAAGATGACGATGGCCGACTGGAAGAGCTTCTTGCGTCCGTACTGGTCGCCCAGTTTGCCCCAGAGGGGGGTGGCGGCGGTGGACGCCAGCATGTAGGCGGTGACCACCCAGGAGAGGTGTTCCATGCCGCCCAGCTCGCTGACGATGGTCGGCAGCGCGGTGGAGACGATGGTCTGGTCGAGCGCGGCGAGCAGCATGCCGAGCAGCAGCGCGCCGATCGCGACGAGGACGGTGCGGTGGCTCTGCGCCTCTCCCGGCGCGGGGGCGCCGGGCGGGGACGGGCGTAGGTCCTGGGCCATGGTCGTCTCGTCTCCTCGTACGTCTCCCGGGACGGGTCCCCGGAGAGTTCACCTCGGACAGCTCCTCCATCCTGGTCCGAATGTCCGGTTATGGCCTGCGGAAGGGCACGCCCGTTCCCCCGCAGGGAGGGGGTGGGCTGCATAATCGCTCGCATTGGTATCGGGAGGGGACTCCATCATGACCGGACACGTCTGTCCTGAATGCGGTGTACACAGACCTGGCTGCGCCTGCGCCCGGGCGGAGCCGGCGGCGGCCGAGGACTTCGATCCGCTCCGGATCAGGCCGTACGTGACGCTGGACGCGCCGCGGGAGGCGGAGGCGGGGACGTACGGCGGCTCGGGAGCCGGGGCGTACGGGACGCATGACGGAACGGGGGCCCATGACGGAACGGGGGCCGGGACCGGGGCGTACGGCGGGCCCGGGGCCGGGGCGTACGGGACGGGGGCCGGGACCGGGACGTACCCCGGGGCGGGAACGCGGGGGTACGGGGCGGGGAGCGCGGACGCGGACCCGCCGACCGCCCGCCTCGCCGCGGTCCCCCCGGCGGACCCCCGGGTCCCCCCTCGGGGTTCTCGCCCCGGGGGCCGCGCGGGAGCGGGTCCCGCCGCGCCGGCGACGGGAGCGCGTCCGGACGCGTACCCCGGTGCCGGGGACGACCCCTCCGAGACGATGCCCCTGCTGCTGCGCGGGACCGGCGGCACGCCGCCGTCCGGCGGGAAGCGGAGGCGGGGGCGGGGCACGGTGGTCGTGATGGTGGCCGCGGCCGCCGTGGCGGGCACCGCCGCCCTGGCCGCCGCCGTCCTCGGCGGCGGGAACGAGACGGACGACCGGGCGGTCCCGCCCGAGGTGACCACGAGCGCGTCCCTGAACGCCGCCGTGTCGGAGGCGCCGTCCCCCTCCTCCACGGGCCCGGAGCCGACGACGTCGTCGCCGACCCCGCGCCGGAAGCCCTCCGCCTCCGCCTCCGCCACCGCTTCCCCGTCCCGTACGGTCACCCCCTCCGCCCCGGCCCGCACCACCGCTCCGGGTCCCGGCGCCTCGACCCGGCCGGCCGTCCCCCCGGCCGTCACCACCCCTCCGGTGCCGACGACCGCGCCGACGACGGGGTCCGCGACCCCCTCCCGGACCCCGGAGGAGACGCGGAAGCCCGACCAGGAGGCCCCCACCCTCGCCTACGGCGACCAGGGCCCCGAGGTGAGGGAGCTCCAGTGGCGGCTGAGGAACGTGGGGGCCTACTACGGGCCGATCAGCGGCCGCTTCGACGACGAGGTCAGGGAGTCCGTGCGGATGTTCCAGCGGTGGCAGTCGGTCCGGGGGGACGCGCCGGGCGTCTACGGACCGAACACGCGCGCGGCCCTGGAGGGCGGAGGGTCCGACTTCTGAGGCGCGGCCGGTACCGCGCGGGGTACCGGCGGTCCCAGGATGCGGACACCGGACGGTCCGGTTGGCCAAGACGGCCCCCGGTTTTGTATCGTTGAAAAACAAAGTGGTCCCGCCCGCACTCCCTGACCGGTGGGCGGGTCCGCCTTGTTCTCCGCACCACCCCTTCTGGAGACCCGATGCCTGCCACCACCCCGGCAACGCTCACCGCCCGCGCCCTCCTCCTCGACATGGACGGCACCCTCGTCAACTCGGACGCCGTCGTCGAACGCTGCTGGCGCCGCTGGGCCGAGCGACAGGGTCTCGACGGGGACGCCGCGCTCCGGGTGGTCCACGGCCGCCAGGGGTACGCGACGATGGCCCTGCTCCTCCCGGACCGCCCGATGGAGGAGAACCACGCCGACAACCGGCTCATGCTCGCCGAGGAGACCGCCGACCTCGACGGGGTCGTGCCCGTCTCCGGCGCCCCCGCCTTCATGGCCGCGATCGCGGACCTGCCGCACGCCCTGGTGACCTCGGCGGACGAGGCCCTCGCCCGGGCGCGCATGGGCGCGGCGGCGCTGCGGATGCCGGCGGTCCGGGTCACCGCCGAGAGCGTCGGGGCCAGCAAGCCGGACCCCGAGGGCTTCCTGAAGGGCGCGGCGGCGCTAAACTTCGACCCGGCGGACTGCGTGGTCTTCGAGGACTCCGAGGCCGGCATCCGGGCGGGCCGCGCGGCCGGCATGCGCGTCGTGGGCGTGGGCCCGCGCGCGGCGGCCTTCGCGCCGGACGCGTACGTGCCGGACCTCACCCACCTGCGGGTCGAGGCGGGGGACGGCTCGATCACGCTGACCGCCCTGCCGTAGCACCCGCGCGTACGCGACGACCCTCCGCGTACGCACCCCGCCCTCCGCGCGCGACCGGACCCTCCGGCCGCGCGCGCGTGCTTTCCGGAGCGCCCCTCCTTCACGCCCTTCGTGCCCCTCACGCCCTTCGCGCCCCCGGCGCACAGGCCCCCGCGCGCGAGGAAACGGTTCACCACCGGTCGGTACGCCCCCGCAACCCCCGGACGCCGGGCGGAATCTGACGCTCCGTTAGTGAACGTCGCACCTCTTGATGTGTCGTGCCCATGACGCCACTCTGTTACCTGACGCACCCCCCACGGAAACCCGGCGCCGCCACGATGGCCGGGCCGCCGTCCGGCGGCCCGCGGGGACGCGTCCGCCAAGGTTCCGCCACGTCAAGGGAGTTCACATGTCCATACACAAGGTCTACGCGCGTCGAATCGCCGTCCTCGCCGCCTCCGCCGCCCTCACCACCACCGGCCTGCTGGCCACCGCGCCCACCGCCCAGGCCGCCCTTCCGACCCCGGTCAGCGCCGCGACCGCGCGCACCTACCTGGCCGCCCTCACGGTGCGGGCGGAAGGTTCCACCTCGGGCTACAGCCGGGACCTCTTCCCGCACTGGATCACCCAGTCCGGCACCTGCAACACGCGCGAGACCGTCCTCAAGCGGGACGGCAGCGACGTCGTCACGGACGCCGGCTGCGCCGCCACCAGCGGCAGTTGGTACTCCGAGTACGACGGCGCCACCTGGACGGCCGCCTCGGACCTCGACATCGACCACGTGGTCCCCCTGGCCGAGTCCTGGCGTTCCGGCGCCAGTTCCTGGACCACCTCCCAGCGCCAGGCGTTCGCCAACGACCTGACCCGGCCGCAGCTCATCGCCGTCACGGACAACGTGAACCAGGCGAAGGGCGACCTCGACCCGGCGAAGTGGATGCCCCCGAGGACGGCCTACCGCTGCACGTACGCCCGGGCCTGGGTGCACGTGAAGTACTACTGGAAGCTCAGCGTCGACTCCGCCGAGAAGAGCGCCCTTCAGTCCGTCCTCAACGGCTGCTGACGGCACGGCACCACGGCCGGGGAAACAGCACCGAAGAAACGACACTGCACGGCCGCACGGGAAGCACACACGACCACACACTTCCCGTGCGGCTCAATGTTGAACTTGCAAGTACTAATGAGGTGAACCTAACCTACCGACTCATCGGTTCCGTCCCCCACCCCGTTCACCCCACGAACGAGGCCAGACCGAAGGAGTCCCCCATGAAGAACCCCGGCACCGCCGGCGCCCCCGGCGGCACGCGCGGCCCGGCCGGCCTCACGGCCCGCCTGCACCGGGCCCAGCCGTACGCGCTCGGCCTCTTCCGCATGGTCGTCGGCCTGCTCTTCGCCTGCCACGGCGCCGCCTCGCTCTTCGGCGTCCTCGGCGGAGCCATGGGCGGCGGCACGATCCCCGCGGGCACCTGGCCCGGCTGGTACGCGGCGGTGATCCAGCTCGTCGCGGGCGCCCTGGTCCTGGTCGGCCTCGGCACCCGGAGCGCCGCCCTCCTCGCCTCGGGATCGATGGCGTACGCGTACTTCGAGGTCCACCAGCCCGAATCCCTCTTCCCGCTGCAGAACGGCGGAGAGATCGCGGCCCTGTTCTGCTGGGCCTTCCTCCTGCTCGTCTTCACCGGTCCGGGCGCGCCGGCCCTCGACCGGCTGCTCGGGAGCGGGACCGGGTCCCGGGAGGAGACGGAGAAGGCGGCGCGCGAGGAGCGGACCACGCCGGCCGCGGCCTGAGCGGCGGGCGGAACGCCGCCGGGCCCGCCGACGTGGCGCCGGACCCTTCCCCCGTGGGAGGGTCCGGCGTGAAGGCGTGCGAGGCCCGTCCCGCCGGACCGGCGGAGGCACCGCGAGAGGAACCGACGGCCCTCCCGGTCGTCCCCGTCCGGGAGGACACGGCATGGCCACGATGATCGACATCGACGCCCGGGGTGCGCTGCACTGCGAGACGACGACCCTGGGGGTGCTGCTGCGGCACCGGGGGATCGACCTGTCCGAACCCATGCTCTTCGGCCTCGGTTCCGGCCTGTCCTTCCTCTACTGGGACGGCAAGAACATGGACTTCCCCTTCCTCGGGGGCCGGGTCAAGCCCTTCGAACTCACCAGGAACCTGGCCGCCGGGCTCGGGCTGGAGCTCCGGGTCCGGGAGACCACGTCCCCGCGCAGGGCGTGGGACGACGTCTCGGCGTCCGTCGACGCCGGTCACCCCGTCGGACTGCAGCTCGACAGCTACCACTTGGACTACTTCGGCACGAAGGCGCACTTCGGCGGCCACATCGTGGCCCTGTACGGCTACGACGACCACACGGCGTACCTGGTGGACACCGAGCAGCAGGGCGGAGCGGTCTCCACCGGCCTGGCCGGTCTCGCCCGCGCCAGGGCCGCACGCGGCCCGATGACCGCCCGGCACCGCTCGTTCACCCTCGCCGCGCCGGCGGACCCGCCCTCTCCGCGGGACCGGATCGTCCCCGCCGTCACCGCCTGCGCCGACGCCTTCCTCCACCCGCCCATCGCCAACCTCGGCCACCGGGGCATCGAGAAGGCCGCCAAGCTGCTGCCCACGTGGCTCCGGCGCACCGACGCCCCGGAGCGGGACCTGCCCCGGACCACCCTCCTGATGGAGAAGGCCGGCACCGGCGGCGCCCTGTTCCGCAACCTCTACCGCGACTTCCTCGCCGAATGCGCCGGACTGCTCGACAGCGGCCACCTGCGCACCGGCCACGCGCTGTACGCCGAGGCGGCCACCCTGTGGACGGAGGTGGCGGCGCTGATCGGGAAGGCCGGTGAGACGGGCGAGGAACGGCTCCTCGTCCGGGCCGGCGCGGTCCTCGGCGACATCGCGCGCGTGGAGCGCGAGGCCATGCGGGCCCTGAGCCGCCTGGAGGCGTGAGGCGCCGGGCGCGCGCCGTCCGGCTCCGGCAGCACCGGCCGCGAGGCGCCGGGCGCGCACCATCGGGCCCCGGGCTCCACGAGACGCCGGACGCGCGCCATCGGGCCCCGGGAGCCCCACTCCGCGAGGCGCCGGGCGCATGCCATCGACCCCGGAAGTTCCGCCCCCGCAAGGCGCCGGGCGCGCCCCATCGGCCCCGGAAGCCCCGCCCGTGAGGCGCCATAACAGAGGAGGCCGGTCTCCGCAGCGCGCTTTCCGGCCTTTCCCGCGTACGGTGCGCGGCGGCGGCCGGCCGCCGCACCGGACGATTCCCCTCAGGCTCCCTCAGGTCCCCTCAGGCCTCCGCACGTTCGCACACCGGCGCGTCCCGGCATCACCGCAGGTCCCGTCGCCCCCGCCCGGACACCCACCGGGCACCGGGGGCCCTCCCCCGCGTAGGCTCTGCCCCTGTGAATCTGCTCGACAGCCTGGGCTCGGTGCGGTCGCTCACCGCCGGTCCGTGGATCTACCCGGTGGTGGCGACGTCGATCCTGCTCGACGTCTTCCTGCCCGTGCTGCCGAGCGGCTTCCTGGTGGTCACCGCCGCCACGGCCGCCGCGACGGCCACCGCGGCCACCCCCGACGTGCCGTCGCTCCTCCCGCTCCTCCTCTGCGCGGCCACGGCCTCGGTGCTCGGCGACTTCCTCGCGTACCGCCTGGCCCGACGGGGCGGGGCCAGGCTGGACCGGGCGATAGCGCGTTCGCGCCGCCTCTCCCTGGCGCAGGAACGTCTCGGCACCGCGCTCGCCCGGGGCGGCGGGCTGCTCGTGGTGCTCGCGCGCTTCGCCCCGGCGGGCCGCTCCGTGGTCTCGCTGGGCGCGGGCGCGTCGAAGCGGCGCATCGAGGAGTTCCTGCCGTGGTCGGCGGTCGCGGGCGTGACCTGGGCCTCGTACAGCGTGGGGCTCGGCTGGCTGGGTGGTCAGTGGCTGGGCGCGACCTGGTTCGGCGCGGGGGTGTCCACCCTCGCGCTCTTCCTGGCGGGGGGCCTGGCCGCGTACCTCATACAGCGCCCGGCCCCGGCTCCCGCGACCGCTTCCTGACGGCGGAGGGCGCCCCGCGCACCTCCAGGCCGTCGAGGAGCCTCGCGGTGGCCTCCGCGACCTCCTCCACGGCCCGCTCGAAGACCTCGCGGTTGTGGGCGGCGGGGGCGCGGAAACCGGAGACCTTGCGGACGTACTGCAGGGCGGCGGCGCGGATGTCGTCCCCGGTCGCCTCCTCGGGCAGGACGGGCGGGCGGAGCGTCTTGATGCTGCGGCACATGCCTCCAGTGTGACGCGCACCACTGACGACCGGGCCGGCCCCGCTCTCGCCGCCCCCGCGCGTCCGTTCCGCACGCTCCGCGCTCAGGCGCCGAGACCGCGCCTGCTCCGCGCGTTGAGTTCGGCGGTGCGGGCCCGCAGTTCGTGCAGGGGCGTGGCGAGCTGGATGTCCACGGGGTCGGCCTCCCACTCGGCACCGCCGTGGACGGCGCGGATGCGGAAGCGCCCGGAGACGCTGTCCACGTAGAAACCGACCCGCCCGGTGGCGGTGTCGCGGACGAGGTCACCGACCTCGGGCCATGACTGCACGCATCCCCTCCGTCCCGGAACCTGAAGCATGGGGACACTCAGGGAAGCGCGGCGGATCCGCCCTGTCAACGCATCTCTAGAGATGTCCCCCGTTGGACGGATCGGCCGGGCGGGAAGGCGTACACGTGTGCCTCCGCGCCGAGAAGTGCGCCGTAGGGTGTGCTCGCAGAGGAAGGGGGTGGTCCGCCCGTGACCGACCAGGACAGTGCCCGGCGGCCCAAGTACCGAAAGATCGCTGAGGAGTTGAGGTCCGCGATCCGGTCGGGCGCCTTCGCGCCGGGCGACCGCCTCCCCGGCGAGAACGACCTCATGGCGACCTACGACGTGGCACGGATGACGGCCCGGCAGGCCCTCTCCGTCCTGCGGGCCGAAGGGCTCGCCGAGGCGCGCAGGGGCGCGGGGGTCTTCGTCCGCGTCTTCCCCCCGCTGCGCCGCCGGGGCGTCCCCCGCCTCGCGGGCGACCACTGGGGCGGCGGCCGTTCGGTCTGGTCGGCGGACATCGGGGACCGGGACCTGGTGGTCGACCGGATCGAGGTGACCGAGGAGGAGGCCGGCGCCCGGGTCGCGGAGATCCTGGACCTGCCGCCGGGCGCGCCCGTCTGCGTCCGCAGCCGCCGGTTCGTCCTGGACTCCCGGCCGGTGCTGCTCTCCGTCTCGTACCTCTCCGCCGAGCTGGTGCGCGGTACGCCGATCACCGCCCCGGACACGGGTCCGGGCGGCACCTACGCGCGGCTCGCCGAGCTGGGCAGGCGGCCGGTGCGCTTCCGGGAGGAGGTCCGCTGCCGGATGCCGACGGCGGACGAGTCGGAGCGGCTGGCCCTGGGACCCGGGACGCCGGTGGTCCTCATCGACCGCACGGCCTTCACGGAGACGGGGGCGGCGGTGGAACTCAACGAGATGACGCTGGACTCGTCGTCGTACGTCCTGGAGTACGACTTCGGGGCGTGACGGGCGGGGCGGGGGCACCGCGCCGGGCGGGACGGCAGTCCGTCGCGCCCGGGGCGGACGGGTTCCGGAGTCCTGGGTGCTGAGGTTCTGACCTTCAGAGGCCCAAGGGTCCCGGGAGTCACGGGTCCCGGGGCCCCGGGGTCCAGGAACCCCGGGGCCCCGGGGTCCCGGGGTTCCTGGACCCCGGGGTCCCGCCAGGCGACCCGGCTCAGGTGCCCTCGCGGGCGCCGCTCTCCGTCCGGGCGCCGCTCTCCACCCGGGCGTCGCTCTCCACCCGTACGTACTCGGCCCGGACGCTCTCCGAGCGGACCTCGCCGACCGCCTCGCGGGCGGCGGGGACCCCGTACTGCTGCATGTCGGAACCGACCTGCCCGCCGAGCGTCATGACGTTCAGGGTGGCCGAGTTCTCGTTGGCGATGGCCTTCTCGACCCGGGCGACGAGCAGCTGGAACGACTGCCGCTTCGGCAGGTCGTGGTACGGCCCCACCCTGGCCTCGAAGTAGACGCGTTCGTGGCCGAGGAGCTGCTCGGTCGAGCGGTAGTTCTTCCACTGCTCCCGGTACCGGTACACGCTCTCCAGCGACACGGCGGCGACGACGACCACGCTCAGCACCGTGGCCGCGACCCGCGCGGAGTCCAGGTCCACGTTCACGAGCACCGGCACGAGCGACCCGCCGACGACGGACAGGGTCCGCATCCGCTGGTGCATCGCCTTCGCGCGGGTCGCCTTGGCGTCGTACCACTCCTGGTACTGCGCGAGTCTCGTCTCGATGTACCGCTGCGGCGTCATCTCGCCGCCCCGATCGCCCTGTTCGGGCGCGTCCCCCACCTCGGTCATGGCCGGAGTACACCCGCCGCGCGCACTGCCCGTCAACTCTCCGCCCGCGCGGCGCGAACCGGCGCGGGGCGCGTTCGCCCCGCCCTCGGCCAGGGGGTTTCCGGTTGCCGTCCCGCCGGGGGGCAACCGGGAGCGGGCTGCGGGAACCGCCTTGATGTCAACCGAGCTTGAGTTCCTACGGTGATCGCATTCCACCGATCACGAGGAGGAGCACATGAGCGTGACGCTCAGGGAGTACACGCAGGAGCAGGTGGCCGCCCAGCCCATCGGGGCGTGGACGGGCATGGCGTGCCGGCTGGTGGTCGGGGCCCTTCGTGAGCAGCTGGCGGTGGAGGACCTCACCCAGCCGCACTGGTGGACGCTCAACCACGTCGCCGGGCAGCCGGGCACGTGGACCCGCGCGGCGTTGACCGAGCGGCTGGCGAAGTGGGACGACCTCGGGATCGACTTCGACGACGTCTTCGACGACCTCGTCGCCCGCGGCTGGCTGGTGGAGGACGCGGGGCTCATGACCTTGACCGGGGCGGGAGAGGCCGGACGCGTCCGGGCCAGGGAGCGCAACCTGCGCGTGCACCGGCAGGTGCACGAAGGCGTGGACACGGCCGACTTCGTGACCACGATCAACGTCCTGCGCCGCATGGTCGCCAACTTGGGCGGCGACGGCGACCTGCCCGGCTGACGGACGCCACGGGCCACCGCGCCCGGCCGCCCAACACGCCCCTCGCACCGAACCGGAGCCATTCGCACGTCCGCGCACCACGACTGCCCGGCGTTTCCCGTGATGTCCCGCTCCACGGGGCACGAGAGGGGCGCCGCTACCGGCCGAGAGACTCGGCGAAGTCCAGGAACAGCACTGCGCCGAGGACGGCGACGGCTACGGCCCCGGCCACCAACAGGGTCACGACCAGCGCGACCGCCATCGTGATCCGCGTACGCCTCGCAGCCGACCTGTACGCACTGTCGTCGTCCCAGTCCTGATCACGCACGGCAACCCCCTCGGCAGGCACTGTACGGAATGCCCGCGGACCGGCTCCGGGCGGCCCACCGGCCGGCACCCGCCCATGAGCCCCTTCCCTCCCCACCGGGAAATGAAAAGGCCCAGGTTCCCGGTTCAGTACCGGTGACCTGGGCCTTTGTCTATCTACCTACTGGTGGGCGCGGACGGTTTCGAACCGCCGACATCTGCTTTGTAAGAGCAGCGCTCTACCCCTGAGCTACGCACCCGTGGAAGAAGCAACAGCCTACATGGCCCGTGGGCGGGTGCCGCAAACCCGTGAACCCGTGAACCCCCGAGTCCGGTGAGGCGGGCGAAGGGAGAGCGGGGGTTGTCCCCACCCCGGAGACGGTGGGTCGCCGGATCGTGACCCGGGGTGGCCGGTCCGTACCGTCGGGGGGCCGTCGTGTTCCTCTGGGGATTGGGTCGTCATGGTCGCAGGTCGTCCGTTCCGTGTGCTGTTCGCCTCCGGTGGGGCGCTGGCCGCCGTGCTCGTGCTCGGCGGGTGCGGGAGCGCCGACGCCGAGGGGGCGCCGGTGGAGAGGAAGGACTTCGCCTTCGCCGGAACGGCGCTCACCGTCGACTCGGACGACTCGCGCCTGGAGGTGACGCCCGCCGACGTCGACGGCGTGCGCGTCGAGCGGCAGGTCGACGGCTGGGTGTTCATCGGGTCGGGGCCCGAGGCGACCTGGAAGCTGGAGGGCGGGCGGCTGACGCTGCGGGTCGAGTGCGGGGCGGTCGCCTCCCGCTGCGGCGCCGTGCACCGCGTCCAGGTGCCGCGGAACGTCGCCGTCACCGTCGAGAGCGACAACGGGAGCGTGACCGCCGAGGGGCTCGCCACGCCCCTGAAGGTGCGGTCCGGCAACGGCGACGTCCGGGTGCGGAAGGCCGGCGGGCCGCTCGACCTCGGCAGCGGGAACGGCCGCGTGGTCGTCGACGCCGGCACCACCTCGCGGGACGTCACCGCCCGGTCCGACAACGGGGACGTCCGGATCACCCTCGGAGCCGTACCCCGCAGGGTCGACGTGGTCACCGACAACGGCGGAGTCACCCTGGAGGTGCCGAAGGCCGAGTACGCGGTGACCGGGACCAGCGACAACGGCCGGGTCCGCCTCGACGTGCCCCGCCGCGACGGCAGCGAGCACGCCCTGAGCGTCCGCGGCGGCAACGGCGACATCACGGTCCGCACGACGAACTGACCGGCCCGTGTGCGCGTCCTCACCGGGTGGGAGAATGGACCCGGACCGGGCACGGCGGACACAGCACGGGAGAGGTACGTGGCGGCGAGCGATACGAGGAGCGCGTCGGCGCCCAGGGTTTCCTCCGCGTTCCGGCTGGCGTTCGCGCTGCCGCTGGTGGCGGTGGCGCTGCTGCCGCAGGCGTTCGCCGGTGGGGGGACCCGGCGGTGGTTCGGGGGGCGCGGGGAGGGGCAGCGGGCCGGGGCGCAGGCCGCGAAGGACGCCGCCGCGGCCGCGTTCTACGAGCTGGACACCGCCCAGCGCGGGCTGCGGATCTCCGTCGAGACCATCACGGCCGTCGACGGCTCCCCCGAGGCGCTCCGCGCCGTCGAGGGCTTCGAGGCGCTGGGGCGACGCATCGACGAGGTCAGCCACGCGTACATCACCGCCGTCGACGCCCACGACCTCGACCGCGACGAACTGGACGCGGCGACCGCCGCCCGGGCCCGCGCCGAACTCACCCGGGCCAAGGACGAGCTGGACCGCGTGAAGGGCGAACTGGACCGGTTCGAGGCCGGTCTCGCCCCGCTCCTCGGCCGCGCCGAGACCCAGCTCGCCCGCCTCGCGCCCGCCGTCGAGCGCGCCCGGCAGTCCCTGCGGGGCGCGAGCGACGCCCTCGACTCCGTACGGGAGAGCGGGCTGCGCGCCGACGACCTCGCGCTGCGGCTCGCACGGCTCGGCCCCGAGCTGACCCGGCTCAACGAGGGCGCGGGCCGGCACGGCGTCCCCGAGACCCTGCAGCGCGCCGACCGGGTGCTGCGGGACGCCGAGGCCATACGGACCGAGGCCGAACGGCTGCCCGGACGCGCCGCCGAGATCGACCGGCGCCTCGTCTCGCTGCGTACCCGTGCCGAGGCGCTGACCACCCGCGCCGGAGGGGTCGAGCCCGTCCTCTCCGAGCTGCGGCGACGGTTCTCCGCCGCCTGCTGGCAAGATCTCCAGCACGTGCCCGAACAGGCCGCCGACACCCTCCACCAAGCGGAGGAGCGGCTCGCCGAGGCCGGACGGGCGCGGGCCAAGCAGCGCTGGCCCGACGCGACCTCGCTGCTCTCCACGGTCCGGGCCCTCCTCGACTCCACCGACGAGGCCGTCTCGGCCGCCGGTGACCGGCTGCGCCGCCTGGACGCCGTCGCGAAGGGCCCGGAGGCCGAGACCGACCGCGCCAGGTTCGCCGTACGGGACGCCCAGCGGCTCGCGATGGACGGGCGGACCACCCCCGACCCGCGCCACGCCCGGCCCCTCGACGAGGCCGTCGCGCGGATCGACCGCGCCGTCGGGACGCTGGAGGGGCTCCACCCCGACTACTGGCACTTCCTGACCGAGCTGGAGGCCGTGCGCGCCACCGCCGCCCGGGTCGTCGGGCAGATCCGGGAGGAGCGGGGAGCCGGGACGGGAACGGGGACGGGAACCGGGCACTGATCCCGGCGGGCCCGCCGGACCGTCGCTTCCGCCGCCCCACGGGCCTCACCGGCCCCGTCGCCCCGCCGGACCCAGCCGGGCCCTTCGGCCCGGTCGCTCCCGCCGCCGCGGGCCGGTCGGCGGGGCGCCCCCGAGGGCGGGACACCGCCTAATCTGTCCCCATGCCTCGTTACGAATACCGCTGCCGCACCTGCGGCGACACCTTCGAGCTCAGCCGGCCCATGGCCGAGTCCTCCGCCCCGGCGGCCTGTCCCGCCGGGCACGACGACACCGTGAAGCTGCTGTCGGCCGTGGCCGTCGGCGGAAGCGGAAGCGGCGCCGCCGCCCCCGCGCAGGGCGGTGGCGGCGGTTGCTGCGGCGGGGGCTGCTGCGGCTGACCCTCCGGAGCACCGGGGCGCGTGCCGGGGGCCCGTCCGCCCTCCGGGCGGACGACGCCGCTTTCGGCTTCCGGCGCGTTCCCTAACCGACCGCCGCCGCCCGGAAGCGGCGCAGGATCTCCTCCCCCGCCGCGACCCCGCGTTCCGCGAGGACGTCGAGGTGGGGGGCGGTCCAGCCGCTGTCGGCCAGTTCGCCGTGGCCGGGCCGCCAGGCCCGGTCCGCGGCGAGCAGCAGGTCGGCGTCGAGGAGGGAGTCCCCGGCGGCCAGGGTGAGCGCGGCGCCGGTGCGGCGGGCGAGTTCGCGGACGGCCGCGCTCTTGGTGAGCGGCTTCGGCACCGCGTACACCTTGCGGCCCTGGAGCGAGACGGTCCAGCCGCGCTCCCCCGCCCAGTGGCCGAAGAGTCCCAGCCACTCCTCGGGGAGCAGGTCCCGTTCGACGACCAGGTAGGCGAAGAGGTCCTCGGCCACCCGGTGCTTGCGCACCCAGGACCGGTCCGTGGTGGCGGCGAGGTAGGCGCGGATCTCGGCGAGCGGCGCGCACTCGTCGGCGAGCCGGTCGAGGACGGAGGCGTGCCAGTCGCGGTCGGTGACGCCGTCCACGAGGATGTGGCCGCCGTTGGCGCAGATCGCGTACTTCGACGCGGTGCCCGGGAGCCGGATGCGCTGGTACTGCTTGCGCGTCCGCGTGGTGGTGGGGACGAAGAGGGTCTCGTCGGCCAGCCGCGCGAGGAGGCCGGCCGCGTCCTCGGTCATGTAGGAGAGCGGCCTGGACTCGTGGACCTCGACGCAGAGCAGCCGGGGCGCGAGCGCGTCCGGCGCGGTGAGGGCGAGGGCGGCGGCCGAGTAGATGAGGGTGCGGTCGAGGTCGCTGGCGACCAGTACGGACGCCGGGTCCGGGGTCCGGGGAACGGCCGGGTTCGTCGTCGTGTTCACCGGGTCGCCACCGTCCGGCCGTCGGCGCCCGTCGCTCCCCTGGTGTACCGGGGGTGGATCAGGCCCACGCAGCTGTACGGCAGTCCGTCGACCTCCTCGACCGGTACGCCGCGCTGTTCCGCGAGCAGCCGTACGTGCGCGAGGTCGGTGCCGGCGCCCCGTGCGGCGAGGATCTTCCAGGGGACGCGGCGGAGCAGGACGCGGGTGGTCTCGCCGACGCCCGGCTTGACCAGGTTGACGTCGTGGATGCCGTGCTCCTCGCTGATCCGCTCCACGGCCGCCCAGCCCTCCCAGGTGGGGGCGCGGTCGGCGGCGAGGAGTTCCTCGACGTCCGTGTCGACGGCCGCGGCGACCTCGGCGAAGCGGGCGGTGACGGCGTCCAGGAAGGCGCCGGAGACGTCGGAGTCCGCCAGGTCGCGGTAGAACTTGGCGCCGTGGAAGTCGTCCGGCCCGACCAGGTCGGAGCGGAGCACGGTGCGGGACACCAGGCCGGAGACCGTGGAGTTGAGGCAGGCGGAGGGGACGAGGAAGTCCTCGCGCGTGCCGTAGGTGCGGACGCAGGAGCCGGGGTCGGCGAGGACCGCGATGTCGGGGTCGAACCCGTCGAAGTCCTTGAGGGCTTCGGCGAGTTCGCGGGAGATGGCGCCCTTGCCGGTCCAGCCGTCCACGAAGACCACGTCGGCGGGGTCGTGGTGGGCGGCGAGCCAGCGCAGCGCGTTGGCGTCGATGCCCCGGCCGCGCACGATCGACACGGCGTAGTGCGGGAGGTCGAGGCGGTGGCGGGTCCGTGCCCAGCGGCGCATGAGGATGCCGACGGGGGTGCCGGCGCGGGCGAGCGAGACGAGGACGGGGCGGTCGGTCCGTTCGGCGAGGACGGTCTCGGTGACCGTGCCGACCGCGCGGGCGATCCGGGCGGCGGACGCCTCCAGGGCGGAGTGGAAGAGCGCCTGGTACTCCTCGCTGGGCTGGTACTCGACGGGCAGCGACTCGGCGTAGTGGGCGCCGCCGCGCTGGACGGCCTCCTCGCGTTCCTCGGTGGGAGCCTCCAGCTCGACGTCCGAGAGGTCCTGGAGCAGCCAGCCGACCTCGTCGGGCGCGTACGAGGAGAAGGCGGGGCCGCGGAGGGGCTCGGGCAGCATGGAGCTCCTTTCGGGAGCTTCGGGGGTTCGGGGGGCGCCGGCGGTCGCGGCGGTTCCGGGCACGTACGAGGGCACGACCGCGAGGAACACGTGCGGGACGTGCGCCGCGAGCTGGGCGAGGAGGCCGTCCGGGGCGTGCAGGGCCGGGGTGTCGGCGGCGGAGTCGATCACGAGGACGACGGCGTCGAAGCCCGCGCCGGCCACGTTGTAGGCGTAGCGCTCGCCGGGGCCGTCGGCCGGGTCGTCGTGGGCGGGGAAGACGAGCCGGGTGCGTATCGCGTAGCCGGGGTCGTCGACGGCGAGGACGGGTGAGCGGGTGGTGGTGGAGCAGCGGACGTCGTGTCCGGCCTCCTCCAGGGCGGTGCCGAGGCGCAGCGGCGCGTACATCAGCTCCTCGAAGCCGAGCACGAGGACGCGGCGGGGGGCGGCGGGGGTGACCGTGGCTTCCGTGGCTTCCGTGGCTTCCGGGAGGGTCCGGTCCGTCCCGGTCGCCGGGGCCTTCCGGCCCTCCGGGGCCCCCGGCGCTCCCAGCGCCCTCCCCACGCGGTCCGCCAGGGACGGCAGGGCCGCCTCCAGGAGTTCCCGGTGCGCGGGGGTGAACCCGTGCCGTCCGCCGTCGGGCAGCCCCCGGGGCCAGCCGAGGTCGATCCGTACGGGGGCCCGGCCGGGTGCCGGGGGCGCGGGGGCGGGCGCGTGCGCCGCCTCGTACTCCTCGACCAGCGCGCGGCCCCGCTCCAGGACCCCCTCCGGGAGGCGTACCGTGCCGGTCGCGCGGGTGATCAGGTCGACGCGGGCGCCGACCTCCTCCGCGAAGGCGTCCAGACGGCCGAGGTCGTCGGCCGAGCGCATGTCCACGAGGGCGACGACGACGTACCGCTCGCGCGGGTGGCTCTCGTGCAGGGCCCTGATGGTGTTGAGGACGGTGTTGCCGGTGGAGAACTCGTCGTCCACGAGGACCAGCGGGCCGTCACCGGCCAGCAGCTTCGGGTCCTCGGGCAGCAGCAGGTGCGAGGTGGCGTGGGAGTGGGACTCCTCGAAGCCGCCCGCGCGGGCGACGCCGGGGACCGGGCGCCGGGTGGAGTGGAGGTACGGGGCGGTGCCGAGGCCGTCGGCGACGGCGTGGCCCAGGGCGGTGGCGGTCTCCGCGTATCCGAGGACGACCGCGCGCGCGGCCTCCTCGTCGCCGAGGAGCGCGCGGACGCGCCGGCCGAGGTCGAGGCCGGCGCCGTACACGACCGAGGGGCGCTGCGGCACGTGCTTGCCGAGCACGCCGGAGACGAGCAGGTGCGCGCGCCGGGGGTTGCGGCGCAGCGCGAGGCCCAGCAGGGTCCGCAGCTCCTCGCCGCCGGTCAGTTCGACGCCCAGTCGCTCCGCGACCCACGTTCCGGTCCACACCACGTCGTCTCCGTCCCTTCGTCAGCCGGCGAGTCCGGCGGTGAGCAGCTCCACGAAGCCGACGTCCTCCCTGGCGACGCCGAAGACCTCGGCGCGCAGGAGGATGCGTTCGGCCCACGCGCGGTGCGGCTTCACTTCGTTCATCTTGTTCGTGTACGCGGAGCGGAGCACTCCGCCGCCGTCCCGTTCGGGCCGCAGGATGTCCTGGGCGTCGCTCCACTCCTCGTGGCTGACCACGGAGAGCGCGTGCACCGGCACCACGTGGGTGGGGTGGATGCAGGTCTTGCCGAGCAGGCCGTTGGCCCGGTCGAGTTCGATCTCGCGCAGCAGGCCGTCGAGGTCGTGCTCGATGAGCGCCGTGCGCAGGTCCTCGGCGCGCCCCTCCAGGAAGGGGCTGCGGCGCAGCTGGGGCTTGAACATGCGCTCGCCGGGCCTGAAGTACTCCCAGACGGGTCCGGTGATGGTGAAGCCGGTGCCGTCGGCGCGGCCGAGGACGTTGACGACGTCGGAGATGACGTGGGCGACGACCTTGACGTCGTACGCGGTCATCTCGGGCGAGCGGCGGAGGCCGTAGGCGGAGCAGAAGTCGGTGACGCCCAGGCGCAGGGCGAGGACGTGGTCGCGGTACTCCCGGGCGATCGAGGCGATTCCGGTGAGGGTCTCGACCCTGGTCTCCAGGTGGAGGAGTTCGGGGGACTCCAGGACGGGCATGGCGAAGAGGCGCCTGCCGGTGGTGCGCCCGGCCTCGGCCAGCGCGTCGAGGAAGGCGCGTCCACGGCTCTCGGTGAATTTGGGCAGTACGAATCCGGACAGCAGGTGAATCGCTTTTCCGAGGCGGTCGGCGAGATCGGTGATCTGGCCGGGCTCACGGACCCGGATGAAGAGCAGGGGCACGTCCGTCCCGCCGGCGGCGAGGTCCGCGAACTCCCGGACGAGGTTGTCCTCACCGGCCTCCACGTCGGCGTCGCCGATGGAATCCTCCAGGCAGAGCACCATGGAGACCACTCCCCGGGCAGCCTGTTTGCGCACGGCGTCGGCGAGCCGGGGCCGGGTGGCCGGGCTGTAGAGCGTGGCGCCCAGGGCCACGGCGAGCGTGCGCGCGGGCGAGTCGGCCGTGAACTCGGCCGGTTCCCGGTGGAACAGCCCGGCTCGCTTCACGGACGGGATGTGCCCGAAATGACGCATATGGGTAACCGTCTGCCTCTCGATGTCCCGTCTGTGCCCCGATGACACGTGGCCGGTAATAGTACGTAGGCGGGGGTGTCCTCAGTTCCCGCGCGATGTGAAATCCGGGTGACCCGCCGGCGTCCGTCGTCCCGGTCCGGCATCGGTGCCGCCCCCCGCGTTGTCCGCGGGACGGCCGGGAGGGCAGGATTGCGGTCATGACGCACGCGATGCTGAAGGGCTCCAACGTCCCTCTCGACACCGCGGCCGTACGGGCCGTGCTCCGCTGGACCCCGGGCCCCGGGGTCCCCGACGTGGACGCCTCGGCCCTGCTGCTCGGGCCGTCCGGACGCGTGCGGTCCGACGAGGACTTCGTCTTCTACAACCAGCCGCGCCACCCCTCGGGGTGCGTGCGGCGGCTGCCGAAGAAGCGGGACGCCGCCGGGCTGACGGACACCGTGGAGGCCGACCTCGGCGGCCTGGACGCCTCCGTCGACCGGGTGGTGCTCGCGGCCTCCTCCGACGGCGGCACCTTCCGCTCCGTCTCCGACCTGCGGATCCTGCTGTACGACGCGTCCGCCGGGGCCGGGGACGAGCCGCTGGCCCTGTTCGAGGTGACGGCCGAGACCGGCGAGGAGACGGCCGTCATCTGCGGCGAGCTGTACCGGCGCGGGGACGGCTGGAAGTTCCGCGCGGTGGGGCAGGGCTATCCGACGGGGCTCGTCGGCCTCGCCACCGACTTCGGCATCTCGGTCGACGAGGACGCCCAGGAAGGGGTCCAGGACGGCCTGCCCGGCGCCCCGGGTCCCGACTCCCCCGCCACCGGCTCCCCGGCCCACGACGCGCCCGTCACCGGCTCCGCCGACCTCGAGGCGACCGTGGTCCACGCCCCCGTGCCGCCGCTTCCCGCGGTGCCGCCGCGGCCGGACCGGGCGCCCTCCTACGGCTACCCGCAGCAGCCCGCGGCCTCGTCGGCCCCCGCGTACGGCTATCCGCAGCCGGTGGGCGTTCCCGACCGGGACCCGTCCCCGGGGTTCCGGATGCCGCCGATGGGCCCCCAGTTCGTGCGGTCCTGAGCCCTCGGGCCGCGCTCACGCCCTGGTCTTGTAGCCCCGGCCCCACTGGAGGCCCCAGCCGTACAGCCGGTCCAGCTCCGCCTGGAAGCCGTACACGAACCGCACCTCGCGCCGCACCGTCAGCTCGCCCTTGGCGTTCTCCACGGAGAAGACCGCGCAGGAGCGGGCCTGCGGGGCGCGCTCGTCGAGTTCGATCTCGATCCGGGGGCCGTTGCTCGGGTAGAGCGTGACCGTGGCGTGGGTGCGGTCGAAGGCCGGCGTCTGGTCGTAGATGTAGACGAAGAACAGCAGCCGCTTGAACTCGTCCTTGTGGTCCAGGTTGACGAAGATCGTCTCGCCGGAGGAGCCGCCGAAGCGGTCGTCCCCGCTCAGCTTCACGTACGGGGCCGCGTTCAGGTCGCCGAAGAAGTTGCCCAGCGGCTGCACCACGCCCTTGCTGCCGTCCGTCAGCTCGTAGAGGCACCCCAGGTCGAGGTCGACGTTGACCATGCCCTGGGTGTGGGCCTGGACGACCTCGGGCTTGAAGAGCTGGGAGGGGTGCCGCAGCAGTTGCCTGCCCTGGCGGGAACGGCCCTCCAGGTCGGAGCTCCGCATCCGCCAGGAGAGGTTCACCCGGAGGTTGCCGGAGGTGGCGCCCTGCTTGGTGAGCGAGACGGACGGGCGCCGTTTCGTCAGGTCGATCGCGTTCGACGCGGAGTTGCCCGAGTCGAACTGGGCCGTCCTCCCCGCGAACAGGTTGTCCCAGAAGGCCATGTCGCCTCCACCCCCACTGGTCGTCGTCCGCACCGCGCACATGCCCGCGGGGCGGCCGGGTGCTCCGGCCGCCCCGCAGTGAAGCGTTCCTCACCGCCGGGGGTGTCACACCCCGGAGGTCACCTCCGTCTTGTCGCCCGGGGAGCCGGAGCCGCCCCCGGCGTCCGCGAGCGCCTTGTTGCGGCGGACGGAGGACCAGAAGGACCAGGCGATCAGGACGACGCCGATCAGGCCGGTGACGACCTCGTTGATCTCGTACTGGATGGTGACCAGGAGGAGCACGGCGAGGGCGCCGATCGCGTAGTGCGCGCCGTGCTCCAGGTAGACGTAGTCGTCGAGGGTGCCCTGCTTGACCAGGTAGACCGTCAGCGAACGCACGTACATGGCGCCGACGCCGAGGCCGAGCGCCATCAGGACGATGTCGTTGGTGATGGCGAAGGCGCCGATGACGCCGTCGAAGGAGAAGGAGGCGTCGAGGACCTCCAGGTAGAGGAACATGAAGAAGGCGGCCTTGCCGGCCAGCTGGACCGCGGAGACCTTCTTGCCGCTGCGCCGGGCCTCTTCCTCGGCCTCGTGCTCGCGCTCCTCCTCCTCTTCTAGCTTGTTCTCGAAGAAGCCGGAGAGACCGCCGACGACGAGGTAGGTGATGAGGCCGGCGATGCCGGAGATCAGGACCGTCTGCGCCTTGTCGGCGTGCGCACCGCCGTGCTGGTGGGCCTGGGTCGCGAAGGTCATCGCGGTGACGAGCAGGACGATCAGCGCGATGCAGACCGACAGCATGTCGACCTTGCCGAGCTTGGCCAGCGGGCGCTCGATCCAGGCGAGCCACTTGATGTCGCGGTCCTCGAAGATGAAGTCCAGGAAGATCATCAGCAGGAACATGCCACCGAAGGCGGCGATCGACGGATGCGCGTCGGTCACCAGCTCCTCGTACCTGTTCGGCTGGTTGAGCGCCAGGTCGACCGCCTCGATCGGCCCGATCTTCGCACTGATGGCGACGATCACGACGGGGAAGACGAGCCGCATGCCGAAGACGGCGATCAGCACGCCGACCGTGAGGAAGATCTTCTGCCAGAAGGCATTCATCTTCTTCAGGATTCCGGCGTTGACCACCGCGTTGTCGAAGGAGAGCGAGATCTCGAGGATGCACAGGATCGCGACGATCCCGAACGCTTTCCACCCCCCGTAGAGCACTGCCACGACCAGGCCGAGCGCAGTGATCGCGAACGACCAGCCGAAGGTTTTCAGAACCACTGTCTACCCCATCGTGAAATTACATGGCTTTACGAAACGTTGACCCCGAAGTCTAGAGCGATGCCCCGCAGGCCGGACGCGTACCCCTGTCCCACCGCCCGGAACTTCCATTCGCCGTTGTAGCGGTAGAGCTCGCCGAAGATCATCGCGGTCTCGGTGGAGGCGTCCTCGGAGAGGTCGTAGCGGGCGAGTTCCTGGCCGTCCGTCTGGTTCACGACGCGGATGAAGGCGTTGCTGACCTGGCCGAAGCTCTGGCCCCTGTTGTCGGCGTCGTGGATCGAGACCGGGAAGACGATCTTGTCGCAGTGGGCCGGCACCCGGGTGAGGTCCACGATGAGGGACTCGTCGTCCCCGTCGCCCTCGCCGGTGAGGTTGTCACCGGTGTGCTCGACCGAGCCCTCGGGGCTGCTGAGCTGGTTGTAGAAGACGAAGTACTCGTCCCCGAGCACCCGGCCGGCCTGGCAGAGCAGGGCGCTGGCGTCGAGGTCGAAGGGGGCTCCCGTGGTGGAGCGCGCGTCCCAGCCGAGTCCGACGAGGACCTGGGTGAGGTTGGGTGCGGCCTTGGAGAGGGAGACGTTGCCTCCCTTGGCGAGCGTGACGCCCATGGTTCTGTTCCTCCCCGGTGGTGATGAGGCGCGTCCGGCGCCGCACTTCCGAGTGCGGCGCCGGACGGTTCGAACGGTTCGGCTCAGACGTTGACGCCGAAGTCCTGCGCGATGCCGCGCAGGCCCGAGGCGTAGCCCTGGCCGACGGCGCGGAACTTCCACTCGGCGCCGTGGCGGTACAGCTCGCCGAAGACCATGGCGGTCTCCGTCGAGGCGTCCTCGGAGAGGTCGTACCGGGCGATCTCGGCGCCGCCGGCCTGGTTCACGACGCGGATGAACGCGTTGCGGACCTGACCGAAGGACTGCTGGCGGTTCTCGGCGTCGTAGATCGAGACCGGGAAGACGATCTTGGCCACGTCGGCCGGCACGGCGGCCAGGTCGACCTTGACCTGCTCGTCGTCGCCCTCGCCCTCACCGGTGAGGTTGTCACCGGTGTGCTCGACCGAGCCGTCGGCGCTCTTCAGGTTGTTGAAGAAGACGAAGTCCTGGTCGTTGCGGACCTTGCCCTCCTCGCTCACCAGGATGGCGCTGGCGTCGAGGTCGAAGTCCGTACCGGTGGTGGTGCGGACGTCCCAGCCCAGACCGACGGTCACGGCGGTGAGGCCAGGGGCCTCCTTGGTCAGCGAGACGTTGCCGCCCTTGCTGAGGCTGACTCCCACGAGTCCCTCCATAGGTTTCCAGGGGCAGCGCCCCCAGTCGTGCGTTGGCATCGGATCAACGAATCGATCCTAGTGACGGGTTCCCGCTCGAAACAGCCGATTCGCCGTCGAACACGGGGGTGTCGGTCCCGGGCGGCTCAGAGGGCGGCGAGCGCCTTCCGGTACGCGTCGGCGTTCCGGGCGTCCGGCAGGGCGTTGACGACGCTCCAGCGGACGACGCCCGCCTTGTCGATGACGAAGGTGCCGCGCACCGCGCAGCCCTTCTCCTCGTCGAAGACGCCGTAGGCACGGGACACCTCGCCGTGCTTCCAGAAGTCGGAGAGCAGCGGGAAGTCCAGCCCCTCCTGCTCGCCGAAGACGCGCAGGGTGTGGATCGAGTCGTTGGAGACGGCGAGGAGCTGGGTGTCGTCGTTGACGAAGGCCGGCAGGTCGTCGCGCAGCTCGCGCAGCTCGCCGGTGCAGACGCCGGTGAAGGCGAAGGGGTAGAAGAACAGCAGCACGTTCTTCTCGCCGCGGAAGCCGGCGAGCCGGACGGTGCGCCCGTGGTTGTCCTTGAGCTCGAAATCCGGGGCCTCGGTGCCGACCTCGATCGCCATCGCGTGCGCGTCCCTCTCGACGGGGCCCGGTCCCCCGGTCGACGGAACCGGGGCGTGGGCCGAAACGGTGGACCCCACCCTACGCCCGTGGGCGAAAAGCCCCCGCCGGACCGGGTCCGGCGGGGGCTCGTCGCAGTGCGGTGATCAGCGCTTGGGGGTGGCCAGACGGGTGCCCGTCCAGTCCTTTGCCAGGCTGATGCTCTTGGTCTGGGAGAGACCAGCGGTCTGCGCGGCATCGTTGATGTCGCTCGGCTCGATGTAGCCGTCGCGGCCGGTCTTCGGAGTCAGCAGCCAGATCATGCCGCCGTCCTCCAGAAGACCGATGGCGTCCACCAGGGCGTCGGTGAGATCGCCGTCCTCGTCGCGGAACCACAGCACGACGGCGTCGGCGACGTCGTCGTACTCCTCGTCCACGAGATCGGCCCCGATGATGGACTCGATGCCTTCACGGAGATCCTCGGCGACGTCGTCGTCGTAGCCGATCTCCTGGACCACCTGTCCGGGCTCGAACCCCAGCCTCGCTGCCGGGTTGGTCCGCTCCTCCGCGTGGTCCGCGGTCGCGCTCACGGCTTGCCTCCTGCTCATTCGGAAAATGCTGTGGGCCACGCGTATGCGCGCGGCGCTGGCCGTAGTCCACACGTGCCGGGGCGGATCGCGCAAGTACCCGGCCCCGGAGACCGCCGAAACGGTGACGTTTGGGGCCGTCTCGCCGCAACTTCCGGCACCTCCGGTCCTCCTCCGCGACCGGGTGCGAGCGATTCGTCCTGCTTTCGAGGACTTCTGACTCCTCAGTCTGCCGAACGCCCGGACGGAACGCATGCGCGGGTTGGGCGTAAGGTTGCGATTTGACCGTAACCAGGCACGCGGGAGGTCGCCCCCGAGGGTTACCTCTCGGTAAAGATGACGTCTGGCGCCGGCGGGGTACACGATGGAGATCCCGACCACCCCGTGGCCCCGTGGGCACCCCGAACAGCTAAGGAAGAGCGTGGCTCCCGGATCAGATCGCAACCCGATCATCATTGGCGGCCTTCCCAGCCAGGTCCCGGACTTCGACCCGGAAGAGACCCAGGAATGGCTCGACTCCCTCGACGCCGCCGTCGACGAGCGGGGCCGGGAGAGGGCCCGCTACCTCATGCTCCGCCTGATCGAGCGGGCCCGCGAGAAGCGCGTGGCCGTGCCCGAGATGCGCAGCACGGACTACGTCAACACCATCGCCACCAAGGACGAGCCCTTCTTCCCCGGCAACGAGGAGATCGAGCGCAAGGTCCTCAACGCCACCCGCTGGAACGCGGCCGTGATGGTCTCGCGCGCCCAGCGTCCGGGCATCGGCGTCGGCGGTCACATCGCGACCTTCGCCTCCTCGGCCTCCCTCTACGACGTCGGCTTCAACCACTTCTTCCGCGGCAAGGACGAGGGCGACGGCGGCGACCAGATCTTCTTCCAGGGGCACGCCTCCCCCGGCATCTACGCCCGCGCGTACCTGCTCGACCGGCTGAACGACGCCCAGCTCGACGGCTTCCGCCAGGAGCGCTCGAAGTTCCCGAACGGCCTCTCCTCCTACCCGCACCCGCGGCTGATGCCGGACTTCTGGGAGTTCCCGACCGTGTCGATGGGCCTCGGCCCGCTCGGCGCGATCTACCAGGCCCGGATGAACCGGTACATGGAGGCGCGCGGCATCGCCGACACCTCCAGGTCGCACGTCTGGGCGTTCCTCGGCGACGGCGAGATGGACGAGGTCGAGTCCCTCGGTCAGCTCTCCATCGCCGCCCGCGAGGGTCTGGACAACCTCACCTTCGTCGTCAACTGCAACCTCCAGCGGCTCGACGGCCCGGTGCGCGGCAACGGCAAGATCATCCAGGAGCTGGAGTCGATCTTCCGGGGCAACGGCTGGAACGTCATCAAGCTGATCTGGGACCGTTCCTGGGACCCGCTGCTCGCGCAGGACCGGGACGGCATCCTGGTCAACAAGCTGAACACCACTCCGGACGGGCAGTTCCAGACGTACGCCACGGAGACCGGCGGCTACATCCGGGACCACTTCTTCGGCGGCGACCACCGGCTGCGGGCCATGGTCGAGGGCATGTCCGACCAGCAGATCCTGCACCTGGGCCGGGGCGGTCACGACCACCGGAAGATCTACGCGGCCTACGCGGCGGCCAAGGCCCACACCGGCCAGCCGACCGTGATCCTCGCGCAGACCGTCAAGGGCTGGGCGCTCGGCCCGAACTTCGAGGGCCGCAACGCGACCCACCAGATGAAGAAGCTGACGGTCGACGACCTCAAGCGCTTCCGTGACCGGCTGCACATCCCGGTCACGGACAAGCAGCTGGAGGAGGGCCTGCCCCCGTACTACCACCCGGGCCGGGACTCCGAGGAGATCCAGTACATGCACGACCGCCGCGAGGCGCTGGGCGGGTACGTCCCGACCCGGGTCGTGCGGGCGAAGCCGCTGGCCCTCCCGGACGACAAGACCTACGCGGCGGCCAGGAAGGGCTCGGGCCAGCAGTCGATCGCCACCACCATGGCGTTCGTCCGCATCCTGAAGGACCTCATGCGGGACAAGGAGATCGGCAAGCGCTTCGTGCTGATCGCCCCCGACGAGTACCGCACCTTCGGCATGGACGCCTTCTTCCCGAGCGCCAAGATCTACAACCCGCTGGGGCAGCAGTACGAGGCGGTGGACCGCGAGCTCCTCCTCGCCTACAAGGAGTCGCCGACCGGCCAGATGCTGCACGACGGCATCTCCGAGGCCGGCTGCACGGCCTCGCTGATCGCCGCCGGCTCCGCGTACGCCACGCACGGCGAGCCGCTGATCCCGGTGTACGTCTTCTACTCGATGTTCGGTTTCCAGCGGACCGGCGACCAGTTCTGGCAGATGGCCGACCAGCTGGCGCGCGGCTTCGTGCTGGGCGCGACCGCCGGCCGCACGACGCTGACCGGTGAGGGACTCCAGCACGCGGACGGGCACTCGCACCTCCTCGCCTCGACCAACCCGGCCTGCATCGCCTACGACCCGGCGTTCGGCTTCGAGATCGCGCACATCGTCAAGGACGGTCTGCGCCGGATGTACGGGCCCGAGGCCGAGGACGTCTTCTACTACCTGACCGTCTACAACGAGCCGATCCAGCACCCGGCCGAGCCGGAGGGCGTGGACGTGGAGGGCATCCTCCAGGGCATCCACCGCTTCAAGCCGGCCGAGGCGGGCACGATCCCGGCGCAGATCATGGCCTCCGGCGTCGGTGTGCCGTGGGCGATCGAGGCGCAGCGCATCCTCGCCGAGGAGTGGAACGTGCGGGCCGACGTCTGGTCCGCCACCTCCTGGACCGAGCTGCGCCGCGAGGCCGTGGCCGTCGAGGAGCACAACCTGCTCCACCCGGACGAGGAGCAGCGCGTCCCGTACGTGACGCGCAAGCTCCAGGGCGCCGAGGGTCCGTTCGTGGCGGTCTCGGACTGGATGCGCGCGGTGCCGGACCAGATCTCCCGCTGGGTGCCGGGGCCGTACACCTCGCTGGGCGCGGACGGCTTCGGCTTCGCGGACACGCGCGGCGCGGCACGGCGCCACTTCCACATCGACGCCCAGTCGATCGTGCTGGCGGTGCTGACCGAGCTGGCCCGCGAGGGCAAGGTCGAGCGGTCGGCCCTGAAGCAGGCCGTGGACCGCTACCAGCTGCTCGACGTGGCGGCGGCGGACCCGGGCGCGGCAGGCGGCGACGCGTAGCCCGTGAGGCATCGCGGCTCGTGAGGCGCCGCAGCCCGTGAGGGAGGCGAGGGGTGGTGGGACCGGCGGTCCCGCCGCCCCTCGCCGCGTCCCGGGGCCCCCACCGCTCCCGGGACCCGCGTCTTCCCCGGAGCGCCCCTACCGCTCCCAGATCTTGAACGCTCTGACCTCGTACGGCGTCTGCGGCACCCAGGTCCCCTTGCCCGGATAGGTCTCGAACTCCCCCGTCTCCCCGCACTCGGCGGACTGGTAGGTGGTGACCGGCCTCCCGGTGCGGTTGGCGAGGGACTGGGCCGAGGTGCCGGTCGGCAGGGCGACGCAGCTGTCGATGTCGGTCGTGGCCAGCTCGTGGCTCTGCGTCCTGCCCTTGAAATCGGGCTTGGACCAGAGGCAGAGCCGGCCGGGGCCGCAGGGGCCGAGCTTCGCCCCCGGGGCCGCGACCGCGCCCCCGCCGCCGGCCGGTGGTCCGGTCGGCGCTCCGGCGGTGGCCGCGGCCGGCAGGACGGCGAGAAGGAGGACCGCCAGGGCGGCGGTCGCCGGCAGTCGCTTCGTATACAGGTCACGCATGGCGCTGAACCCCCGTTTTCGTTACTCTCTGTCACCAGAACTCTGCCGGACGTCACCACCCGTTGAGAAGGGGGCCAAAGCTTCTTCACCCGAACGGGCGACGGCCCCCTCCGGACCGGGTCCGGAGGGGGCCGTGCGAGGAAGCGGGAAGGCAGGGCAGTCGGGCAGCGGGGGGCCGAGAAACGAGGAGCGGCCCTCAGATGTGGGCGCCGCCCATGCCCGCCTCCGCGTTCGCACCGCGCTTGGTGAGCGTGGCGACGAGCGCCGCGACGACCGCGACGACACCGGCGACGGTGAAGGCCAGGCCCATGCCGTCCAGGAAGGTGTCGTGGATGACGCCGGTGATCCGGTCGAGGAGGTCCGGGGTCATCCCCGGCGTCCGGGCCAGCTGCACCGGGACCATGCCGAACTCGGCGGCCTGCTCCAGCGCCGGGTTGGGCGGGGTCGGGATGCCGGCCGCCTTCCAGTTGTCCGCGAAGACGGCGGAGACCTTGGAGGACATGACGGCACCGAGGACCGCCGTGCCGAGGGCGCCGCCGACCTGCATGGCGGCCTGCTGCAGACCGCCGGCCACGCCGGAGAGCTCCAGCGGCGCGTTGCCGACGATGACCTCGGTGGCGCCGACCATGACCGGGGCGAGCCCGAGGCCGAGGAGGGCGAACCAGAGGGACATGGCGAGGGGGCCGGTGCCGGAGGAGAGCGTGATCATGCCGAACATCGCGACGGCCGTGCAGACCATGCCGCCGACGAGCGGCACGCGCGGACCGAACTTGGTGATCAGCACGCCGGCCAGCGGCGAGGAGACGATCATCATCGCGGTCAGCGGCAGCAGGCGCAGTCCGCTGTCCACCGGGCTGAGCCCCTTCACGCCCTGGAGGTAGAAGGTCACGAAGAACAGGCCGCCCATGAAGGCGAAGGCCATGAGGACCATCAGGACCACACCGGCCGAGAGCGGCACGGAGCGGAACATGGCCAGCGGGATCAGCGGCTCCTTGACCTTGGTCTCCCAGAAGGCGAAGACCGCGAAGAGCACCAGCGCGCCGATCAGACCGCCCCAGGTCTTGCCGCTGCCCCAGCCCCAGGACTCGCCGGCCTTGATGAGGCTCCAGACCAGGGAGGCCATGGCGCCGGAGAGCAGCACGATGCCGAGGATGTCGAAGGAGCGCGGCGCGTTCTCCGCGCGGTGGTCCCTGAGGATCACCAGGCCGAGGACGAGCGCGACGACGCCGACCGGCACGTTGATGAAGAAGACGGACTGCCAGCTGACGTGTTCGACGAGCAGACCGCCGACGATCGGGCCGCCGGCCGTCGAGGCGCCGATGACCATGCCCCAGATGCCGATGGCCATGTTCAGCTTCTCGGCGGGGAAGGTGGCGCGCAGCAGGCCGAGCGCGGCCGGCATCAGCAGGGCGCCGAAGAGCCCCTGGAGGACACGGAAGGCGATCACGGCCCCGATGGAGTGGGAGAGGCCGATGGCGCCCGAGGCGGCGGCGAAGCCGGTGATGCCTATGAGGAAGGTCTGCCGGTGGCCGAAGCGGTCACCGAGCTTGCCTGCGGTGATCAGGGCGACGGCGAGCGCGAGCAGGTAGCCGTTGGTGATCCACTGGACCTGGGCGAGCGTGGCGCCGAGGTCCTCCTTGATGGCGGGGTTGGCGATCGCGACGATCGTGCCGTCGAGCGCGACCATCATCACGCCCACGGCGACGGCGAACAAGGTCAGCCACGGATGGCCGCGCAGTCCATTCGCCGGGGCCGGAACGGCTCCCGGGGCGTCCCCCTGACCCTGCGGGGCCTTTTTCACGGTGGTCTGACTAGTCATACGAGCGAGGCTAATGTCAGTCGCTGACAATTGACAAAGCGATTCACGCGCCGGTAACTGTCACGTAGCTCACAGGTACTCTGATCTGGAGCAAATGCTTGCAAAACGCCTGTGGCACGTGTGAGAAGAGGACCCCGAGGTGACCCTGCCCGGACTGCGCGAGCGGAAGAAGCAGCGTACGCGCGACGCGTTGATCCGGGTGGCCCTGGAACTCTTCACCGCCCACGGGTACGAGCGGACCACGGTCGACGAGATCGCGGAGGCCGTCGAGGTCTCCCAGCGCACCTTCTTCCGCTACTTCTCCTCCAAGGAGGAGGTCGCCTTCGCCGTCCAGCAGATGGTGGAGGAACGTTTCGTTCGCGCCCTTGAACAGCGGCCCCCGACCGAGGGGCCCCTCGACGCGATGCGCAACGCCGTCCTCTGCGCCTGGGACACCATCGGCGACGCCATCATCGAGGTCGTCCCGGTCGCGTTGTACCTGCGCACCTTCCGGCTCATCGAGTCGACGCCCGCGCTGCTCGCCGTCCATCTGCGCCGCTCCACCGAGATGGAGGAGACCATCGCCCGGATCATCGCCGGGCGCGAGGGCGTCGACGTGGACGAGGACCCCCGCCCCCGCATCGTGGTGGCGGCGTTCAGCGGGGTGATGCGGGTGACCGGCCAGATGTGGGGCCGGGGGACGGACCAGAGCCTGGGGGCCATCCGGGCGCTCACCGAGGAGTACCTCGACCACCTCGGCCCGGCGCTGACACCGCGCTGGCGGGACGGAGGCGGGAGCGGAGCCGATGCCGGGCTCGCGTCCGGGAACGGGAAGGGGAGGGGGAGGGGGAACGGGACCGGGTTCGGGACCGATGCCGGGTCCCTGCCCGGAACCGGGGCCGACGCCGGCGCGTAGCCCCCGCGCCCCGTACCGGACCGGCCCCGTCCCAGGCCGTCCCCGTCCCGGTACCGGGCCGTCCCCGTACCGGGCCGTCCCCGTCCCCCGTACCGCGCCCTCCCGCCCTCCCGGCCTCCCGGCCTCCCGTACCGGACCCGCCCCGGCCGTCTCGCGAGGTGTGCCGCCCCGTAGGGTGGCGGCCCGTGATCCCCGCCGGCGTCCCGTCCGCCCTTCCCGTCGCACGCGCCCTGTTCGCGCTGCTCGTCGTGTTCGTGCTCCTGACGACCACCGGGTGGACCGCGCCCCGGCACCGGCCGGCGCCGGGGACCCCCCGCGAGGCCGCGCTCGCCGCCTGGACGCACGCCCGGACCGGCCACCGCCCGCCGCCCGCCCCGGGCGCCCCCGCCCGTACCGTCGCCGCTTTCTTCGCCGGGCTCGGCCCGGCGGGCGGGGTCCGGCTCGCCGAGCGGCATCCGCTCGTCGTCGGCAACCTCGACGGCGCTCCCGTGGCCCTGCGCTACCGCGCCAACCGGATCGCGCTCGCGCGGGCGTACGCCGCCGAGCACGGCAGGGCCGACGACCCCCGCCTCTCCCCCGAGGGCCGTCACGAGGCGCGGCGGCGGATCGACCGCTTCGCCGCGCTGCTGCGGCCCGACCGCCAGGTCCTCGCCTTCGACCCGACGGGCACGGGCCGGGTCGCCGAGGTGTTCGGGGACCTGGAGCGGGCCCGGCGCGTCTCGGTGGTCGTGCCCGGCGTCGACACCAACCTCCTCACCTTCCAGAAGACCCACGGCCGGTACGGGGCCCCGGCCGGCATGGCACGGGCCCTCTACGACGCCGAGCGGCGGACCGCGCCCGGCGCCCGGGTCGCGGTGATCGCCTGGGCCGACTACACCGCCCCCTCCGGAATGGGCATCGACGCGCTGACCGGCCGTCTCGCCGCGTCGGGCGCCGTGCGGCTCGTGGGGCTGACCGAGGCGCTGCCCGGGGACGCCCGGGTGACGCTCTTCTGCCACAGCTACGGCTCCGTGCTCTGCGGGGCCGCCGCGCCCCGGCTGCCCGCCCGGGTGACGGACGTGGCCGTGGCCGGAAGCCCCGGGATGCGGGTGGAACGGGCCGCCGACCTCGCCGCCCCGGCCCGGATATGGGCGATGCGGGACGCGGACGACTGGATAGCGGACGTGCCGCACGTGGAGGTGGGCGGGATCGGGCACGGCGCGGACCCGGTGGAACCCGGGTTCGGCGCGCGGCTGCTCTCGGCGGGCGGGGCCGTCGGGCACAGCGGCTATTTCGAGCCGGGGACGGTGAGCCTCGGCAACCTCGCCGCACTGGGCGTCGGCGCCTACCCGCGACTGGTCTGCGTCCGTGCCGACAGCCCCTGTCGCGAAGGAATTTCCGGTACGGAGGGGTCCTGACGCGCGGAGATCCCGTGATGTCCGGACCTTTCACAGGGGCGACGCCGGAGCGGACGCCGCTTACGATGAGGCGCATGGGTGATGTGCTGGCCGGAATTCATGCCACCTGGGAGTTCGAGAGCGACGCCCTCGTCATCCGCTTCGAACGGGGGATCCGAACGCCGAAGCTCTTCCAGACCTTGCGCGAACGACGCATACCGTACGAGGCGTTGGCGTCCGTGGCGCTCACGCCCGGCAAGCGGGGCACCGTCGTGCTGCACGCCGCGCCGAGGCCGGGCGCCGATCCGCTGATGGAGGCGGCCGCGGGGCAGCTCAAGGAGAGCTGCGACCCGTACCGGCTGGTGCTCCCGGCGGACCGGGAGACGCGGGCCGAGTACTACCGGGACGCGTTGCGGGCGATCCTGCCGCCGGAGCCGGGGGTCGCGGGGGCCCACGGCCCCGGCGGTGACGCGCGGCACGGCCCGTCCGGCGGGTTCGGTCCGCCCGACGGGATCGACGAGATCGACGGGATCGGCGGAATCGACGGACCCGGCCGGACGGCGGACGAGGGGGCCGGCGGGTGCGCCGGGGCCGTGACGCCCGCCGACCGGTTCCTCGTGGCGCCGCCGTCCGGGCCGATGTCCTTCAAGGCGTACGACGGGAGGGCGAGCTTCGACGGCGGCTCCGAGGTCACGTTCCGCTGGTCCTCGACGGGGGCGTCCTCGGCCAAGTGGAAGGCGGGCGACCAGACCTTCCCGGTGCGGAGCCTGTGCGGGGTCGAGTGGCGGACGCCCGACGTCTTCGACGGATACCTGCGGCTCGTCCCCCGGTCCGGCGAGCCCCCGGCCGCCAGGCCCGACCACGACCCGGCGTCCGTCGTCTTCGGCCTCGGCTACGGGCCGGTCCACGAGTCCCTCCCCTTCGCGGCGGCGGTCCTCGCGGCGATCCGGGCCTCCGACCGCACCCCCGTGCCCGTGGGGGCCCGTACCCCCGAAGTGGTGGCCGAAAGGATTCGGCACTTGGGAGAACTGCACCGAGCCGGTCTGGTGACGGACGAGGAGTTCTCCGCGAAGAAGGCCGAGCTGCTGGCGGAGCTCTGACGGCCGGGGACCGGGTCGGGTGGCCGACGACCGGGGCAGGAAAGGAAGTCCGACGGCCGGAGGCGACGAAGGCCGGAAAACCGACGACCGGGGTGTCGGCCCGGGGAGCTTCCCGCCTCCCGGGTCATACCCCGGTACCAGGCCGCATCCCGGTCCCGGGTATGACGTCGGGGCCCGGAACCGCTGCCTACCCTGAGCGGGTCATGGCTACCGAACCGCGGCCCGAGCCGCCCGCCGCCCGGCCCGAACCGCCCGCCGCCCCACCGGCCGGGCCGCCCGCTCCTCGCACCGGACCGCCCACGGCCGCCCGGCCCGAACCACCCGTCCCCTCCGGACCGCCCACCGCCCCACCGCCCGGGCCGCCTCCTCCCTCCGGACCGCCCGCCCTCCCCCCGCCCGTCGTCCCCCCGCGCGCCGGTCGCCGGTCCCTCGCCGGCACGCTGTCGGCCGTCCGGGCGAGCGGGATGTTCCAGGGGCTCGGCGCCGCGTTCACCACCCCCGCCGAACCCGGCGCGCCGCTGCTCGCCGACGCCTCCTCGCGGTGGGTGCGGCTGCTGCCGTACGCCGTCGCCCTCGCGTTCGCCGCCTCGCTCGTCCCCACCACCATCCACCTCCTCATCCACGACTACGGGCTCAACGGCGCCCTCGCCGGGGCGATCGGCACCGCCCAGGCGGCGCCGCTGCTGCTCGCCGTCGTCCGCCCCCTCCAGGCGTGGTGGATCGTCTTCGCCGCCGACGTGCTCGGCGCGCTCGCGACGCTCGGCGCGGACCTGCCCCCGGCGCGGCTCTGGCCCTGGACGCCGCCGGCGGTCATCGGCTACTGCGCGCTGATGCTCGCGCTCGGCCTCCGCGAGTCCCGGCGGGTCCTGTTCGGCGTGTGGCTGACGACCGGCGCGGCCGGGTACCTCCTGGGGGCCTTCCGGCCCGCCGGGCAGGTCGGCGTCCACACCCTGCTGCTCGTCCTGAGCGGGGTACTGCTGCTGCTCACCTCGGCCGTCCGCGCCCGGGGCGACGCACAGCGGCGGCTCGTGGAGCAGGAGACCATCAGCGAGGCCGAACGGGCCCGCCGCACGCTCCTGGAGGAGCGGGCCAGGATCGCGCGCGAGCTGCACGACATCGTGGCCCACCACATGTCCGTGATCACCGTGCAGGCGGACTCCGCCCCGTACCGCGTCCCGGACCTCCCCGAGGCGGCCCGCGAGGAGTTCGTCTCCATCGCGGCGAGCGCGCGCGAGTCGCTGGCGGAGATGCGCCGGCTGCTCTCCGTCCTGCGCAGCGACGGCGGCGAGGACGAGCGGGCCCCGCAGCCGGGGCTCGACCGGCTCCAGCAGCTGGTGGAGGCGACGGTGCGGGCCGGGGTGCCCGCCGAGCTGCGGCTCGCCGCGGGTCTCGGGGACGTGCCGCAGGCCGTGGACCTCTCCGCGTACCGGATCGCGCAGGAGGCCCTCGCCAACGTCGTCCGGCACGCGCCGGGCGCCCCGACCCGGGTCTCGGTCCGGGCCGACGACGGATGGCTGACGGTCCTCGTCGTCAACGGACCTTCCCTGGAAGGTCGTTCCTCCGTCGAGCGGGGCGCCCCCGGGACCGGGCACGGGCTCGTCGGCATGCGGGAGCGCGTACGGTTGACCGGCGGCACGCTGGACACCGGGCCGCTGCCGGACGGCGGCTTCCGGGTCGCGGCCCGGCTCCCCCTGCGTACGAAGGACCCCGAGTGACCATCCGCGTGATCATCGTCGACGACCAGGCCATGGTGCGGGCCGGTTTCGCCGCGCTGCTCGCCGCGCAGCCCGACATCGACGTCGTCGGGGAGGCCCCGGACGGACGGCTGGGCGTGGAGGTGGCGCGGTCGGCGCACCCGGACGTGGTCCTGATGGACGTGCGGATGCCGGAGCTGGACGGGCTCGCGGCGGCGCGCGAGATCCTGCGTCCGCCGGCCGGGGTCACGCACCGGCCGAAGGTGCTGATGCTGACCACCTTCGACGTGGACGACTACGTGTACGAGGCGCTGCGCGCGGGCGCGTCCGGCTTCCTCCTCAAGGACGCGCCGCCGGCCGACCTGATCGCGGCGGTACGGGTGGTGGCGGCGGGCGAGGCGCTGCTCGCGCCCTCCGTGACCCGCCGTCTGATCGCCGACTTCGCCGCCTCCCGTCCGGCCCCGCGCCGGGACACCGCGGCCCTGCGCCTCAACGGCCTCACCCCGCGCGAGACGGAGGTCCTGGAGCTGATCGCCCGGGGCCTGTCCAACCAGGAGATCGCGGACGGCCTCGTCCTCGCCGAGCAGACGGTGAAGACCCACATCGGCCGGGTCCTCGCCAAACTGGACCTGCGCGACCGGGCCCAGGCGGTGGTCTTCGCGTACGAGTCGGGGCTCGTGACGCCCGGCACGGCCTGACCCGGGTACGGCCCCGGGGCGACCCGCGCCGCAGGGGACCTCCCCGGAAGGTCCCCGCCCCTGGGGAAAACCGCCCCCGGAAGATCCCCACCCCCGGGGAAAGCCGTTCCCCGGGACATCCCCACCCCGGGAAAAGCCACCCCCTGGGGGAAACCCCACCCCCGTCCTGGGGCCCACCGCTCCTCCACCCCCTACCCCGGTATCGGAAGGGAGTTGGCTCCCCGGTGTGACGTGCCGCCACCCCTCCTCTTCCTACCTTCCTCCCGTCGCCGGACGCACGGCGGACGAGTGAGGACCGGAGAGGGAGGGCGGCCGCATGCGCCGTACGACGAGGACCCTGATCACCGCCGCGCTGGTGGCCTGCGTGGTCTCAGGGACGACCGGGTGGGCGGCCGGGGACGCGCAGGAGGCCGTGACCGGAGCGCCGGCCGGGACGGGGGCCTGGCGGGGTGCGGGGCTGCCGGACCCGGAGCGGATGGGGCCGGCCGGGACCGCGCGGTTCTTCGCGGGACTCGGTCCCGTACGACGGAGGGAACTGGCCCGCGCCCATCCCACGGTCGTCGGGAATCTGGACGGGGCTCCTCCGGAGCTGCGGTACGAGGCCAACGCCCTCACCGCGGGAGGGCGGTTCGGGGACGCGCGGGTGCTCGCGTACGATCCGCGCGGCCGGGGCCAGGTGGTCCTGGTCTACGGGGACCTGGCGCGGGCCGCGCACGTCGCGGTGATCGTCCCCGGCTCCGACGTGGACGCCGGGCACGTCCGGCCGCTCGTGGACATGACGACCGCGCTGCGCCGGGCGACCGGGAACCGCACGGCGGTCGTCGCCTGGGCCGGGTACACCACCCCCGTCGGCGTCGGCCTGGACGCGGCCACCGGCCGGCTCGCCGGGGCGGGGGCGGAGCGGCTCGCCCGCTTCACGGAGGGGCTCGCGGCCGTCGGGGCGGCCGAGCCCTCGGTGTTCTGCCACAGCTACGGCTCGGTGGTCTGCGGGCTCGCCGCCCGCGAGCTGAAGGCGAAGGACCTGGTGGTCCTCGGCTCGCCGGGGATGCGCGCCGGGAACGTCTCCGAACTCGGCACCTCCGCCCGGGTCTGGGCGGCGAAGGACCCCACCGACTGGATCGACCGGGTGCCGAACGTCTCGTTCGCGGGGCTCGGGCACGGCGCCGACCCGGCGGAGCCGTCCTTCGGCGCGCGCCGCGTCCCGGCCGGGGACGCCACCGGGCACGGGGGCTACTTCGCGGCCGGGACCTCCTCGCTCCGCGCGTTCGCCGCGATCGCCGAGGGGGACGCGCGATGAGCGCCCCCGCCCTCGTGAAGCGCACGGTCCGGCGGATCGAGTCGGGCACCCCCGCCCACCGCGACCGGGCGGTCGACGGGCTGCGGGCCCTCGCCCTGCTCGCCGTGCCGACCGGGCACTGGCTGCTCGGCGGGTTCACCCTCTCCTCCGACGGGGCGATCCACAACGCCAGCCCCCTGGGCACCTTCGCCGGGCTCGCGCCGGTCAGCTGGGTCCTCCAGATGCTGGGGATCTTCTTCCTGGTCGGCGGCTACGCCTCCGTCCTGTCGTACCGGCGCCGGAAGGGCTCCACGGGCGACTGGCTCAAGGGGCGGCTCGCCCGGCTCGGACGGCCGGTGCTCGGGGTCACCGCCGTGTGGGCGGTGCTCCTGCCCCTCCTCCGCTTCGGGCCCGGGGTCCCCGTGGACACCCTGCGGACGGCGTCCACGCTGGTGGTCCAGCCGCTCTGGTTCGTCGGGGTCTACACGGTGGTCACCGCGCTCACCCCGTACTGCGTGCGGGCCGCCCGCCGCCTCGGGGTGTGGGCGGCGGCCCCGCTGCTCGGCTCGGTCGCCGTCGTCGACCTCCTGCGGTACGGGCCCTGGGCCGACGCCGTGCCGTCCTGGCTGAGCCTGCTGAACATCCTGCCCGGCTGGCTCTTCGCCTACCAGCTCGGCGTCTCGTGGGGCGAGGGCCGGGTCACCCGGCGGCACGCGTGGGTCCTCCTCGCCGGCGGGGCCGCCCTGTTCGCCGTGCTGCTGCTCGCCTTCGGCTACCCGGCGTCGATGGTCGGCGTCCCCGGCGAGGCCCGCACCAACTCGCACCCGCCGTCGCTGCTCGTCCTCGCCCTCGCCGCCGCGCAGAGCGGCGCCGCGATCCTGCTCCGCGACCGGTTCGGCGCGCTCCTGCGGCGGCCCGCGCTCTGGGCGCCGGTCGTGGTCGTCAACCTCTCCGCGATGACGGTCCTGTGCTGGCACCAGACGGCGATGCTCGCCGCCGCGGTCCCCGCCTCGTACGCCGGGGAGGTCCCGGGCCTGGTCGGCGCGCCCGACTCGGCGGGATGGGTCCTGGCCCGGCTCGCCTGGATGCCGGTCTTCGCCGGGCTCCTCGTCCTGATCGGCCGGTACGCCCGGGGATTCGAGTCCCCGTGGACGAAGGCCGGTCCGGCCCGCCGCGTCCTGGCGGGACTGCTCGCGGCGGGGTTCGCGGTCTTCGCCCTGGGGCCGGTGTGAGTCCTCCGGCGGTCCGCTCAGACCTCCCGGCCCACCGACGTGAAGCTCATGTCCGGGTAGCGGTCGCCCGCCACCCGTCCGGCGATCGGCTCCAGTTCGGCCAGTTCGGCGCCGGTGAGGGTGATGCGGGTGGCGGCGGCGTTCTCCAGGAGGCGGGAGCGCCTGCGGGTGCCGGGGATCGGGACGACCGTGAGGCCGTGGACGGCGGCCCGCTGCTGGACCCAGGCGAGGGCGATCTGCGCCGGGGTGGCCCCGTGGGCGGCGGCGATCTTCCGGACCGGGTCGAGGAGGGCGGCGTTCCGCGCGGCGTTCTCCCCGGTGAACCGGGGCTGCCGGGCACGGAAGTCGTCGCCCGACAGCTCCTTGGAGGCGTCCGTGAACGCCCCGGTCAGGAAGCCCCGGCCGAGCGGCGAGTACGGCACGACGGTCACGCCGAGGTCGGCGGCGGCCGGGACCGCGCTGCGCTCCACGTCCCGGGAGAAGAGCGACCACTCCGACTGGAGGGCGGTGATCGGGTGCACGGCGTGGGCCTCGCGCAGTTCGGGCCCGGTGACCTCGCTCAGGCCCAGGAAGCGGACCTTGCCCTCCCGGACGAGTTCGGCCATCGCGCCGACGGACTCCGCGAACGGGACCGCCGGGTCGCGGCGGTGCATGTAAAAGAGGTCGATGGTCTCGACGCCGAGACGGCGCAGGCTGGCCTCGACGGCGCTCCTGACGTACGCCGGGTCGTTGCGGACGCCCCGGTACGCGGGGTCGTCCGCGCGCCGCTCTATGGCGAACTTGGTGGCGAGGACGACCTCGTCGCGGTGGGCGGCGAGGAAGGGGGCGAGGAACTCCTCGTTGGCACCGCCGCCGTAGATGTCGGCGGTGTCGATCAGGGTGACGCCGGCCTCCAGGGCCGCGTCGAGGGTGTCGCGGGCGGCGGCCTCGTCGGTGTCGCCGTAGAACTCGCTGATGCCCATGGCGCCGAAGCCCTGGACGCCGGTCTCCGGTCCGTCCTGCCCGCCGAGTCGTACGGTGTCGATCCTGGTCGCGCTGGTCATGAAGGGGTTCCTCCGCATGCGGTCCCGTAGTGGCCGATCTTGATGTCGAGCACGGCGAGCGTGTCCTGGAGCTCGGTGATCCGGGCGAGGACGTCCCGGCGGGTGGCCTCCAGGAGGGCGCGCCGTTCCCCGCGGGTGTGGTCGCCCTCGCGCACCAGCTCGGCGTACCTGACCATGTCGGCGACCGGCATCCCGGTCAGCCGCAGCTTGCCGACGAAGGCGAGCCAGTCGAGGTCGCGGGCGGTGAAGCGGCGCTGCCCGGTGTGCGAGCGGTCGACGTGCGGCATGAGGCCGATCCGCTCGTACCAGCGCAGGGTGTGCGCCGAGAGCCCCGTGAGGGCGGCGACCTCGCTGATGGTGTGGTGCGTCCGGCTGTCGCCCCCGGTCGTACCGCTCGTGCTCGCGATCACGCTCATGCCCCCACGCTAGGGGGTTGGAGCGCACTCGAAGCAAGCCCGTTCCCGGGCGGGAAGTAGGCTCGGCCGCATGGAGAGTCCCGTGGAGAGCAACGTGGAAAACGGCCTGCCGAGCCTGGCGTCGATCGAGAACTGGCCCGTCCCCACCGCGGCCGCCGCCGTGGTCCGCGCGGACGGCACCCGGGCCGGGGCCCACGGTCCCACCGGGCGGCGCTTCCCGCTCGCCTCGGTGACCAAGCCGCTCGCGGCGTACGCGGTCCTCGTCGCGTACGAGGAGGGGGCGATCGACCTGGACGAGCCGGCCGGTCCCGAGGGATCGACCGTCCGTCACCTCCTCGCCCACACCTCGGGGCTCGCCTTCGACGAGCACCGGGTCACGGCCGCGCCGGGCACCCGCCGGATCTACTCCAACGCCGGTTTCGAGGTGCTGGGCGACCACGTCACCGGGGCCACCGGCATCCCCTTCGCCGAGTACCTGCGCCAGGCCGTCCTGGAGCCGCTGGGCATGGTGTCCACGACCCTCGACGGCTCGCCCGCCAAGGACGGCGTGTCCACCGTGGACGACCTGGCGCGGTTCGCCGCCGAGGTCCAGGCGCCCCGGCTGCTCGACGCCCGGACCGTCCTGGACGCGATGACCGTGGCGTACCCGGGCCTGACCGGCATCCTGCCCGGCTACGGGCACCAGCGGCCGAACGACTGGGGACTGGGCTTCGAGATCCGCGACGGCAAGTCCCCGCACTGGACGGGCGCCGGCTCCTCGCCGCGCGCCTTCGGGCACTTCGGCCAGTCCGGCACCTTCCTGTGGATCGACCCGGACGCGCGGGCCGCGTGCGTGGCGCTCACCGACCGGCCCTTCGGACCGTGGGCGGTCGAGACCTGGCCGGCGTTCACGGACGCGGTCCTGGCGGACCTGCGGGCGGCGGGCTAGGCGCCGGGGTTCCGCACGGCGGACGTCCTCGTGCCCGGCCGGTAGCCGCGGACGCCCTCGCCCCCGGCCCGTCGCGGCGGAAGCCGTCGCCCCCGGTCCGTAGTGGCGGACGCCCCCGTCCCCGGCCCGTCGCGGCGGACGCCGTCGTCGCTCACTCCTCGCAGCGGGCGGCGGGCAGCGTGCCGTCCGGGCCGCTGACCGTCACCTCGATCCGGCCCGCCGGGTGCTCCGCGTAGGCCGTCGTGCAGACCAGCTGGAGGACGGCGCCCTCCGAAAGGCCCCGCACGGCGAAGGGGGTCCGGAGCAGACGCGCCGAGGCGGACCCGGCCGGGTCCGCCTCCACGCGCGGCGCCCGGGTGCCGCCCCCCGGCAGGGCGGTGGTGACGCCCGCCGCGGTCTCCGTGTCCCGCGGGCCGGCGAGGAGCGCGGCGAGGGTCTTGTCCGTGAGGATCCGCCCGGGGCCCGGGGAGGCGGTGGGACCCTCGTACCCGGGCCCGGACCTGTCGTACCGGGCCCGCCCGTCCCCCGGCCCGACCGGCGGGAGGCCGGAGCGGCCGACGTCGCGGACCACCGGCATCGTGCGGCCGTCGGGGCCGAGGAAGTAGAGCACCATCCGGTCCTCGGGCACCGGTCCGACGATGACGGTCGCGGCGCCGCCCGCCTCCACGACGTCGCTCTCCCGTATGCCGCAGCCGGCCAGGGCGACCAGGGCGGCCAGGCCGGAGAGGAGCGCGGCGGCCGTACGGCGGCGCCCGGCGGGACCGCCCGCGTGGCGGCCCTCCGCGACGGCGCCCGCCCGGCGCCTCACCGCGGCATCCGCACGGTGAACACGGCTCCGCCCCCGGGCCGGTTGGCCGCCGCGACGGTGCCGCCGTGGAGCCGGACGTTCTCCAGGGTGATCGCGAGGCCGAGGCCGCTGCCCGCCGAACGGGCCCTGGCCCGGTCCGCCTTGTAGAAGCGGTCGAAGACGTGCGGCAGGACCTCCGGGTCGATGCCGGGCCCCCGGTCGGCGACCTCCGTCACGAGCACGTGCCCCTCCGCGTACAGCCGGACCGTGACCGGTGCCTCCCCGTGCCGCAGCGCGTTGCCGACGAGGTTGGCCACGACGACGTCGAAGCGGCGCGGGTCGAGCCGGGTCCTGATCCCCTCCGCGAGGTGCGGGACGACCTGCTCCGGGTCGGTCCAGTGCCGGTGCTGGAGGGTCTTGCGGACGCAGTCGGCGGCGTCGACCTCGTCCGTGTGCAGCTCGGCGGCGCGGGCGTCGAAGCGGGAGATCTCCATCAGGTCCTCGACCAGGAGGGCGAGCTTGCCGGTCTCGGTGCTGATCAGGCGGACCGCGCGGGCGGTGTCGCTGTCGAGGCTCCCGGCGTCCTCGTCCAGGACCTCGGTGACGGCGAGCATCCCGGCGAGCGGGGTGCGCAGTTCGTGCGAGACGTCGGAGGCGAAGCGGCGGGCGCGGGCCTCGGCGTCGCGGAGTTCGGCGACGGAGCGTTCGAGCCGGGCGGCGGACTCGTTGAACGTGCGGGCGAGGCCCGCGAGTTCGTCGCTCCCCTTGGCGTGGATGCGGGTGTCGAGGCGGCCGCGCCCCATGCTGTGGGCGGCGCGCCGCAGTTCCCGTACGGGGCGGAGCACGCCCCGGGCGGCGAGGAGCGCGGGGATCAGGGCGACGGCGAGGGCGGGGAGGGCCCCGTCGCGGGCGGCGGTGACCATGGCCTCGATGCCGGCCTCCTCCTCGTTCAGCTCCATGACGGCGTAGAGGACGAGGCCGGTGTGCTGGGCGGTGCCCTCGGTCGCGTGGGTGCGGAAGACGGCGGGGACGGCGATGGTCAGGTACGGGACGCCGTCCTTCACCACGCGCTGGAAGCTGCCGTGCGGGGTGGCGGCGCGGGCCCGGGCGCGGGCCCTGAGTTCGGGGGTGACGACGGAGGAGGTGGGGCGGTCGGTGGAGGAGACGCGGGCGGTGCCGTACTCGGCGTAGACGCGCCAGGGACGGGGCTTGCCCTGGCGGGCGATCCGGAGGAGCGCGTCCCGCAGGTTGTCGGTGTCGACGGGCAGGGTGATGGCGAGTTCGTCGACCTGCTCGCGGAAGGCGGAGACGGCGGTGTTCTGGGTCTGCTCCAGGATGGCGTTGCGGGCGGCCCGGTAGGTGAGGGCGGCGGTGGTGCCGCAGCCGACGGCCGCGACGAGCAGGAAGGCCAGGACGAGCCGGGTGCGCAGGCCGAAGGGGTGCGGGCGCAGGCGCGGGGGGCGTGCCTTCCGGCGGGCCCCCGCCTTCTCCGGGGCGGAGGCGCGGTCGTGGGGCCCGTCGCCGTCCGGGGCGGACGCCCGGTCGTGGGGCCCACCGGTCCCGGGGCCGGACGCCCGGTCGTGGGGCCCACCGGTCCCGGGGCCGGACGCCCGGTCGTGGGGCCCGTCGTCCCCGGGGTCGGTCGCCCCGGGCCGCACGCACGCCTTCACAGCGGACCGAAGCGGTAGCCGAAGCCCCGCAGGGTCTGGATGTAGCGGGGTTCGCCCGGGACGTCCTCGATCTTGTTCCGGAGCCGGCGGACACAGGCGTCGACCAGCCGCGCGTCCCCGTGGTAGCTGTGCTCCCAGACGTGTTCGAGGAGCTGCTGCCGGCTGAAGACCTGCTCGGGGGCGGCGGTGAGGTGGAGCAGCAGCTTCATCTCGGAGGGGGCGAGGGCGATCCGTTCACCCGCCTTGGCGACGGTGAGCCCGGCCCGGTCGACGGCCAGTTCGCCGTGGAACTCGACGGCGGGCCGCGCGCCGCCGGGCTCCTCGATGCGGCGGAGCACGGCCCGTATCCGTGCCTCGATGACCTCGGTGCGGGCGGGCTTGACGATGTAGTCGTCCGCCCCGGCCTCCAGGCCGACGACGATGTCGAAGTCGTCGCCCCGGGCGGTGAGCATGATGATCGGGAGCTGGCTGTCCTCCCGGACCCGGCGGCAGACCTGGACGCCGTTCATGCCGGGCAGCATCAGGTCGAGCAGGAGCAGGTCCGGCCGGAACTCCCCGAGCGCGGCGAGCCCCGCCTCCCCGGTGGGGGCGGCCCGCACCTCGTGTCCGCGCCGCCGGAGCCCGAGTTCGACGCCCTCGCGGACGGACGGGTCGTCTTCTATCAGGAGCACGCGGGGCATCTGCGGAGTATCCCAAGGTCGTCGGGGCGGGGCTTCCCCGGGGCGGGGTCACGCACGGCGGGTGAGGGCGCGGAGGCGGGCGCCCCCGGCCGCGAGGAGGTTCCGCACCTCGGTGAGGCGGAGGGGGCGGGCGAGCAGGGCGAAGACGGCGAGGATCGCGAGGGCCCCGGCGAGCCCGGAGGCGACGGGCCCCGCCGGCCCCGCGGCGCCGGCGGCGAGGAGGCCGTACCCGGTGGCCGGGACGGCGGCGACGAGCATCCGTGCGAGGGCGGGCACCGCGCCGCCGGAGACGGCGCCCCCGTCCGGGAGGACCGGGCCGTCCCCGGAGGACGCGCCGCCGGGACCCTCCGGCGGCGCGGTGCCGCCCCGCAGCCCGCGCCGCAGCACGTACGCCGTGACGCCCCAGCCCGCCCACAGGGCGAGGGAGTACGCCGCCGCCATGCCCGCGACGGTCCAGCGGTCGGGGAGGAGCCGGTACGCGGCGAGGGAGAGGCCCGCGTTGAGCCCCGCGATCACCAGGTTGAGCAGGAACGGGGTGCGCGTGTCGCGCAGGGCGTAGAAGGCGCGGGTGCACACGTACTGCCCGGAGAGGGCGACCAGTCCGGGCGCGAGGGCCATCAGGATCCAGGACATCGCGCGGACGTCGTCGTCGTCCGTCGCCCCGTACCGGAAGACCACGGTCATCAGGGGCACGGCGAGCGCGAACAGCGCGCAGGCGGCGGGGACGACGGCGGCGGCGCTGGTCCGCAGCGCGTACGAGACGTCCCGCCGGACCCCCGCGAGGTCGCCGTCGGCCGCCGCGCCGCTCATCCGGGGCAGCAGGGCGGTGACGAGGGAGACGGTGACGATGCCGTGCGGGACGGTCCACAGCAGGTAGGCGTTGTTGTACGCGGCGAGGCCCGCGCCGCCGCCGGCCGCCGCGTCGCCCGCCGAGGTGGCGACCCAGGTGGTCACCCAGTACGCGCCCTGGTTGGTGAGGACGAGCAGCACCAGCCAGCCGGCCGACCGCAGCGGGGCCGCGAGGCCGCTGCCGCGCCAGTCGAAACGGGGCCGCCAGCGGAAGCCGGCGGCGCGCAGCGGGGGAACGAGCGCGAGGGCCTGGAGCGCGATGCCGGCGGTGGTGCCCCAGCCGAGGAGCGCGGTCTCGCCCGGGGTGAGCGCGCCCCCGTCGCCCACCACCAGGAAGAGGCCGAAGACGGCGACGACGACGACGTTGTTGAGGACGGGCGTCCACATCATGGCGCCGAACCGGCCCCGGGCGTTGAGGACCTGGCCGAGGAGCGTGAAGAGGCCGAGGAAGAAGATCTGCGGAAGGCAGGTGCGGGCGAAGGCGACGGTCATCTCCCGCTGGTCGCCCGTGTAGTCGGTGTACGCGTCGACGATCGGCGGCGCGGCGAGGACGGCGGCGGCGGTGAGGACGGCGAGGGCGAGCACGCAGAGGGTGAGGAGGCGGTCGGTGTAGGCGACGCCGCCGTCCTCGTGTTCCTTGGCCGCCTTGACCAGTTCGGGGACGAAGACCGCGTTGAGGGCGCCGCCGAGGAGCAGGGTGTAGACGATGGTGGGGACGGAGTTGCCGACCGCGTAGCCGTCGGCGACGGTGGCCGCGCCGAGCGCGGCGGCGACGACGGAGGCGCGGACGAAGCCGGTGGCGCGGGAGACGAGCGATCCGGCGGCCATGAGGGCGCCGCTGCGGAGGGCGGACGGGGCCGCGGCCTTCCGTCCCGGCGCGGCGAGGGTGGCCGTCACCGGCGGGCCAGGTACGCCTGGAAGGCGCGGTACAGCGCCTGGTTGGTCGTGCCCCGCATCGGAATCTCCCACTCCCCCAGCGTCTCGACGACCTGGCCGCCCGTGCCGAGCTTCCAGCGGAGGAGGCCGTGGGCGCGGTCGTCCGGGTCGAGGGTGGAGGGTACCCCGCGCAGGTCGTAGACGGCGGCGCCGAGGGCGTGGGCGTCGAGCAGCATGCGCCACTGGAGGGCGTTGGAGGGGCGGACCTCGCGGCGGTGGTCGGCGGAGGCGCCGGTCTGGTACCAGACGCGCCCGCCGACGGTGATCATGGTGTGGGCGGCGAGGACCTCGCCCCCGTGGCGGGCGAGGTAGAGCCTCATCCGGCCGGGCTCCTCGGCGTTGAGGACCGCGTACTGGCGCTCGTAGTACGCGAGGGAGCGGCCGAGCCGGAAGCCGTCGCGCTCCTCGGTGATCCCGAGCAGCCGGTAGAACTCGGGCAGGTCGGCGGCGGTCCCGACGGTGACCTCGACGCCGGCCTTGCGGGCCCTGCGGACGTTGCGCCGCCACTCCTGGTTGAGGCCGGACCACAGGTCGTCGGCGCTGCGGCCGGCGAGCGGGACCTGGAAGACGTGCCGGGGCTGGGCGTCGGCGCCGTCCTCGGAGTCGCCGCCGCAGCGGCGCCAGCCCCGGGCCCGGAGGCGTTCGGCGACGACGGTGCCGAGGGGATCGACCTCGTCGGCGAGGACGTCGGCGAGGCGCCGGCCGGGTCCGGCGGCGGCCTTGACGGTGGCGGCGTTCCAGCGGCGGTGGGCGGGGCCGGGCCCGATGCGCACGGCGAAGGCGCCGGAGGCGCGCAGATGGCCGAGGAGCGGGTCGAGCCAGTCGTCCACCCCGGGATCGGCCCAGTCGGCGACGGGCCCCTCGGGCAGGTAGGCGAAGTACTTCCGGGTCCCGGGGAAGGTCCGCAGCAGCACGAGCGCGACACCCGTCAGGTCGCCGCCCTCCGGCCCCCACCCCACGAGCTGGTGGCCCCACCCCTCCTTCACCCCGGCCCACGAGGGGAGCTGGAGGAAGCTGGGGCCGTCCGCGCCGGAGCGGGACGCGAGGAAGGCGTGGTACGCCCCGGGGGTGACGGGACCGAGCCGGACCGGCCGGGCGGGGGCGCGGCGGTCCGTGGGGGCGCGGCGGTCGGCGGGTGCGGCGGTCACGAGCGACGCTGACACAACGGGGGCCTCCTGGTTCCGCCCCTCGGTGGTGGGGCGCCCAGCAGGCTCACAGCCGAATGCGACGGAGCCGCACGGCGTGTGTGACCGGACGGTGACCGTTCCGCCGCAGCCCCCGTCACACGGGCCCGTGCCCGTCCGGCCGGCCCTACAGTCCAGGACATCCCACCCCTTTTCCCACCACGCGGAGGCTTCCGTGCCGCCCATGCGCACCCCCCGTCCCGCCCTCGCGGCCGCCGCCCTGGCCGTCTCCCTCACGGCCTGCACCGCACAGGCGGTGGACGAGGGCCCGGCGGAGGACCGGGCCCCGGCCGCGCCCCCGGCGAAGGTGACGGTCGCGGACCGGACGGCGGGCCGGCCGGTGACGGTGACGGCCGCGAACGGCACGCTGGTCGCCGTGAAGGTCACGGCGGCGGACGGCACGGTCCTCACCGGCCGCGCGGACGGGGGCGGTACGCGCTGGACGTCGGACCGCAAGGCGGCCCCGGGCGCCTCGTACACGGTGGAGACGACCACCCGCGCCGCCGACGGCAAGGAGACGACGGCCCGTTCGCCCTTCTCCACCCCGGCCCCCGCGAAGGTCAACAAGCTGACCCTGGCCCCCGGCAAGAACACCACCGTGGGCATCGGGCACCCCCTCTCGATCGTCTTCGACCTCCCGGTGACGAAGAAGGCGGACGTCGAGAAGCAGCTCAGGGTGACGACCTCGAACGCCACCGAGGGCTCCTGGGGCTGGGTCAGGGACTGGTCGGGCCGGGACCGGGCCGACTGGCGGCCGAAGGAGTACTGGAAGCCCGGCACGAAGGTCACCCTGGAGGCGGACCTGAACGGCACGGACTCGGGAGGGGGTTGGTTCATACGGGACTACCGCACGGGCTTCACGGTCGGCGCCGCGCAGGTGGTCCGGGTCGACCTGGACCGGCACCGCCTGACCCTGGAGAAGGACGGAAGGACGGTCCGTACGATCCCGGTCTCCGGCGGCACCCCCGGCGGCGACAAGCGCTCCTGGCGGGGCACGGCCGTCCTGATGGCGAAGGAGGGCACCATCAACATGAACTCGGAGACGGTGGGCCTGGGCGACGCCTACGACAAGATGGTCGACCACTCGATGCGCCTGACCTGGTCGGGCATGTACGCCCACGCGGCGCCGTGGAACGCGGCGTACTTCGGGCGGGCGAACAAGAGCTCCGGTTGCATCGGCATGAGCGACGCCGACGCGGCGTCCTTCTACGCCCTGGTGAACGTCGGAGACCCCTTCGAGATCACGGGCCGCGACACGAAGGGCACGGTAGCGGAGGGCAACGGCTACGGGGCGTGGAACGTGGACTGGACGCGGTGGCGGGCGAAGAGCGCGCTGGGCTGAGCCCGGGAACCGGTCTCCACCGGGCCCACCCCCAGGGGTGGTTTGGACGATTCCCCCCTCCGGCCCGCATTCCCCTGATTACGCTCGGCGACAAGAACGCCGCGCGTCGCAGGCCGGAGGTACCGACCATGGTCAACATTCAGCAACTCGACCCCAACGCTTCCCCTCTGGACTACTACGGCTGGGAACTCCGCCGCCAGCGCGAGGCGCACACACTCACGCAACAGCAACTCGGGGACGTCATCTTCTGCACGGGCTCCCTGGTCGGCCAGATCGAAACAGCGAGGAAGCTTCCCACCCGTGAGTTCTCGGAGCGGGTGGACGCGGCGCTCGGCACGGGCGGGACGTTCTCCCGACTGATCGGCCTGGTGCTGCGCAGCCGGTTGCCGTCGTGGTTCCAGCCGTACGCGGACCTGGAGGCGCGTGCCACCTACATCTCCGCGTTCCAAACACAGGTCGTGTACGGCCTGCTGCAGACGCCGGAGTACGCGCGGGCCATGCTCGCCATCGACCACGCGGACGAGATCGAGGAACTTCTGGCGGCCCGACTCGAACGCCAGCGCATCCTGGAGCGTTCCGAGCCGCCGGCCCTCTGGGTCGTGATGAGCGAGGCCGCACTACTGCAGGAGGTGAGCAGCCGTGAGGTCATGCGCGAGCAACTGGCGCACCTGTTGGCCTTCCGCGACAACCCGTGGGTGCACATTCAGGTGCTTCCGTTCTCCGCCGGGGAACACACGGGATTGATGGGGTCGTTCAATATCCTCAGGTTCGACGACGACCCCGACATCTTTTACGTCGAGAGCTACGACCAAGGGCACATGACCGCCAATCCTTCCGTGATCAAGGAGCGTTCGGTCGGCTACGCTCGGCTGCAAGCCACGGCCCTCTCCCCCGAGGACTCGGCAGCACTGATCACTCGTGTGATGGAGGAACGCTATGGAGACCCGTCCTGACCTGACCGGAGCGCGGTGGCGGAAGTCGTCGTACAGCGGCCCCAGCGGCGGTGACTGCGTCGAGGTGGCCGACCACTTCCCCGGCACCGTCCCGGTCCGCGACAGCAAGAACCCCACCGGCCCGGCCCTGATCATCGGCGCCGGGGCGTGGCAGGCGTTCGTGGACGGGCTCCGCTAGGGCGCCCGCCGCGCATACCCAGGCACTGAATCATCCGTGTGATGGAGGAACGCCATGGAGACCCGTCCTGACCTGACCGGAGCGCGGTGGCGGAAGTCGTCGTACAGCGGCACCAACGGCGGCGAGTGCGTCGAGGTGGCCGACCACTTCCCCGGCACCGTCCCGGTCCGCGACAGCAAGAACCCCACCGGCCCGGCCCTGGTCGTCGGCGCCGGAGCGTGGCAGGCGTTCGTGGACGGGCTCCGTTGAGGACTGTCCCGTAAACGATCTCCTGATCGCCTCGGGCGTGGTGGGCCGCCGTGTGACCCGCTTCGTGCGCCCGTACGCGGACACCGGCAGGGCCCGGCCCTCCAGCGGCAGGCTCCACGGTCGGCCCCTGCGGACCGCGTCCGCCCCCTGGCGCCGCAGCACGGTCATCAGCCCGCCGAAACCGGCCGCACGAGGCGTGGTTCCTGCGGGCGTTCACCGGTGTGGCCGCTTCGTGTAGTTGTAGACGGTCGCCCGGGAGATGCCGAGCTGGTCGGCGATGAGTTGTGCGGAGCTCCGGGCCTCGAAGAAGCCCTCGCCGTGCAGTCGACGGACCAGCTCGCGCTTCTGATCGCGGTTGAGGCCCCGCGGTGTGCTGGAGCGCTCCGCCGCGAAGGAGTCGATGGCCGAACGGAGTTCGCGTCCGGTGCGGTCGCGCAGTGTCTCCAGGGGCTCGTCCTGGTGCGGGACATCCGTGGTGACGAGGTTGGCGAGGGTCAGGGCCAGCGGGGACAGCGTGCTGACGTCCAGGTTCAGGCACAGGGCCGCGATGTAACGTCCCTCGGCGTTCTTGATGCCGATCGAGGTGCTCTTGGCCGGACGCCCGTCGGGGAACCGGTTGCCGTAGTTCTGGACGACGCCGGGATAGTCGGGGTCCGCGATGCGGCGCAGGCCCAGTTCGGTGGCGGAGTCGCCGACCCGCCGTCCGGACAGGTTGTTCTCGATGACGCGGATGGCGTTGTCGGGGCGGCGCAGGTCGTGCAGGACGACCTCGCACAGACCGGGGAACATGCGGCCGACCGCGACGGCGATGCGCTCGGCTTCCCGTACGAGGTGCTCGTCTTCCGGTACGGCGGTCCGGTCGGCGCGTTCGTCATCCGGTCGGCCGGTGGGGCGGGTCATCGGGTGCCGCTCGGTTCCCGCGCTCCATCACCGGGTCCGGCGAACACCGCGGCCATGGTCTCGGCGGACTTCAGCCCCGCGCCGGTGAGCACGACCACGGTCGTCTCGTCCGGGGCGATCTCTCCGGTCGCGATGAAGTGGTCGAGGGTCGCCGCGGCGACGCTGCTGGTCGGCTCCGCGTACAGGCCGCGCGCGCTCAGGGCGCGGACCGCCGCGTGGATCTCCGCCTCGGGGACCGCGTAGGCGGCGCCGTCACAGCGGCGGACGGCCTCCACCGCCTCGGGCAGCCGGACCGGGTGGGCGATGGACGCGCCCTCGGCGATCGTCGGCACCCGCTCGCCGCGGCCGGCCGGGTCGATGCCGTTGAACGTGTCGGCGATGGTCGCCCAGTGCTCGGGCTGCCCGACGAACAGGCGCGGGCGCCTGTCGATCTGTCCGGCGGCGAGCAGTTCGCCGAACGCGAGGTCGCACCCGATGACGTTGCTGCCGGCCCCGGCCACGAGGACCACGTTGTCGGGCGCGGTGAAGCCGAGCGACTCCCACATCTCGTAGGCGATGGTCTTGGTGCCCTGGATGAACATGGGGTGCCAGTTGTGACTCGCGTAGGGGATCCGCTCCGACTGGCGGATCGCCTCCTCCGAGACCTCGTCGCGGGTGCCCCCCACGAGTTCGACCTCCGCTCCGTAGGCGCGGGCCTGGAGGATCTTGGCCTCCGAGGTGGCGGCGGGGACGATGATCCTGGCGCGGACGCCGGCGGCGGCGGCGTAGGCGGCCACCGCGGCACCGCCGTTGCCCGAACTGTCCTCCAGCACGCGGTCGGCACCGTGTGCCACGAGGTGGGACATCATCACCGATACGCCCCGGTCCTTGAAGCTGGAGGTCGGGTTGAACCACTCCAGCTTGAAGTGGACGCGTCGGCCTGCCCAGTCGACCGGGACCATCGGCGTGCACCCTTCGCCCAGGCTCACCCGGCGGGCGGCCTCGACGGGCAGGGCCGCGTGATAGCGCCACAGGGACCGTTCGGCGGTGTCGATCTGCTCGGGCCGCAGGCCCGGCAGCGCGCTGACGGCGAGGGGGCCGCCGTCCTCGCCCCGCCAGCGGGGGTCGTCCAGGGAGTAGCGCCTTCCGGACCGGTCGTAGAGGCCGGGGGTGGCGACGGCCGAGTGCTGTTCGGCGTTCATGGGCGGCTCCGGCTTCTCCTCGCTCGACACGCTGTCGTGCCGCCGGGTCTCGCGGCCCGGCGGCGCCCGCCCTCCCATGCTAGACGGATCATCCAGAAGTGGACAGCAAGTCCAAGCGATCGTTTCGGAAGGGGTCCGGGGTCGCCCCGAGCGGATGGCGCCGCCAGGCCGCCGCCCCGGTCCGCTCGGCGGATCCTTCTCTTCGGCCCGCGTCCTCGCGCAGCACGTACGCGATGCCCCGCGGGGATTCCGGGACGACCGGTCAGAACGCCCGCCGCATCTCCCACACCAGCACCTCCGCGTCGCGGGTCGCGAGCAGGGCCAGGCCCTTCGCGTCGGTGACGCGGGCCGCGTCGCCGGGCGCCAGCTCCTCGTCGCCGACGCGCACCGTGCCGCGCACCACGTGCGCGTACACGAAGTCAACGTCCGGGAGCGGCACCCGCCCGCCCTTCGCCGGGCGGTGGACGCGCAGGGTCGCGCCCGCCGCCGCCACCTCGTACGGGGCCGCGTCCCCGAGCCCCCGCACCACCCCGTACGACGGCTCCCCGTCGAACGACAGCGGCGCGAGCCACATCTGCACGAAGACCAGCGGCACGTCGGCGTCGTTGCGCTCCACGTGCCGGACCCCCGCCGCCGCACTCAGGTGCTGGAGGTCGCCCGCGCGGACGGCCGTGGCGCGTCCCGTCGAGTCGCGGTGGGTGAGTTCGCCCTCCACCACCCAGGTGACGATCTCGGTGTGGCGGTGCGGGTGCTCGTCGAAACCGGCCCCCGGCGCCAGTCGCTCCTCGTTGCAGGCGATCAGCGAACCGAAGCGGAGGTTGTCGGGGTCGTAGTGCGGCCCGAAGGAGAAGGCGTGCCTCGTTCCGATCCCGGCCGCCGGGTCGCCCCCGGGGTACCGTCCGGCCGCGCGCTGGATGCGTATCACGGGGCCCACCGTAGCCGGGGCCCGCGCTCCGGGGCCGTCCCGTCGCGACCGTCCCGCCGTACCCCCCGCCGGGGGCGAACCCGCCCCGACCCCGCACGCCGACGCCCCGATAAGGCAGTCTTGTCCCCGTGCCTGAACCCGTGAACCGCCCCCATCCGCACGCCGCGACCCTGAAACGCCTCGAACAGTCCTCCGGGCGGCTCGCCGCCGGCGCCATCGCCCGCATGGACGAGACGCTGCCGTGGTACCGCGCGATGCCGCCCGAGAACCGGTCGTGGATCGGTCTGGTCGCCCAGGCCGGCATCGCCGCGTTCACCGAGTGGTTCCGGCACCCCGAGACCCCGCAGGCGATCTCGACGGACGTCTTCGGCACCGCGCCGCGCGAGCTGACCCGGGCGATCACCCTGCGCCAGACCGTGGAGATGGTCCGGACCACGATCGAGGTCATGGAGTCCGCGATCGAGGAGGTCGCCGCCCCCGGCGACGAGTCGGTGCTCCGGGAGGCGCTGCTCGTCTACGCCCGGGAGATCGCCTTCGCCACGGCGCAGGTGTACGCGCAGGCGGCCGAGGCGCGGGGCGCGTGGGACGCCCGCCTGGAGTCGCTCGTGGTGAACGCCGTGCTCTCCGGCGAGGCCGACGAGGGCGCCGTGTCGCGGGCCGCCGCGCTCGGCTGGAGCTCCCCGGAGCACGTGTGCGTGCTCCTCGGCACGGCCCCCGACGGGGACAGCGAACTGACGGTGGAGGCGATCCGCCGGGCCGCCCGGCACGCCAAGCTCCAGGTCCTCACCGGCGTCCTCGGGAACCGGCTCGTCGTCATCGCGGGCGGCAGCGACAACCCCCTGGCGGTGGCGAAGGCCCTGATCGGGCCGTACGCGCCGGGCCCGGTGGTGGCCGGTCCCGTGGTCCCCGACCTGCTGGCCGCGACCCGCTCCGCGCAGGCCGCCGCGGCCGGCCTCAAGGCGTGCTCGGCCTGGCAGGACGCGCCCCGCCCGGTCCTCGCGGACGACCTCCTGCCGGAGCGCGCCATCGCCTCCGACCCGTCGGCGCGCGAGCAGTTGGTGGAGGAGATCTACAGACCGCTGGAGGAAGCGGGCTCGGCGCTCCTGGAAACGCTCAGTGTCTACCTGGAACAGGCGAGCAGCCTGGAAGGCGCGGCGCGCATGCTCTTCGTCCACCCGAACACCGTGCGCTACCGGCTCCGACGTGTGACCGACGTCACCGGCTGGTCACCCTCCGACGTCCGCTCCGCCTTCACCCTGCGGATCGCGCTCATCCTCGGGCGCTTGGCCGACGGGGACACGCAGTCCTAGACTTTTGTCGAACACCGACAATTCCCCCGACGGTTCTTCGTCCTTGTCCCCACGGGCGCTCGGAGCCGTCCCCAAGAGAGAGTGTGAGGGTGCTCGTACTCGTCGCTCCCGGCCAAGGCGCCCAGACGCCCGGCTTCCTGACCCCCTGGCTCGAACTCCCCGGCGCCGCCGACCGCATCGCGGCCTGGTCCGACGCCATCGGGCTCGACCTCGCCCACTACGGCACGAAGGCGGACGCGGACGAGATCCGCGACACCGCCGTGGCACAGCCCCTGCTCGTCGCCGCCGGCCTGCTCTCGGCCGCCGCGCTCGGTGACGACCTCGCGCCCGGCATCGTCGCCGGCCACAGCGTCGGCGAGTTCACCGCCGCCGCGTTCGCCGGTGTGCTGGACGACACCGCCGCGCTGCGTCTGGTCCGGACCCGCGGGCTCGCGATGGCCGAGGCCGCCGCGATCGCCCCGACCGGCATGTCGGCGCTGCTCGGCGGCGACCCCGAGGTGACCGTCCCGCACCTGGAGAAGCTCGGCCTGACCCCGGCCAACGTGAACGGCGCGGGCCAGATCGTGGCCGCGGGCACCCTGGAGCAGCTCGCCGCCCTGGAGGCGGACAAGCCCGAGGGCGTGCGCCGGGTCGTCGCCCTCAAGGTCGCCGGCGCGTTCCACACGCACCACATGGCCCCGGCCGTGGCGAAGCTGGAGGAGGCGGCGGAGCTGCTGTCCCCGGCCGCCCCGACCACCCGCTACGTCTCCAACAGGGACGGGCAGGTCGTCATGGACGGCGCCGAGGTCCTGGCCCGCCTGGTCGGCCAGGTCGCCAACCCGGTCCGCTGGGACCTGTGCATGGAGACCTTCAAGGACCTGGGCGCGACCGCGCTGATCGAGGTGTGCCCCGGCGGCACCCTGACCGGCCTCGCCAAGCGGGCCCTGCCGGGCGTGGCCACGGTCGCCCTGAAGACTCCCGACGACCTGGACGCGGCCCGTACGCTCGTCGCCGAGCACGCGGCCGTCTGACAAGGAGTGTCGAGAAGCATGTCGAAGATCAAGCCCAGCAGGGGCGCCCCGTACGCCCGCGTCCTCGGTGTCGGCGGTTACCGTCCCACCCGGGTCGTGCCGAACGAGGTGATCCTCGAGAAGATCGACTCGTCCGACGAGTGGATCCGCTCGCGCTCCGGCATCACCACCCGGCACTGGGCCTCCCCGGAGGAGACCGTCGCCGCGATGTCGGTGGAGGCGTCGGGCAAGGCCATCGCGAACGCCGGGATCTCCCCGGAGCAGATCGGCGCCGTGGTCGTCTCCACGGTCTCGCACTTCCACCAGACCCCGGCCATCGCCACGGAGATCGCGGACCGGATCGGCGCGGGCAAGCCCGCCGCGTTCGACATCTCCGCCGGCTGCGCGGGCTTCGGCTACGGCCTGACCCTCGCCAAGGGCATGATCGTCGAGGGTTCGGCGGAGTACGTGCTCGTCATCGGCGTCGAGCGGCTCAGCGACCTGACGGACCTGGAGGACCGCGCGACGGCCTTCCTGTTCGGCGACGGCGCCGGCGCCGTGGTCGTCGGCCCGTCCGACGAGCCGCACATCGGCCCCACGGTCTGGGGTTCCGAGGGCGACAAGGCGACGACGATCCGGCAGACCGTGCCGTGGGACGCGTTCCACGGCGGCGACGCCTCGAACCTCCCGCTCGACAAGCAGGGCGCGATCAAGTTCCCGGCCATCACGCAGGAGGGCCAGGCGGTCTTCCGCTGGGCCGTCTTCGAGATGGCGAAGGTCGCCCAGCAGGCCCTGGACGCCGCCGGCATCACGGCGGACGACCTGGACGTCTTCATCCCGCACCAGGCCAACATGCGGATCATCGACTCGATGGTGAAGACGCTGAAGCTGCCGGAGCACGTCACGGTCGCCCGTGACGTGGAGACCACCGGCAACACCTCGGCCGCCTCGATCCCGCTCGCGATGGAGCGGCTCCTGGCGACCGGGGAGGCGAAGAGCGGCGACACCGCGCTCGTCATCGGCTTCGGGGCGGGTCTCGTCTACGCCGCGACGGTCGTTACCCTCCCCTAGGCACCCGGATCTCCCGGAAGCCCCTCACCGAAGCAATCACAGAAGGAGCGCCACCATGGCCTTCACCCAGGAGCAGATCGTCGAAGGTCTCGCCGAGATCGTCAACGAGATCGCCGGCATCCCGACCGAGGACGTCCAGCTGGACAAGTCCTTCACCGACGACCTGGACGTCGACTCGCTGTCCATGGTCGAGGTCGTCGTCGCCGCCGAAGAGCGTTTCGACGTCAAGATCCCGGACGAGGACGTCAAGAACCTCAAGACCGTGGGCGACGCCGTCGACTACATCGTGAAGCACCAGGGCTGATCAGCCCTCGCTGACCCGGTCAGCCACCCGGCGGTGGCGCCGTATTTCGACCATCACACACATGGAGAAAGAATTCCTGTGAGCTCGACCAATCGCACCGTGGTCGTCACCGGTATCGGCGCAACCACACCGCTGGGTGGCGACTCCGCATCGACCTGGGAAGGTCTGATCGCGGGGCGCTCCGGCGTCCGTCCCCTCGAGGGAGAACGTTTCGCCGAACTGCCCGTCCGGATCGCCGCGACGGCCGCCGTCGACCCCGGTGACGTCCTGCCCCGCCCGCTCGCCCGCAAGCTGGACCGCTCGGCGCAGTTCGCCCTGATCGCGGCCCGCGAGGCGTGGGCCGACGCGGGCTACACCGCCCCGGCCGGCGAGGACGAGAAGATCGCGCCCGAGCGGCTCGGTTCCGTCATCGCCTCCGGCATCGGCGGCGTCATCACGCTGCTCGACCAGTACGACGTGCTGAAGGAGAAGGGCGTCCGCCGCGTCTCCCCGCACACCGTGCCCATGCTCATGCCCAACAGCCCCTCCGCCAACGTGAGTCTGGAGGTGAACGCCCGGGCGGGCGTCCACACCCCCGTCTCCGCGTGCGCGTCGGGCGCCGAGGCGATCGGCTACGCCGTCGAGATGATCCGCACCGGCCGTGCCGACGTGGTCGTCGCCGGCGGCACCGAGGCGGCGATCCACCCGCTGCCGATCGCCGCCTTCGCCAACATGATGGCGATGTCGAAGAACAACGACGAGCCGGAGAAGGCGTCGCGTCCGTACGACACGGGCCGGGACGGCTTCGTGCTCGGCGAGGGCGCGGGCGTCGTGATCCTGGAGTCCGAGGAGCACGCGCGGGCGCGCGGCGCGCGGGTCTACTGCGAGGTCCTCGGCCAGGGCGTGTCGTCCGACGCCCACCACATCGCGCAGCCCGAGCCGACCGGCCGGGGCATCTCCGCCGCACTGCGGTACCTGCTGGACTCGACGGACCTCAAGCCGGCCGAGGTCGTCCACCTGAACGCGCACGCCACGTCGACGCCGCAGGGCGACGTCGCCGAGATCAAGGCGCTGCGGAGCGTCCTGGGCGACGACCTGGACCACGTCGCGATCTCCGCGACGAAGTCGATGACCGGTCACCTCCTGGGCGGTGCGGGCGGCATCGAGACCGTCGCGACGGTCCTGGCGCTCCACCACCGGCTCGCCCCGCCGACGATCAACATCGACGACCTCGACCCGGAGGTCGGGGCGGACATCGTCCGCGACGAGCCGCGCGAGCTGCCGCAGGGCACGATCGCCGCGATCAACAACTCGTTCGGCTTCGGCGGCCACAACGTGGTCCTGGCGTTCCGCACGGTCTGAGCCGCGTCGTCCGCCTGAGGCCCGCCCCCGCCACGGGGACGGGCCTCACGCGCGTCTGCGGGCCGTTCAGACGACCTGGTGGAGCCAGCGGACCGGAGCGCCCTCGCCCGCGTACCGGAAGGGCTCCAGCTCGTCGTCCCAGGGCTTGCCGAGGAGTCCGGCGATCTCGGCCTCCAGCGGGGTGCCGCTCTGCGCGGAGCGCGCCAGGGCGGCCCGCAGCCGGTCCTCGGGGACCAGGATGTCCCCGTGCATGCCGGTGACGGCGTGGAAGATGCCCAGGTCGGGGGTGGCGCTGTAGCGCTCGCCCTCGGCGGTGGGGCAGGGCTCCGCGGTGACCTCGAAGCGGAGCATCCGCCAGCCGCGGAGGGCGGAGGCCAGGCTGGAGGCGGTGCCGGTCCGGCCCTGCCAGGAGAGCTCGGTTCTCCAGGTGCCGGGGGACGCCGGCTGGCGGACCCAGTCGAGCTGGACCCTCGCACCGAGGACGCCCGCCACCGCCCATTCGACGTGCGGGCAGAGCGCGCGCGGTGCGGAGTGAACGTACAGGACTCCACGTGTCGTCACCGGGACCTCCAGTGTGGGACGAGGTTCGCCTTTCCCAGCGGCCTCAGTAAACATCATCAGGAGTGGATCTTCACAAATCGCCTGAAAGAGGACAGTTTGTGACGTGACGTAATTTACCGGAACCGGTCGGGGAGGGCGCCTCTGGTTCGACGGGGGAAAAGCTACCGTGCCGCGCCGTCGCCGGGGTGACGTACGGTCGGTCCTGAGCGGGTGCACACGAAGCTTTCACCCGCCAGGACGCCGAAGGAGGGGCCGGGGATGCGCGGGCGACGCCGTTTCCGTACCGCCGTCGCCGCCGCGACGGCGGCGCTGCTGTGCGCGGGAGCGTCGGCCGGGTGTTCGTCCGGGGCGCCGGAGAGGGCGGCCCCGAGCCGGACGGCGACACCCGCGCCCGTCCCCACGCCCACGTCCCTGTGGGACACCTCCCCCGCCTCCGTCGCGGCCGTGGGCGACTCCCTCACCCGCGCCTTCGACGCCTGCTCGCTCCTCGCGGACTGCCCCGAGGCGTCCTGGGCGACCGGGACGGACCCCGGCGTCAACAGCCTGGCGCTGCGCCTCCTGGGCCCGGAGCGGGTGGCCGGACACAGCTGGAACCTGGCGCGGACGGGCGCGCGGATGGCGGAGCTCCCGGAGCAGATGGCCGCCGCGGCGGCCCGGAAGCCGGAGCTGGTGACCGTGCTGATGGGTGCCAACGACGCCTGCCGGCCCACGCCGGACCTGATGACGCCGGTCGCGGACTTCCGCGCCTCCTTCGCCTCGGCGCTCGCCCGGCTGCGGGCGGGGGCGCCGAAGGCCCAGGTGTACGTGGCGAGCGTGCCGGACCTGAAGCGGCTGTGGGCGACGGGCCGGCTCGACGCGGCCGGGCTGCGGATCTGGGAGCTGGGGGTCTGCGGCTCGATGCTGGCGGACGCGGCGGACCTGGGGCCCGCGGCGGAACGGCGTCGCGCGACGGTGTCGGAGCGGGTGGTGGCGTACAACGGGGCCCTGGCGGAGGTGTGCGCCGGGGACGAGCGCTGCCGGTACGACGGCGGGGCGGTGCACGGCTTCCGCTTCGGCGCCGGGCAGCTGAGCCCCTGGGACCGGTTCCATCCGAGCCGGGACGGCCAGGCGCGGCTCGCGGAGCTGGCGTACCGGCGGATCACGGAGCGCTGAGGGGGCCCCGGAGCGGGTGTCAGGTTCCGCTCCGGGGCCCGTCCGGGGCCCCGCCGGGGTCAGATCTCCAGGGTGGCGGTCAGACGCACGTCGGCGAGGGAGCGCGCCGCTCCCACTTCGTATGCCCCGGGGACGGGGATCCAGTCGTGCTTCTCCTCGTCCCAGACCTCGAAGGCGCGGCGGGGCAGCGTGATCGTGGTCTCCACGGTCTCGCCGGGGGCCGCCGTGACGCTCGCGAAGCCGGCGAGCCAGCGGCGGGGGCGGGCGGCGGTGTCGTGGCGCGGCGCCAGGTAGATCTGGACGGTCTCGCGGCCGGGCCGGCCGCCGGTGTTGGTGAGCCGGACGGTGGCGGTGCCGGGGCCCGCGACCAGGGAGTCGTACGACCAGTCGGTGTAGCCGAGGCCGTGGCCGAAGGGGTACGCGGGGACGGCGCCGGTCCGGTCCCAGGCGCGGTAGCCGATGAAGACGCCCTCGCCGTAGTCGAGCGCGCCGTCGGTGGGGGTGGTCGTGGTGACGGGGGCGTCGGCGAGGGCGGCGGGCCAGGTGGTGGGGAGGCGGCCGCCGGGCTCTTCGGCGCCGGTGAGGACGTCCGCGAGGGCGGCGCCGCCCTCCTGGCCGGGGAACCAGCTCAGCAGGATCGCCGCCACGTCCTCGCGCCAGGGCATTTCGACCGGGGAGCCGGCGTTGACGACGACCACGGTGTTCGGGTTGGCGGCGGCGACGGCCCGGACGAGGTCGTCCTGACGGCCCGGGAGGGCGAGGTCCTTGCGGTCGAAGCCCTCGGACTCGACGCGTTCGGTGGTGGCGACGACCACGACGGCGGTGTCGGCGGCACGGGCGGCCCCGACGGCTTCGGCGATCAGTTCGTCCGGGTCACGGCGCGGACCGAGGTGGACGAGGGAGAACGCGACGGCCGGCAGCGGGGCCGCGAACTCCTTGTCGGGGGTGTGGCGCAGGGAGACCCCGACGGTCTCGCCCGCGGTGAGCGCGACCCGGCCGCGCTCGACCGGGGAGCCGAAGAACGCCTCGAAGGGGTCGGTCTCGTCGCCCATGGCCTGGACGCCGTCGAAGACGGTCTCGCCGGCGACGGTGAGGGTGAAGGCGCCGAGCCCCCGGGTGCCGAAGGCGTGCTCGCCGGTCTCGCGCGGGGTGAAGGTGCCGGTGATCTCGACGGAGGCCAGGGCCTCGTGGGTGACGCCGTCGGGCAGGTCGCCGCCGATCCACTGGACCTGCCCGTGCGGCAGGGCGCTCTCGCCCAACACGTTCCCGGCGGCGTCCCGGCAGCGGGCGCGGAGGGTGAAGCCCTGCCCGGCGGGGGCGGGTTCGTCACTGGGGTCGGCGCCGACCGCGTAGGTCAGGGCCCCCTCGGGGAGGGCGGCGGCGAGTCCGTCGAGCGGGGAGACCACGTGGTCGGGGAAGACCTGGGCGGAGCCGCCGCCGAGGACGCGGGCGTCGCGGGCGGCCGCGCCGGAGAGGGCGACGGTGGTCCCGGCGGCGAGGGGCAGGGCGCCGTTCTCGTTCCGCACGAGGACGGCGCCGCGGTGGGCGATCTCGCGGGCGAGGGCGTCGCCGTCGACCGGGGCGGGGGGCGTGGTCACGGCGGGCGGGGCGCCTTCGAGGGCGCCGACGCGGGCGGCGAGGCGCAGGACGTTGCGCACGGCGGCGTCGACGGCGGACTCCTCGACCTCGCCGGCGCGGACGGCGGCGGCCAGGGCCTCGCCGTAGACGGTGACCGGGCCGGGCATGGCGACGTCGAGGCCGCCCCGCAGGCAGGCGGCGGTGGAGCGGGCGGCCATCCAGTCGGAGACGTTGAGGCCGTCGAAGCCCCACTCGCCGCGCAGGACCTCGTTCACCAGCCGGTGGTGCTCGGTCATGGTCACGCCGTTGACCCGGTTGTAGGCGGTCATGACGCCCCAGGGACGGGCGTTCGCGACGATGGCCTCGAAGGGGGCGAGGTAGAGCTCGCGGAGCGGGCGCGGGCCGACCCGGTTGTCCACGGTGAAGCGGTCGGTCTCGGCGTCGTTGGCGACGAAGTGCTTGACGGTGGTGCCGACGCCGCCGTCCTGGACGCCCAGGACGTAGCCGGTGCCGATGGCGCCGGTGAGGAGGGGGTCCTCGCTGTACGCCTCGAAGTGGCGTCCGCCGAGGGGGCTGCGGTGCAGGTTGACGGTGGGGGCGAGGAGGACGTGGACGCCCTTGCGGCGGGCCTCCTGGGCGAGGAGCCGGCCGGCCCGGCGGGCGAGCGCGGGGTCCCAGGCGGCGGCCAGCGCGGTCGGGGAGGGCAGGGCCACGGAGGGGTCGTCGGCGGTCCAGCGGACGCCCCGCACGCCGACCGGTCCGTCCGACATGACCAGGGAGGCCAGGCCGATCTCCGGCAGGGCGGGCAGGGACCACATGTCCCGGCCGGAGAGCAATCGGGCCTTGGCGTCCAGGCCGAGCCTGCCGAGCGCCGCCTCGACGGCCGCCTCCCTCACGGACTCCGCACGGGTCTCCGTCACGGCCGTACCTCCTCGTCGACGCACCGGGGCCCCATCGTGCACCCCTTCACCTGTAGCGAGGTAGGTGAAGTTACCGTTCTGTTATCAACAATGGGGACGCGGACGCCGGAGGGGTACGGTCCTGTCCGGACGGACCCGCGGAAGGAGGCCCCGCGATGGCGCGGACCAGGAGCGAGGAGCGGCGCGCGGACATCGTGCGCGCCGCCCTGGAAGTGATCGCCGAGCGCGGTTACCGGGGCGCCTCGCTCGGCTCCGTCGCCGAACGCGTCGGGCTGACCCAGCAGGGCCTCCTGCACCACTTCCCGACGAAGGAGGCCCTGCTCGTCGCGGTCCTGGAGGAGCGGGACCGCTGGGACACGAGCGGCGGACCCGGCCGCGAGGGCTGGCGGCTCGACCTGCTCGACGCCCTCGTGGAGTACAACGCCGTGCGCCCCGGGATCGTGCAGACCTTCTCCGCGCTGCTCGGCGAGAGCGTCACCGACGGGCATCCGGCGCGGGAGTTCTTCACCGGGCGGTACGCCCAGGTGCGGGCGCACATGGCGGAGGTGCTGCGCCTGGAGTTCGGCGACCGGCTGCCCGACGGTCTGACCCCCGAGCGCGCGGCGCCGCTGCTCACCGCCGTGATGGACGGCCTCCAGTACCAGTGGCTCCTGGACCCGTCGGCGGTCGACATGCCGGGCGCCTTCCGGGACTTCGTACGGCTGCTGCACGGCGGCGGGGCCCCCTCGTAACCCCGTGGCCCGTGCGGCCCGCCGGGCGGGATGATGGGGTCCATGATCGTCGCAGCCACCCAGTTCGCCCCGGTCGCCGGGGACATCGACGCCAACGCGCGGACCGTCGCCGGCCTGGTCCGGGCGGCCGGGGAGGCGGGGGCCCGTGTCGTCGTCTTCGCCGAACTCTGCCTCGGCGGGTACGAGCCCACCCTGGTACGGGACTCCCCCGGCCTGGTCCTCACCGAGGACGACCCCCGGCTCGCGCCCGTGCGGGAGGCGTGCCGGGCGGTGTCGGCGGCGGCCGTGGCCAACGGGCCGGTGCGGACGGCGGACGGGCGGCCCGGCGTCACCACGCTGGTGATCGGCCCGGACGGCGGCCTCCTCGCCCGCTACGACAAGCGGCACCTGTACGGGATCGAACGGGAGGTCTTCGCGCCGGGGACGGCGGACGGGCGGTTCGCGCTCGACGGGGTCCGGTTCGCGACGGCCACCTGCTACGACAACCGTTTCCCCGAAGTCGCCGGGCGGGCCGCCGCCGACGGCTGCGCGGTGTACCTGGCGAGTTCGGTGCTGACCGCCGGCAACGACTCGTTCACCGAGGTCTACCCGGTACGGGCCCGGGAGTTCGGCCTGTACGTGGTGGTCGGCAACGTCCTGGGGTCCAACGAGGACGGGGTGGGGCTGGGCCGCGCCGGGGTCTGGGGGCCGGACGGGGAACGGCTCGCGGACGCGGGACCGGACCGGCCGGGGTTCGTCCTCGCCGAGGTCGGCTGATCCCCCGGCGCGGGACCGGGCGCGCGGACGCCGGGCGGCCGTCGGGTCGGCCGCCCGGCGCGGGTCCCCGTGGGGCGGGACCCCGGCCCGCTACGGGGCGCTCAGGCCCAGCGTGTACGCGCCGGAGCCGCTGTAGGCGTGGACCACGTACCGGTAGTAGCCCGCGGTGCCGTAGTAGCTGGTGTCCTCGTCGGCGGTCTCCGTGCCGCCGACCGCCACGTCGGTCCAGCCGTATCCGTTCCACTTCTGCAGGTACAGGTCGTAGTCCTGGCCGGCCGGTCCGCGCAGGCAGCCCGTGTGGGTGCCCGCGGTCGCCGCGTAGTAGTACGAACCGTCGGGCTGGACGGCGGTCTGCCCCGAGGCCAGGCTGCCCCGGTACGTGCGCTGGGCGCCGTCGCAGCCGGTGGGCGGGGTCGTCGTGCCGACCGTCAGCCGGTAGGTGACGGTGTGCGTGGTGGAACCCGTGCCGGTGACGGTGATCGGGTACGTGCCGTTGGGCGTGCCCGCCGCGACCTCCACGGACATCTTGGCGGACTCGCCGGAGGTGACCGAGGAGGGGCTGAAGGAGACGGTGACGCCGCTCGGGGCGCCGCTCGCGGAGAGCTGGACGGTCTGCGCGGTGCCCCCGGTCGTGCTCGTGCCGACCGTGGAGCTGACGGCGCCGCCCGGCTGGACCGAGCCCGAGGACGGGTCGAGGGAGAGCGTGAAGTCGGGGTTGGTGGTGCCGCCGCAGTCGGTCTCACCGGACTGGGCGGGGACGCCGATCGCGTTCCAGGCGGCCTTCACGGCGTTGCACTCGGCGCTGCCGTAGGTGTTCTTGGCACTGGTCAGGGTCGCCCTGCGGGCGGCGAGGTGGTTCCAGGACGAGGTCTTCAGGAGCAGGGCGCCCATGAAGATCTTGCCGGCCTTCTGGACGCCGATGCCGGTCACCGAGGAGGGGCCGCCGGAACATATGGGGCTGCTGGGCTTGCCGCCGCCCGGGTTGGAGCCCTCGGCGAGCAGGTAGAACCAGTGGTTCTGCGGGCCGGCCGCCGCGTGCACCTCGGTCCCGGAGGAGAGCTGGGGGTAGCAGTTGGGGTCGTTGTTGTTCAGGGAGGGGTTGTACATGTACCGGATCGGCTTGTTGTTGCCGGTGAAGTTCAGCTTCTCGCCGACCGTGTAGTCCGGGGTGTCGTTCGGGTTGTCGGCGTAGTGCTCGGTGAGCGCGCCGAAGATGTCGCCGGTGGACTCGTTGAGGCCGCCGTTCTCGTTGGAGGAGCCGGCGCTTCCCGGGGTCCGGTCGAATATCTCGTGGCCGTACTCGTGGGCCACGACGTCGATGCCGGTGAGCTGGTTGGTGCCGTTCTGGTTGCGGCCGTAGGTGGTCTTCGTGCCGTCGTAGTACGCGTTGACCTCGCTCAGCCCGGCGCGGGCCGGCACCATGCCGCCCTGTCCGTTCTGGCCGTTGTAGCCGAACCACTCCTTGAGCATGGAGTGTTCCTTCTGCGCCGCGTACATGATGTCGACGCAGGCGGTCACCAGGTCGTTGGCGCCGTTGTTGCCCCACGGCGGGGTGCCGGTGTAGGCGCTGCCGCCCTGGCCGCCGCACTTGAAGGAGCCGCGGGTGGTGTCGGTCATGGAGCCGGCGGCGGTGTCGATGGTGACGTTGCCGTTGTGGTAGCCGCGTCCTTCGGCGTGCAGGATCTTCTCGGTGGACCGCGCGACGGCCCCGGTGCGGGCGTCGACGTACGTGTCGAGGGAGCTGGGCGCGCCCTTCGCGGTCCGGCCGACGACCAGGGTGTGCCAGGTCAGGACGGCCTTGCCGTCCTTGAGGAGCACGGTGAGTTCGGGGGCGCCGGCGGACTCGACGGAGGCGAGCTGCTTCCGGGCGGTGGCGAGGGCCGCGGCGGCGGGGACCCGGGCCGTGGTGGTGGCGAGGGAGATCGCGGGGACCCTGTCGCCGGTGATCTCGCGGACCGCGCCCGTGGAGTCGGTGAGGACGACCGCGTCGCCGCCGCCGGCGACCGGGAGGCCCTTGTAGGTGCGCTCGTAGGCGGCGTAGTACAGGCCGTTCGCCCAGGGGGTGACGGAGGTGCGGACGAGGTCTTCGTCGGCGCCGTGCCGCAGTTCGTCCAGACCGCCGGACGCCGCGTTGTCGGCGGCGGCCAGGGCGAGGGACCGGCCCTGGCCGGGCGGTGCGGGCAGGGCCTGCGTGGCCGCGCCGGCGGTCCCGGCGAGGGCGGTCGCGAGGCTCGCCGAGAGCGCCAGCGCGGCCACGGCCGCCGTGAGTCTTGAGGGATGCACGCCTGCTCCGTTCGGAGGTGGGGGAGACGGATCGTCGCGCCGAGTATGGGGGCGTGCGCGACCGGCCCGGGACATCCCACACGGCATAAGACGCGGGTTATGGTGCGCCCGTGCGGCGCTGCGTACGCTGCCGGAATGCAGCTGGAGTTGAGGCATCTCGAAGCCGTCTGCCGGATAGCGGAAGCGGGCAGCCTGGGGCGTGCGGCGGTGCGGCTCGGGGTCTCGCAGCCGGCGCTCTCGGCGCAGCTGCGGCGGATCGAGCGGGTGGCGGGCGGTGCGTTGTTCCTGCGCGGGCACACCGGGGTGGAGCCCACGCCGCTGGGCGAGTTCGTCCTGGCCAAGGCGCGTCTGGTGCTCGGCGAGATGGACGCGCTCGCGGCCGGGGCGCGGGCCGTCGCGCCGGACGCCCCGCTGCGGCTCGGCTGCATCCTGCTCGTCCTGGTGGACCGGCTGATGGAACGGCTCGAAGAGGTCCTGGCGGGGCGGGAGATCGCGGTGACCGTGGAGCACTCGGCGACCACGCTGACCCGGCAGCTGGGCGCGGGCCGGTACGACGCCGTGCTGTACGGGGAGGTCAACGACCACGAGGTGGCGCTGCCGGAGGGCGTCACGGCCCGGACGCTGGTCCCCAGGGAGCCGTTCTGCGTGCGGCTCTCGGCCGGTCACCGGCTGGCCGGCAAGGAGCGGATCTCGCTCGCCGAGCTGGCGGGCGAGTCCTGGATGACGCTGGTGGAGGACGACGACGGCGGTCCGGAGGCGCTGGCCGCGGCCTGCGCGCGGGCCGGGTTCGCCCCCCTGCTGCGGCACCGGGTGGCCGACCGCAAGATGCACTACGACCTGATCGCGGCGGGCCGGGCGGTCTCGCTGAGCCAGCCGACGGCGCCGCCGGCCGAGGGGACGGTACTGCGGCCGCTGGAGGGCGATCCGGTCAGCGGACGGATCCGGCTCGCGTGGAACCGGGCGGCGGTGCCCGCCCGGCACGCGGAGCTGCTGTACCGGGCGGCGGCGGAGGCGTACCTGGCGGGCGTCGGCACCAACGCCTTCCACCGGGAGTGGTGGGACGCCCGGCCCGAACTGCACCCGGTCCTCGGGGCCTTCCGCGAGGACTGAGGGGGCCGGGCGCGGCCGTACGGCGCCCCGGGGTGACTCGGGGGAGGGGCCCCGGTCGGTAGCGGCAGACGGCGCCGTGGACGCGCCCGGACCCGCCGTCGTCCACGCTCCTGGCATCGACGGTCGGGGCATCGGCGCTCACGGCCTCGGCGGTCGTGGCGACCGTCCGGTCACCCCTGGCCCGGGACCGGGTGGCCGGCTTCGCGGCCGCTCTCCCTCCCGTCCTCGCCGTCCCGCTCCCCTGCCGGGATCTCCCCCCTCAGGTCACGGGCCATCAGGGTGGCACCGGCGACGGCTCCGGGCATCAGGAGGACGGCGACGAAGGGCACGAGGAAGGCGAGGGTCAGGGGGACGCCGAAGCCGAGCGCGGCCGTCCGGCGGCCGCGCAGCAGCCCCAGCCGCTCCTTGAATTCGACACCGCGGCGCTGGAGCGCGACGGAGGTCAGCTCCTCGGCGAGGAAGAAGCCGGAGACGCAGAAGCCGATGACGGGGACGACGGTCTGGCCGGCCACGGGGATGAATCCGCAGGCGAAGAGCAGGATTCCGTAGAACGCGACCCGCACCAGGATCCGCAGGCTGTCCCGGGCCGAGATCCACAGTTCGCGCCAGAGCGGGAGCCCGGACTCGGGCACCTCGCCGCCTTCGCTGCGGTCGACCTCCTCGGAGAGCGATTCGTAGAAGGGCTGGCCGACGAGGAGGGTGACGGCGGTGAAGGTGATGACGGCGAGGAAGAGCCCGAAGACGAAGACCAGCCCCGTCAGGGTGCCCCGGAGGACATCGATCCAGGGGGAGGACCAGTCGTCGGCGAACGGGGTCGCCCAGGCGGCCAGGTCGTCGGCTCCGTAGCCGAGCCCGACGAGCGCGCCGGCGTAGAGGACGAGGGTCACGAGTCCGGGCAACAGCCCGAACCCGAACCACCGTCCGTGCTTGCCGACCCACTTCTGGCCCTGTACCAGGTACCCGAAACCCACCCCGAGATCACGCATGGGTTCACCCTATCGGCCCACCCCGGCCCGGCCCTGCCCGTGCGCGCGACCGGGAAGGCGGAGACCAAAGACGGGGCGGAGGCCAGGGACGGGGACGGGCACGGCGGAGGCCTGGGACGGCGGGGACGGCGGAGGCCGCACCCCGGTCGGGGTGCGGCCCTCGTGTGCCGTCGCGCGTCCGGGATCAGACGGCGAGTTCGACCGTGATGTTGCCCCGGGTCGCCTTGGAGTACGGGCAGACCTGGTGGGCCTTCTCGATCAGGCTCTTGGCGGTCTCGGCGTCCACGTTCGGGAGGGTGGCCGAGATCCTGACGATGATGCCGAAGCCGTCGTCGTTCTTGCCGATGCCGACCTCGGCGGTGACCGTCGAGCCGGAGACGTCGACGTTCTCGTTGCGGGCGACCACTCCGAGAGCACCCTGGAAGCAGGCGCTGTAGCCGGCCGCGAAGAGCTGTTCCGGGTTGGTTCCCTCGCCGGACCCGCCCATGGCCTTGGGCGGGTTGACGACGACGTCGAGCTTGCCGTCATCGGTGGCGACGCGTCCGTCACGGCCGTTCTCGGCGGTGGCGATCGCGGTGTAGAGGACGTCTGACTGCTGGATGGACATGCCGGGTACTTCCTTCTGCGGTTCGCCGCGACTCGCGCCCACGATCGCGACGGCTGGGGGAAGCCTAGCGGGTCGCGCCGGTCACACCGAGACGATCATCTTTCCGGTGTTGTCGCCGCGCAGCAGTCCGAGGAAGGCGTCCACGCCCTTCTCGATGCCCTCGACGAAGGTCTCGCGGTGCTTCAGCTCACCGGCGGCGAGCCAGCCGCCGACCTCCTGGACGAACTGCTCCTGGAGGTCGTAGTGGTCGCCGACCAGCATGCCCTGGAGGCGCAGGCGCTTGCCGATGATCAGCGCCATGTTGCGCGGGCCGGGGGTCGGCTCGGTGTCGTTGTACTGGGCGATCATGCCGCAGATGGTGGCGCGGCCGTGCACGTTGAACGAGGAGATCGCGGCTTCGAGGTGGTCCCCGCCGACGTTGTCGAAGTACACGTCGATGCCGTCCGGGGCGGCCTCGCGGAGCTGGTCCTTGACCGGACCGTCCTTGTAGTTGAAGGCGGCGTCGAAGCCCAGCTCCTCGACCAGCCACTTGACCTTCTCCTCGGAACCGGCCGAGCCGATGACCCGGGAGGCGCCCTTGAGGCGGGCCATCTGGCCGACCTGGCTGCCCACGGCACCGGCCGCGCCGGAGACGAAGACGGCGTCGCCCTCCTTGAAGGAGGCGACCTCGAAGAGACCGGCGTAGGCGGTGAGGCCGGTCATGCCGAGCACGCCGAGGTAGGCGGAGAGGGGGGCGAGGTCCGGGTCGACCTTGGTCGCGTGCCGGGCGGGCACGTCGGCGTACTCGCGCCAGCCGAGGCCGTGCAGCACGTGGTCGCCGACGGCGAAGCCCTCGGCGTTGGAGGCGACGACCTCACCGACCGCACCGCCGTCCATGGGGTGGTCGAGCTTGAAGGGCGGGACGTACGACTTCACGTCGTTCATCCGGCCGCGCATGTACGGATCGACGGAGAAGTGCAGGTTGCGCACGAGGATGCGCCCCTCGGCGGGCTCGGTCACCGGGGTCTCGCGCAGGGCGAAGTCCGCGGGAGCGGGCCAGCCGTGCGGACGGGCGACGAGGTGCCACTCACGGCTGGAAGCGGGAAGATCGGTCATGGTGCGGCCTCCAGGAAGCTTCAGGTCGAAAAAGATTCACTGCCTGAAACAACCATGCCTCTTGATATTTCATGTTGTCAAGCATCCGGGTAGGATGTCCCCATGGCCACCTCACGCACGGACCCCCTCACCCTCGAAGTCGTCGAGCTGATCGGCACGGTCGTGGCGCGTTACCACGAGGAGTACGAGCAGGTGGCCGCGGAGCACTCGCTGACCGGCGCCCAGGCCCGTGTCCTCGGCCTGCTCTCCCTCGAACCGCTGCCGATGCGCCGCATCGCCCAGAAACTGAAGTGCGAGCCGTCCAACGTCACCGGGATAGTCGACCGCCTGGAGGCGCGCGGCCTCGTGGAGCGCCGGGCCGCCCCGGACGACCGGCGGGTCAAGCTGGCCGCCCCCACGGACGAGGGCCGGGCCACCGCCCGCCGGTTGCGCGAGTCGCTCGACTTCGCGCGCGAGCCGCTCGGCGAGCTGACCGATGTCGAGCGGACCCTGCTGCGGGACCTGCTGAGACGGATGCTGGGCGAGGGCCCGGCGTAACCGGGGCGCGCTCCGCGCCCGTCCGGCCGGAGATTCCGGCTACACGCACCACCAGAGGAAACGGGTACAGGTCGGCGTCGGACTCGGGGTCGGTGCGGGCGTCGGCGTCGAGGCCGGGGGGACGCTCGGCGCGGGACCGGTGGCCGGGGCCGAGGGCGCGCCGGGTGCTCCCGTGAGGGAGGGCGTCGGGTCGCCCGGCGTCGCGGGCGGGGCGGTGGCGGGCGGAGAGGACGGGGCGGCGTCCGCCGGGGAACGCGTGGGGGTGCGTTCGCTCCCCCGCCCCGGACCGGTTCCGGAGCCCCGTCCGGCTCCGGAGCCGCCCGGGCCGCTGCCGCCGTCCGCGCCGTGGCTGTCCGAACCGCCGCCCGAGCCGCTGCCGGTGGCCGGCGCCGTACCCGCCACCGGTCCCGTCCCGGCGTTCGCGCCGGCCGGGCGGGAGCGGGTGGGCGCGGAACCCGGCGCGCCCGTGACCGGCGCCGGGCGCGAACCGTCCGGTGGCCCGGAGCTCTCGGCGGGCTCGCTCGGCAGCGGGGTTTCGGTGACCTCCAGCTCCTCGACGGCCGTGGCGGCACCGCCGGACGGCGACCCCTCCAGGGCCGGCCGGGCCAGGCCCATCGCCCCGGCCGCGAGCACCAGCCCCGTCGCCCCCACCAGAGCGGCACGCCCCCGCGACCTCGACCGCCGGCGCGCGGCGCGGCGCCCCCCTGCGGCCGGACGCGGCGGCTCGACCAGGTCCAGTTCGTAGACGTGCTCGGGTTCGGCGGCCGGAGTCCCCGGGTGGACGGGAGCGCGGGGGGTCCCGTGCCGCAGTTCCTCGACGGGAGTCCCGCACCCGGCGCAGGCGAGGGCCCCGTTGAGATGCCGTCGGCACGCGTGGCAGTAGTCCATGGAGTCCGCAGGCTATGCGGCCCGGCACGGCGCCAGGTAGGCACGGAGGTGAGGATTCTGTGAGGAACCCGCAGGTCGGAGGCGGTGCGTTGCGATTCTCCCGCTTCGGGAAGGATCACCTCCGGAACATTCTCCCGCCGGAGGACCGACTCCGGGAACGCTCCGCCGCCCCGGGCAGGAGCACCCCGGAGACTCCCGCCGCCCCGGGGGGGGAACACCCCGGACATCCCCGCCGTCCCCGGCGTCCCCGGCGTCCCCGGCGTCCCGGGGAGGAACACCCCGAACGTCCCCGCCGTCCCCGCCGTCCCCGGAAGGAACGCCACGGAAACCCGCGCCGCTTCGGAGGGGCCGGCCTCCGGGCACCTCCCCGTCTCCGGGAGCACCAGGGTTCCGGGAGCCCCCGAGCCCCGGGCGGCGCATCCCAGCGCGCGCCGCGGCCCGGCCGGCCGGACGATGCGAACAGGACCGTGCACCACCCCGCCCGTGCCAGCACCGCACTCCGGAGGATCCGCCATGACCGTCAGCCTGGAGCAGCTGCGTCGTTGCCATGTCGCCGTCGACCTGGGTGCCGCCCGCACCCGGGTCTTCGTCAAGGGCGCCGGGCTCGTCGTCGACGAGCCGAGCGTCGCCGCCGTCAACACCCGTACCGGCGCGCTGATCGCCGTCGGCACGCTCGCCGAGAAGATGACCGGCCGCACCCCCGACTACATCCGGGTCGTGCGCCCGGTCTCCGGCGGCACGGTCGTCGACATCGAGATGGCACAGCGGATGCTCCGTCACCTCCTCGGCGAGAAGCTGCGCCGGCAGCTGCGCCGCAAGCCCCGGCTGCGCGCGGCCGCGTCCACCCCGCACGACAGCGACCCGCTGGCGCAGCGCGCCACCGTGGAGACCCTGGTCGGTCTGGGGGCGCGCCGGGTCGAGCTGGTGGACACCCTGATCGCGGCGGCCGTGGGCTGCGGGCTGCCCGTCGAGCAGCCGACCGCGACCATGATCATGGTCTGCGGGGCGGCGACCACCCAGATCGCGGTGCTCTCGCTGGGCTCGATCGTCACGGCGGAGCGCATCCCGATCGGCGGTGACGCCATCGACCGCGCCGTCGTCCAGCACCTGCGCCACCACCACGAGCTGATGCTGCCGAGCCAGTCGGTGCGCCCGCTGCAGCTGGCCCTGAGCGGCAACGGCCTGACGGACGACGGCCCCAGCCGTACCGAGATCCACGGCCGGGACGTCGCCACCGGCCTGGCCCGTTCGGTGACGGTGGAGACCGCCGCCGTGCGGGAGGCCCTCCACGCCCCGCTGACGGCGGTCCTCGACGCCATCGGCAAGGTGCTGCGGGACTGCCCGCCGGACCTGGTGGCGGACCTCGCGGACTGCGGGATCACGATGGTCGGCGGCTCCGCCCTGCTGCCGGGGCTCAACCAGATGGTGCACGAGGCGACCGGGATGCCGGTGCGGATCGCCGAGCAGCCCGACGTGTGCGCGGTCCTGGGACTGGGCGCCATGCTGGAGGGCAAGGTCCAGCCGATGGTCCTGGACCCGCTGGTGGTCCGGGACACCTTCGACTTCGACGAGGCCACCGCCGACGCGGAGTGAGCCCCCGGGCGCGCACGGCCCGGGGACGTCCACCGGCACGGGTGGCCACCGGTACGGACGTCCACCGCCCCGGACGCCCGCCGCCCCGGGCGTCCACCGGTACGGGCGTCCACCGGTACGGGTGTACACGAGCCGCCGGAAGCGACCGACGCGTACGACAATGAGGCCATGACGCTCATGGATGAGGGCCGGGGCGAGGGTCCCCCCGCGGGCCCGGACGAGGACGCGCTCCGTCCGCCCCGTCTGCCCATGCTGCTCGAAGCGGTCCTCGGCATCGGCACGGACCTCGAACTGGGCGCCACGCTCCAGCACATCGTCGACGCCGCCACCGGGCTGACCGGCGCCCGCCGGGGGGCGCTCGTGGTCCTCGACCCCGAACGCCACCGGCTCGCCGAACTCTTCACCACCGGCATGACGGAGGAGGAACGGCGCCGCGTCGACCGCCTCCCTTCCGGACCCGACGGACCCGCCGGGCTCTCCGGACCCGACCGGACCCCGGAGGGGGGCGCCTCCCTGAGCATTCCGATCCGGGTCCACTCGCAGGTCTTCGGCCACCTGTACCTCGTCGAGAAGCACGCGGGCCGCTTCACCGAGGAGGACCGGGCCCTGCTCCGGGTCCTCGCGTCACAGGCCGGGATCGCCATCGGCAACGCCCGTCTGTACGAGACGGCCCGGCAGCGGGAGCGCTGGATCGAGGGCGCGGCCGCGGTGACCACGGCCCTGCTCACCGGCGCGTCCGCCGAGAACGCCCTGACCACCGTCGCCGAGCAGGCCCGCGTCCTGGCCGGCGCCTCGGCCGGGGTCGTGCTCCAGCCCACCCCGGAGGGCGGGATGGAGATCGTCGCCGCCTCGACCCCGGACGACCCGGGCGACCTGATCGGCACGACGATCGAACCCGGCTCCCCCGTCCTCGTCCAGTTGCTCGGCGGCGAACCCGTCTTCGTCGAGGACTCGGCGACCGACCCGCGGATGACCACCCCCGTCCGGTCCCGGTTCGGCCCGTCGATGATGCTGCCGCTGCGGAGCGGCGGGGAGCTCATCGGCACCCTCGCCCTCCCCCGGCGGCGCGGCGATCCGCCGTACTCGGCGGCGGACCGGCTCCTCGCCTCGCAGTTCGCCTCGCAGGCGGCGCTCGCGCTCGTCCTCGCGGACGCGCGGCACGACCGGGAGCGCCTCGCGGTGTACGAGGACCGGGACCGGATCGCCCGGGACCTGCACGACCTGGTCGTCCAGCGGCTGTTCGCCACGGAGATGATGCTGGAGTCGACCCGGCGGCGGGCGGCGGGCTCCTCCGAGGAGGACGCGTTGCTGAGCCGGGCGGTGGACGAGCTGGACTCCACGATCCGGGAGGTCCGTACGGCCATCTTCGCGCTCCAGCAGCCGCCGGCGGACGCTCCGACGACCTTCCGGGGGCGGGTGCTCCGCGAGACCGGCGGGGCCGCGGCCCTGCTCGGTTTCCAGCCGTCCGTGCGCTTCTCCGGCGCGGTGGACGCCCTCGTGGACGACGAGACCGCCGGGAAGCTCCTCGCCGCCCTGCGCGGCGCGCTCGCGGCGGCGCACCGGCGGTCCGGGACCGGCGCGATCACCGTCGAGGTGACGGCCGGGGACGGGGGCGTACGGCTGCGGACCGAGGACGACGGGACCCCGCCGACCGTGGTGACCTGGCCCTGAGCAGCCCGTGCGGATGCCCGTCCCCTTCCGCTCCCGTTCCCGGTCCCGCCCCCCGCCCCGGGCCCGGTTCCGGTCCCGGCAGAATGCCTCCCGGCAGCCCCGACCCCGACCGCGACCCGAGGAGTACCGCCGGTGAGTGCGTTCTTCCCCGCCCTGAGAGACGGTTCCGCCCGGCCCGCGCTGCGCTTCGGCGCGGCCCCCGCGACGGCCGGGACGCTGACGTACGGGGAGCTGGCCCGGACCGCCGCCTCCCTGGCCGCCCGGATCGCGGGGGCCCGGCGGGTCGCCGTCTGGGCCACGCCGACCGCGCGGACGGCGGTGGCGGTGGTGGCGGCGCTGCTCGCGGGCGTGCCCGTCGTACCGCTCAACCCGCGCGTCGGGGAGCGGGAGCTGGCGCACATCCTCGCGGACAGCGAGCCCGCCCTGCTCCTCGCGGGCGCGGAGGACGAGCCGCCGGCGGCGCTCGCGGGGCTGCCCCGGCTCGACGTGGAGACGGAGGGGGGATCCATCGTCCCGGCCCCGGAGGCGTCCGTACCCGGTGACGGCGGGATCGACCCCGAGTCCCCGGCCCTGATCGTCTACACCTCCGGCACCACGGGCCCGCCGAAGGGGGTCCTGCTCTCCCGCCGGGCGGTCGCCGCCTCCCTCGACGCGCTGGCCGGGGCCTGGGCGTGGACGGCCGACGACGTCCTGGTGCACGCGCTGCCGCTGTTCCACGTCCACGGACTCGTCCTCGGCGTCCTGGGCCCGCTGCGGCGGGGCGGTGAGGTCCGGCACCTGGGCGCGTTCTCGGTGGAGGGCGTGGCACGGGGGCTGGAGGCCGGGGGCACGATGCTGTTCGGCGTGCCGACCATGTACCACCGGCTCGCGGACGCGCTCTCCGGCGACGGGGCACTGGTCCGGGCGCTCGCCGGGGCGCGGCTCCTCGTGTCGGGCTCGGCGGCGCTCCCGGTCCACGACCACGAGCGGATCGCCGCGGCGACGGGGCGGACGGTCGTGGAGCGGTACGGGATGACCGAGACGCTCATGAACACCAGCGTCCGGCCGGGCGGGAGGCCCCGGCCGGGGACGGTCGGGACCCCGCTGCCCGGTGTGGACCTGCGCCTCGTGGACGAGGACGGTTCGGTGCTCGGCGCGTACGACGGGGAGACGGTGGGCGAGGTGCAGGTGCGCGGCCCGAACCTCTTCTCCGGCTACCTGAACCGGCCGGAGGCGACGGCGGCGGCCTTCGACGGCGACTGGTTCCGCACCGGCGACATGGCCGTGCGGGAGTCCGACGGGACGGTCCGCCTGGTGGGCCGGAAGGCGACCGACCTGATCAAGAGCGGCGGTCACAAGATCGGAGCGGGCGAGATCGAGAACGCGCTCCTCGACCACCCGGGGGTGCGGGAGGCGGCCGTCACCGGCGAGCCCGACCCGGACCTGGGCGAGCGGATCGTGGCCTGGGTGGTGCCCGCCGACGCGGCGCGGCCGCCGGGCGGGGCGGAGCTGGCGGACCACGTGGCCGGGCTCCTCGCCCCGCACAAACGGCCCCGGACGGTGCGCTACCTGGACGCCCTCCCCCGCAACGACCTGGGCAAGGTCCTGAAGAAGGCGCTGCCGCCGGCCGGTTGAGCGCACGGCCGGCCGACGGGACGCCGGGAGCGGGCCCGGCGGCCGGTCACGGCGTCGGGGCGAGGGCGTCGTAGCGGCGGAATCCGCGCCCGTACAGGGCGAGCAGTCCGACGGCGACGACACAGGCGATCCCGCCGCCGGTGACGGCGACGGCCGGGGAGGTCAGGTCCGCCACCGACCCCGCGAGGAAGTCCCCGAGGCGGGGCCCTCCCGCGACGACCGCGATGAAGACGCCCTGGAGCCGGCCGCGCATCTCGTCCGGGGCCGCGACCTGCATCATCGTGTTCCGGAAGATCATCGAGACGGTGTCGGAGTATCCGGCGAGGGCCAGGAACAGCAGCCCGAGCCAGAGGTTCCGGGTCAGCCCGAAGACGGCGATGGCGGTGCCCCAGCAGGCGACCGCGAGCAGGATCGCCCGCCCGTGGTGCCGGACGCGGCCCTGCCAGCCGGACAGGACCCCGCCGAGGAGCGCCCCGCACGCGGGTGCGGCGACGAGGAGTCCGGTGGTCTTCGCGTCGCCCCCGTACCAGAGCACGGCGACGGCCGGGAACAGGGCGCGGGGGTGGGCGAGGATCATCGCGCAGAAGTCCGAGAAGAACGTCATGCGCAGGTTGGGGCGGGTGGCGAGGAAGCGCAGCCCGTCGAGGACCGAGGCGCGCCGGCCCTTCCGGCGGTCCGGGAGCATCGGCGGCAGCCGCCACATCGCGTACAGGCTCGCGGTGAAGGCGACGGCGTCGACCAGGTAGGCGGTCTGGTAGCCGGAGAATCCGACGATCAGCCCGCCGAGGCTGGGGCCGACGAGGGTGCCGAAGGTGGTGACCATCGAGTTCAGCGCGTTGGCGGCGGGCAGCTGTTCGGGCGGCAGGAGCCGGGGGATCATCGCGTTGCGGGCGGGCGCGTTGAGCGCGGCGCACACGGCCTGGAGGGCGACGACCCCGTACAGGAACCCGACCCGGTGGAAGCCGGCGAACGCGGCGGCGGCCAGGGACACGGAGAGCGCGGCGGAGCCCGCGGCGGCCACGAGGCCGAGCCTGCGGCGGTCGACGGTGTCGGCGACGGCGCCGCCGTACAGGCCGAAGACGACGAGCGGGACGAGGGAGAACAGCCCGACGAGCCCGACGGAGAAGGGCGAGCGGGTGAGGTCGTACACCTGGAGGGAGACGGCGAGGGCGGTCATGCCCTGCCCGACCCAGGAGACGGTGTTCCCGAACCAGAGGCGGCGGAAGTGCGCGGAGGTGCGCAGCGGGGTGAGGTCGGCGAGGACCCGCCGCCGTCCCCGCTCGCGCTCGCGTTCGTCGGTGGCGGTCACGCGACGTCGTACCGCAGTTCGGGACGCTCCCAGTGGACGCGGCCGGAGGGCGGGACGGTGCCGGTGCGGACGGCGCCGGTGCGCAGGTAGAACTCCTCGGCGGGCGGGTGCGCGACGACCTTCACGGAGCCGAGTCCGGCGGCCCTGGCCCGTGCGGTCATGTGCTCCATGAGGAGGCGCCCGATGCCGAGCCCCTGGGCCTCGTCGGCGACGAACGCGAGGTCCAGTTCGGCCTCGTCGACCAGCAGCGCGTAGAACCCGAGGACGCGCCCCTCTCCGCCCCCGTCGGCGGCGACGAAGACGGCGTGGTGCTCGATGTACGAACCGCCGACCCGGTACCCCTCGACCATGGCGGCGTAGTCCCCCCGATAGGCCCGGGAGCCCCGTACCAGCCGGGTGAGACGCCGTGAGTCGTCGGCGGTGGCGCGCCGGACGGTGATGTCGGACATGGAGCGAGTATAGGGGCGGAGAAGGAGCTGGCTCCTTACAGTTTTCCGGCCGGGAGGGCGGGAGGGGTGGAACACCGGGGCCGGACACGCCCGACTGAAATCGAACGCTCGATTCGCCGAGGAGTTCGAGGGATGACCCGTCAGAGGCACGCGTGGAGGGTGAAGATCGGTACGGGGTTTACGATTCGTCATCATGCAAGCACGACGCGTCACCCTCGGCGTGCCTCCGGCTCCCCTTCACGGGAGGGCCGCGCGGGCTCCCGGAACACCTCCGAACGGCCTCTCCTCGCGGGCGACACCCCTGCCCGGCGACGGAACGCCGACCACGGGAACGAGGGTGACGCGTTTCCACCGGCGGACAAGAGCGCGCACGCCCAGGATCCGCACGCCCCCGGCGCGCGTTCCGTCCCCGCACGCCCCCTCTCGCACACCCCTGCGAGCGGGGCGACCGAGCGGACCTCCGGCAACGGCTGACGGTTCGGGACGGACGGGCCACGCCCCCGGGCGGGCCGGCCGCGACCCCGGGCGGGCCGTCGCGGCGGTACGCGGCGGCCGGTCCGGGCGGCCCGGCCGCGCCCGGACGGGTACGCCTCCCCCGGCACGGCCCTTGCGCGCCGGTCCGCCCGGACCACCACGACGTCCCGGCGGCGGCGCGGTCCGGCCGGGGGAGGCGTCCCGCGCGACGGCGCCCCGGGAACCGCGACAGAAGCCGGACCGGCCGGGGAGGCCCGGCCCCACCGGGGCGCGCCCGGTCCGTACGGCGCCCGTCCCGCACCCCTCCTCCGCACCACCCCTCCCTTCCTTCCGCACGACCTCCCCCAAGGACATCCCTCCATGACGCACTGCGCGCCCCCCTTACCCGGTGCCTCCCTCGCCGTTCCCGGTCCCCCGCCGCCCGCCGGGGCGGACCGGCTCGACCGCGCCCGGACCCGGCTCGCCGCCCGCCTGCTCGCCGCCGCCGGGCCGCACGGACTGCTGCGCGCCCCGTGCGACAGCCGGGTCCTGGAGTCGGCCCTGGCCCTGCGGCTGCTCACGGTGACGGACGTGGACCCGGACGCCCAGGAACGGCTCCGGCGCCGCCTGAAGACCGCCCTGGACGAGGGCGCCCCCGACCCCGTGCAGGAGGCGGCGGCCCGCGCGGCCCTCGGCGAGTACGCGGACGGGCGGGAGGCGCTGGCCCGGCTGCTCGGCGGCTTCGTCCACTTCACCGCCGGACGCAAGCACCTGATGTTCCGCACGGTCCTGGCAGAGCTGGGCGCCCACTCCTTCCCCGCGCTCCCCTCCCCCGCCTCCCTCTTCGAGGCGCGCGGCCAACAGCGCTGGCTGATCACGGAGATGGCCGCCCTGAAGGTCCTGTACGCCTTCGGCACGCACTCCCCCCGGCTCGTCACCGAGGACGACTGGCGGACCCTCGAACCCTGCGCGCTGCCCGGCCCTCCCCCGTACGGCAACCACCTCGCCCGGCTCCTCGCCCTGCTCGCGCTGCGGTTGCGGCCCCGGTACGCGGCGGCCGTCCGGGCGCGGGCGGGGGAGGTGCGGGAGGCGCTGGCCGAGGACGGCGGGCTGCCGTTCCTCACGGGCATGGACGTGTTCGCGACGGCGACCGGCGGCCTCGCCCTGGCCGGAGCGGGAGCGCCCGCCCCCGTCCTGCGGAGGCTCGCGGCGTCCCTGTCGCGGCACCAGAACCCGGACGGCGGCTGGGGTTTCGAGCGGGGCGTCGGGCAGAGCGACGTGGACGACACGGCGTACTGCGTGGAGTTCCTGCGGGCGGCGGGGCGGTACGGGGCCGGGGTGGCGGCCGGCGAGCGGTACCTGCTGGCCCGGCAGGGCGAGGACGGCGGCTTCCCGACCTTCGAGCGCGGCACGGCGTCGGAGGTGGCCATAACGGCGGCGGCGGTGAACGCGCTGGCCCCCGAGCCCGCGCACCGCGCGGCGGTCGGGTCCGCCGTCCGGTTCCTCGCGGCCCGCGAGGAGGCCGCCGGGCCGTGCGAGCGGAGCTGGAGCCTCAACGAGAGCAACGCCCTCTTCCGCACCGTCCTCGCCCACGACTCCTTCCGGGCCGTGGCGCCCGGCCATCCCCTGGCCCCCGGGTCCGCGCGGGCCCGGGAGCGGGCGGTGGCGCGGCTGCTCGACACCCAGAACGGGGACGGCGGGTGGGGGCACGTGCCCCCGGACCCGTCCGACCCGATCAGCACGGCGTACGCGCTGATCGCCGTGGCGCGGGCGCCCGGCGCCCGGCGTGCCACCGCGCGGGCGGCGCGGCACCTCCTGGAACGGCAGCGGCCGGACGGCGGCTTCAGCTCGCGCCCGGACCAGGCGGGTCCCCGACCGCTCGCCTACCACGTACCGCTCCTGACGGACGTCTGCGTGCTCCTCGGCCTGAACCACGCGCGGGCGAGGTCGGCCCGGCGCCGCTGAACACGGCCGGCGTGGCGTCCGGGGCGCGGGACCCGGCGGGAAAGCTCGGGGGGCTCAGGCGCAGCCGGAAAGGTCCCCGGGGTCGACGGCGGCGAGCCGGACGGTCAGCGCGTCGAGCCGTTCGCGCAGGTCGTGGAGTTCCCCGAGATCCAGGCCGGTGGCGGCGGCGATCCGGCGCGGCACGCCGAGGGCCTTCTCCCGCAGCCCGGCACCGGCCTCCGTGAGGCGCACGGTGACGGACCGCTCGTCCTCGGCGCTGCGCCGCCGCTCGACGTACCCGGCGGCTTCGAGCCGCTTGAGCAGCGGCGACAGGGTCCCGGAGTCGAGCCGCACCCGCTCGCCTATCCCCTTCACGGAGAGCTCGCGGTGCTCCCAGAGCACGAGCATCACGAGGTACTGGGGATAGGTGAGGCCGAGCTCCCTGAGGGCGTCGCGGTAGACGCCGTTGAAGGCGCGGGCCGCCGCGTGCAGGGAGAAGCAGATCTGCCGGTCGAGGCGGAGGAAGTCCCCGTCGGGGAGACCGGGAAGAGCAGGGGAAGCAGGGAGGGGGTCGGGAGTCTCCATGGCTCCAGGATACGCCGGGCCTCCTGACGCGCGATTGAGTTGCGCACAACTTAATGACGCGCTACAAATAAAGGGCCACCACACCCCAGGACAGGACGGAAGAACCATGGACGCGATCTACACCGCCGTCGCCACCGCCAACGGCCGCGAGGGCCGGGCCATCAGCTCCGACGGCCGGCTCGACCTCGCGCTCGCCCACCCCCAGGCCCTCGGCGGCAACGGAGAGGGCACCAACCCCGAGCAGCTCTTCGCCGCCGGGTACGCGGCCTGTTTCGCCAGCGCGATGGGCGTGATCGCCCGGCGGGAGAAGATCGACATCTCGGACGCCTCGATCACCGCCGAGGTCTCCCTCGGCAAGGACCCCGCAGACGACGGCTTCGGCCTCTCGGTCGTCATGCGCGCCGAGTTCCCGGACCACCTCCAGGGCGAGGCGGGCCTGGCCCTCCTGAAGAAGACCCACGCCTTCTGCCCGTACTCCAAGGCCACCCGCGGCAACATCGAGGTCGAACTGGTCGTGGAGTGACCACACCCCCTCGCACGAGTCGTGCGGAAGCCCCGGTGCCGCCCCGCGCACCGGGGCTTCGCGCCGTACGCACGGCACCGGGGAGACCGCGCACGCCGGCGGACGTGCGGCCCGGCGCCCGGCGGTGAAGTGCGGCGTGTCACACGCGGGAGCCGCGGGGTCGCCGTGGGATCATCGGTGTCGCTCCACATCGACGATCCGGTCAATGCCGCGGACCGAAGAGGGCGGGTCCGGCGAAGCCGGCCGGGGATGCCCCTTCCGCCCGCCGACGAAAGGCGACCGCCGCGTGCGAAGTGGCCCCTTCGGGGCCGTTTTCGCAGGTCAGGAGAGTTTCCTTGGTGGGGCGGGTGGGACTCGAACCCACGGCCGACGGATTATGAGTCCGCTGCTCTAACCGGCTGAGCTACCGCCCCGTACGGCGAGACGCGTACATGTGTGCGCGCCGTCTGCCGCAGCATAGCCGCTCATACGATCTCCTGCTCCGGATGATCGGCTCCGCTCGACCATGAAGACCCCGGGGGGCTCCGCGCGGTTCCCGGAGACGCGAAAAAGGACCCCGAAGGGTCCTTCTCCGTTCCGCTCCCCCGGCTGGACTCGAACCAGCAACCCTCCGGTTAACAGCCGAATGCTCTGCCAATTGAGCTACAGGGGACCGCGCTCCCCCGACTGGACTCGAACCAGTAACCTGCCGGTTAACAGCCGGCTGCTCTGCCAATTGAGCTACAGGGGATTGCTGCGTTGCACCGAACGGTTGCACCTCGGGCCTTCCCGGGCGGCGTGCGCTCGCTGCGACACATACATTAGCGCAAGCAGGGGGGTGCTCCGCCAATCGGTATCACCGCGGGCACCGGCGAAGCCACCGGTACGCACCGGCCATGCATCAGTGAAGCTCTCCAGGGAAGGTGGTGGCCATGCGATACAAGCTGACGTTCGTCATGGGACTCGCCCTCGGTTACGTCATCGGCACACGAGCCGGACGCGAGCGCTACGAGCAGTTGAAGAGGTCCGCCAAGGACCTCACCGAGAACCCGGCCGTGCGGAACGCCGCCGAGTCCGCCGCCCAGACCGGGCGGCAGGTCGCCGGCAAGGCCGCGCACGTGGTGGGCGACAAGGTGGGCGACCGCCTGCCGCCCGCCGTGGCCGACAAGGTCCAGGCGCTGCGCGAGCGCGGCCGGAGCGACGGCAAGGTCGGGAACGACGAGTGGGGCACCAGCAACACGTGAGGCCCCGCGTGCGGCAGAATCGGTCGGCATGGGGATAGTCGCCGGACTGGACAGCTCTGCTGAGTTCACACGCATCGTCGTCTGCGACACGGACACGGGTGCCGTACTGCGCCAGGGGTACGCTCCGCACCCCGGTGAGCCGAAGGCGGTGGACGTCGATCCGCAGACCTGGCTGCTCTCGCTCGGGGAGGCCGCCACCGGCGGCCTCCTGGAGGGCGTGGAGGCCATCGGGGTCTCCGCGCAGCAGCACGGGCTCGTACCGCTCGACGCGCAGGGCGGCCTCGTGCGGCCCGCGCTCGTCCGCAACGACAAACGGGCGCAGGTGGCCGCCGCCGACCTGGTGGAGTCGCTGGGCGGGCGGCAGGCGTGGGCCGAGGCCGTCGGCAGCGTGCCCGGATCGGGCCGGCCGGTCGCCAAGCTGCGCTGGCTGGCCAGGACCGAGCCCGAGCACGCCCGGCGGGTGGCCATGATCCTCCAGCCGCACGACTGGCTGGTCTGGCAGCTCCTGGGCCGTCCCGTCCGCCGCACCACCGACCGGGGCGCGGCCTCCGGCACCGGCTACTGGTCGGCCCGCACCGGCGCGTACCGCCCCGACCTCGTGGAGCTCGCCCTCGGCCACCAGGCCGTGCTGCCGGAGGTCCTCGGCCCCGCCGAGGCCGCCGGCACCACCCCCGAGGGGCTGCTGATCTCCGCCGGCACCGGCGAGACCATGGCCGCCGCGCTCGGGCTCGGGCTCGGTCCCGGTGACGCGGTGGTCTCGTTCGGCGCCTCGGGCTCCGTGATGGCCGTGCACCACGAGGCCCTCGCCGACCCCAGCGGCATGATCACCTCCTTCGCCGACGCCACCGGCATGCACCTGCCGGTCGTCTCGACCTCCAACGCGGTGCGGGCGCTGCGCGGCACCGCCGAGATGCTGGGCCTCGACTCCCTCGAAGAACTCTCGACGCTCGCCCTGAAGTCGACGCCGGGCGCCTCCGGCCTCGTCCTGCTGCCCTACCTGGAGGGTGAGCGGACCCCGAACCTGCCGAACGCCGCGGGCACGCTCAGCGGCCTCCGGCGCGAGGCGATGAAGCCCGAGCACCTGGCGCGGGCGGCGTTCGAGGGGATGCTCTGCTCGCTCGCCGACGCCATGGACGTGCTGCGGGGGCGGGGCGTCGAGGTGCGGCGGGTCTTCCTGCTCGGCGCGGCCGCCGCGCTGGCGTCGGTGCAGGCGCTCGCGCCGGCGGTCTTCGGCGCCCAGGTCGTCGTCCCGCAGCCCGCCGACTACGCGGCGCTCGGCGCGGCCCGGCAGGCCGCCTGGGCCCTCGGGGTCGCGCGGGGCACGCTCTCCCCCACGGCTCCCCCGGCCTGGCAGGGCGCCGCCACGCAGGTCCTGGAGCCGGGCGAGGAGCTGGCGGCGGGACAGGCCGTGCGGCAGCAGTACACGGCGACGCGGGAGCAGATCCACCCGGGCGCGTTCGGCGGGTAGGCGGGTTCCGGCCGGGGGCTCGCGGGGCCGGAGGCCGGGGCCCGCGAGCCCCCGGGGCCGGCCCTTTCGCAAAGTCTTCGCCAGGCTTCCGCGCGCCCCGGAAACCAGTCGTAACGGCGCGGGGTCGCGGGCGATAGTAAGTCCCGTGCTCATAAGACTTCTCCGAACCCACCTCCGGCCCTACCGAAAACCCATCGCGCTGCTCGTCCTCCTCCAGTTCCTGCAGACCTGCGCGAGCCTCTACCTGCCGACCCTGAACGCCGACATCATCGACAACGGTGTCGTCCGGGGGGACACCGGCTACATCCTCCGGTTCGGCGCCCTGATGGTCGGCGTCTCCGTCGTCCAGGTCGTCTGCAACGTCGGGGCCGTGTACTACGGCGCGCGGACCGCGTCCGCCCTCGGCCGTGACGTGCGCGGCGCCGTCTTCGACCGGGTGCAGTCCTTCTCCGCCCGCGAGCTGGGGCACTTCGGCGCGCCCTCGCTGATCACCCGGACGACCAACGACGTGCAGCAGGTCCAGATGCTGGTCCTGATGGCGTTCACGCTCATGGTCTCCGCGCCCATCATGTGCGTCGGCGGCATCGTGATGGCGCTCGGCCAGGACGTGCCCCTGTCGGGCGTGCTGCTCGCGGTGGTGCCGGTGCTCGGCGTCGCCGTCTCGCTGATCGTGCGGAGGATGCGGCCGCTCTTCCGGACCATGCAGACGCGCCTCGACACGGTGAACCGGGTGCTGCGCGAGCAGATCACCGGCAACCGGGTCATCCGGGCGTTCGTGAAGGACGCGTACGAGGAGGAGCGCTTCCGGGGTGCCAACCGCGAGCTGACCGACGTGTCGCTGGCGACCGGCCGGCTGATGGCGCTGATGTTCCCGACGGTGATGACCGTCGTGAACGTGTCCAGCGTGGCCGTGGTCTGGTTCGGCGCCCACCGCATCGACAGCGGCGGGATGGAGATCGGCGCGCTGACCGCCTTCCTCGCCTATCTGATGCAGATCGTGATGGCCGTCATGATGGCCACCTTCATGTTCATGATGGTGCCGCGCGCCGAGGTGTGCGCGGAGCGGATCGAGGAGGTCCTCGCGACCGACTCCAGCGTGGTGCCGCCGACCGAGCCGGTGACGACGCTCGACCGGCGGGGGCACCTGGAGATCAGGAACGCGGACTTCCGGTACCCGGGCGCGGAGGAGTCCGTCCTCAAGGACGTCGGACTCGTGGCCCGGCCCGGCGAGACCACCGCGATCATCGGCTCGACGGGCAGCGGCAAGTCGACCCTGCTCGGGCTCGTGCCCCGGCTCTTCGACGCGACCGGCGGCGAGGTCCTGGTCGACGGCGTGGACGTGCGGAGGCTCGACCCCGCCCTGATGGCGCGGACGGTGGGCCTGGTGCCGCAGAAGCCGTACCTCTTCTCGGGGACGGTGGCGACGAACCTGCGGTACGGGAAGCCCGACGCGACCGACGAGGAGCTGTGGCACGCCCTGGAGGTCGCCCAGGCCGCCGACTTCGTGCGGAAGCTGGAGAACGGCCTGGACTCCCCGATCGCGCAGGGCGGCACCAACGTCTCCGGCGGGCAGCGGCAGCGGCTCGCGATCGCGCGGACGCTGGTGCAGCGGCCGGAGATCTACCTCTTCGACGACTCGTTCTCCGCGCTCGACTACGAGACGGACGCCCTGCTGCGGGCCGCGCTGGCCGAGGAGACGGCGGACTCGACCGTGGTGATCGTCGCCCAGCGGGTGTCGACCATCCGGGACGCCGACCGGATCGTGGTCCTCGACGAGGGCCGGGTCGTGGGCACCGGACGGCACCACGAACTGATGGCGGACAACGAGACGTACCGGGAGATCGTGCTCTCCCAGCTGACCGAGGCGGAGGCAGCCTGATGGCCGGTCCTGGCGGACGCATGATGGCCGGTGGCGGCCCCGACCAGCGGTCGATGGACTTCAAGGGGTCGGGGAAACGGCTGCTGCGGCAGCTCGCGCCCGAACGCGGCGCGCTCTGGGCGATGCTGGCCGCCGGCGTGCTCTCGGTGGCGGCCTCCGTGGTCGGGCCGAAGATCCTCGGCCGGGCGACGGACCTGATCTTCGCCGGCGTGGTCGGGCGGCAGACGCCCGCGGGCGCCACGAAGGAACAGACCCTGGAGGGGCTGCGCGCCCGGGGCCAGGGCGGCATGGCGGACATGCTGTCCGGGGTCGACTTCACGCCGGGGCGGGGGATCGACTTCTCCGCCGTGGGCGGGGTGCTGCTCCTGGTCCTGGCGGTGTACGTGGCGGCGGGCCTGCTGATGCTGGTCTCCACCCGCCTGTCGATCAAGGTGATCAACCGGACGGTCTACCGGATGCGGGAGGACGTCCAGACGAAGCTGGCGCGGCTGCCGTTGTCGTACTTCGACAGGGCCAAGCGCGGCGAGGTGCTGTCCCGGGCGACCAACGACATCGACAACATCTCCCAGACGCTCCAGCAGTCGATGGGCCAGCTGATCAACTCGCTGCTCACGATCGTCGGCGTGCTCGCGATGATGTTCTGGATCTCGCCGCTGCTCGCCCTGGTGGCCCTGGTGACGGTGCCGCTGTCGGTGTTCGTCGCGGCGCGGATCGGCAAGCGCTCGCAGCCGCACTTCGTGCAGCAGTGGAAGTCCACGGGCACGCTCAACGCGCACGTCGAGGAGATGTACAGCGGGCACGCCCTGGTGAAGGTCTTCGGGCGGCAGGAGGAGTCCGCGCGGGACTTCCGCGAGCAGAACGAGGCGCTGTACGAGGCCGGGTTCAGGGCGCAGTTCAACTCCGGCGTGATGCAGCCGGTGATGTTCTTCCTCTCGAACATCAACTACGTCCTGGTGGCCGTGGTCGGCGGTCTGCGGGTGGCGAGCGGCACGCTCTCCATCGGTGACGTGCAGGCGTTCATCCAGTACTCGCGCCAGTTCTCGATGCCGCTGACGCAGGTGGCGTCGATGGCGAACCTGGTGCAGTCGGGCGTCGCCTCGGCCGAGCGGGTCTTCGAGCTGCTCGACGCGGAGGAGCAGGAGCCGGACGCCCCGGCGGACGAAAAGCCGCTGGAGCTCAGGGGGAAGGTCGCCCTGGAGCACGTCTCCTTCCGCTACGAGGAGGACAAGCCGCTCATCGAGGACCTGTCGCTCACCGTGGAACCGGGCCAGACGGTCGCGATCGTCGGCCCGACGGGCGCCGGCAAGACGACCCTGGTGAACCTGCTGATGCGGTTCTACGAGGTGACGGGCGGCCGGATCGCCCTGGACGGGGTGGACGTCTCGACGCTCTCCCGCGAGCGGCTGCGGGCCGCGCTCGGGATGGTCCTCCAGGACACCTGGCTCTTCGGCGGCACCATCGCGGACAACATCGCGTACGGCGCGACGCGTCCGGTGACCCGGGAGGAGATCGAGGAGGCGGCGCGGGCGGCCCACGCCGACCGGTTCGTCCGGACGCTGCCCGACGGGTACGACACCGTCATCGACGACGAGGGCACGGGGGTCAGCGCGGGCGAGAAGCAGCTGATCACCATCGCGCGCGCGTTCCTGTCGGACCCGGTGATCCTCGTCCTGGACGAGGCGACCAGTTCGGTCGACACCCGTACCGAGGTGCTGATCCAGAAGGCGATGGCCCGCCTGGCCCACGGGCGCACCTCGTTCGTGATCGCGCACCGGCTCTCCACGATCCGGGACGCGGACGTGATCCTGGTGATGGAGAACGGCTCGATCGTGGAGCAGGGCACGCACGAGGACCTGCTGTCGTCCGGCGGGGCCTACGCGCGGCTGTACGCGGCGCAGTTCGCGCAGGCGGTGGCGGAGGTCGACTGACCGGCGACCGCTCCGGGGGGGTCCGTGCCGCGTCCGGCACGGGCCCCTTTCCGCTTCCGTCGCGGTCCGCTCCCTCAGTCCAGGTATCCCCTGAGCTGGTCCGCGTAGGTGTGGGCGCGGAGTTTGGCGAGGGTCTTGGACTCGATCTGCCGGATGCGTTCGCGCGTCACGCCGAAGAGCTGTCCTATCTCCTCCAGGGTGCGGGGACGGCCGTCGTCCAGGCCGTAGCGGAGCCGGACGACCTTCCGTTCGCGTTCGCCGAGGGTGGAGAGCACGTCCTCCAGGTGGCGGCGGAGCAGCAGGAAGGCGGCGGACTCCACCGGGGAGGCGGCGTCGCCGTCCTCGATGAGGTCGCCGAGGGCCACCTCGTCCTCCTCGCCGACGGGGGCGTGCAGGGAGACCGGCTCCTGGGCGAGGCGGAGCACCTCCCCGATCCGTTCGGGGGACAGGTCCAGCTGGGCGGCGACCTCCTCGGGGGTGGGTTCGTAGCCGCGTTCCTGGAGCATGCGGCGCTGGACGCGGACGACCCGGTTGATGAGCTCCACCACGTGGACGGGGACGCGGATGGTGCGGGCCTGGTCGGCGAGGGCCCGGGACATGGCCTGGCGTATCCACCAGGTGGCGTAGGTGGAGAACTTGAAGCCGCGCGCGTAGTCGAACTTCTCGACGGCCCGGATGAGGCCGAGGTTGCCCTCCTGGACGAGGTCGAGCATGGTGAGGCCGCGGCCCACGTACCGCTTGGCGACGGAGACGACGAGGCGGAGGTTGGCCTCGATGAGCCTGCGCTTGGCGATCCGGCCCAGGACGACCAGCCGGTCCAGGTCGTCCGCGAGGCGGGTGTCCAGGTCCGGGGTGCCGGCGAGCTTCTCCTCGGCGAAGAGGCCGGCCTCGACGCGGCGGGCCAGTTCGACCTCCTCCTCGGCGGTGAGGAGCGGGATGCGGCCGATCTCGCGCAGGTACTGCCGGAAGAGGTCGGAGGAGAGGCCGTTGTCGCCGGGGCCGGGGCGCTGCCGCCGGGGCGGGACCGCGGCCTCCTCCGGGTCCTCGCCGGGGCCCTCCGTGACCTCGTCCGGGGCCTCACCGGCCTCCGGCTGGTTCTCGTCGGGTTCTGCCCGGTCCCCGCCGGGTTCCGCCCGGTCCTGCGGCACGGTCTGGGTCTGCACGGCGGGCGACCTCCAGGAAGGGCGGAACGGCACCGTCGTCCAGTGTGGGGTACGACACATCGCCGCCACGAGGGGCGTGCGGTGACTTTTTGGGTCCGCCGGGTGACCGAGCGTCAGAGGGCGGCGGCGCCGTTGTTCCTGAGGGACTGCCCGTACTGGGTGAGCACCCACAGTTCGTTCTGCACGGCCGCGGTCCGTTCCGGGTCGCCGTTCGGGCCGAGGCGGGCCAGGGTGCCCTGGACGTCGCGGATGCGGCGGTCGACGGCCCGGAGGCGGACCGTGACGAGCTGGTCGCCGGCGTACGCCTCGTCCACGGTCCTGGCGAAGATCGTCTCGACGGCGAGTTCGGTCACGAGGGCGCGGACGGTGTCGTCGGGGGCCGCCTCGCGGACGGCGTCGAGGTAGTCGGCGGGAGCGCCGGTGGCGCCGCCCGCGTCCTGGATGCACTGCCGGACGGCCGCGTAGGGCGGGGCGGTGAACTCGTCCGCGCCGTACGCGTCGAAGGCGGGGGAGACCAGTTCGGGCCGCTGGAGGGCGAGTTTGAGGAGTTCGCGCTCGGTGCGGTGGGCGGGGCTGCGCAGGTTGAGCGCGGGGCCCGAGGGGGCGGCGGCCGGGGCCGGGGCGTCGTGGGCGCGCCGGGAGGGCTGCTGGGCGGGGCCCTTGCCGCCCTGCCGCTGCCAGCGGGCGATCTGGGCGACCCGGCGGACGACGAACTGGGTGTCGAGGATGCCGAGCATGCCGGCGAGCTGGACGGCGACCTCGTGCTGGGAGGCGACGTTCTTGATGCGGGCGACGACGGGGGCGGCCTCGTCCAGGGCGGCGGCCCGGCCCGCCGGGGTCTCCAGGTCGTACCGCCGCACGATCTGGCGGAGGGCGAACTCGAAGAGCGGGGTGCGGGGTTCGACCAGGTCCGCGACGGCCTCGTCGCCCTTGGCGAGCCGGAGGTCGCAGGGGTCCATGCCGTCGGGGGCGATGGCGATGTACGTCTCGGCGGCGAACTTCTGGTCGTCCTCGAAGGCGCGCAGGGCGGCCTTCTGGCCGGCGGCGTCGCCGTCGAAGGTGAAGATGACGCGGGCCGAGCCGTTGTCCATGAGGAGGCGGCGGAGGATCTTGATGTGGTCGCCGCCGAAGGCGGTCCCGCAGGTGGCGATGGCGGTGGTGACCCCGGCGAGGTGGCAGGCCATGACGTCGGTGTAGCCCTCGACCACGACGGCCCGGCTGGCCTTGGCGATGTCCTTCTTGGCGAGGTCGATGCCGTACAGGACCTGGGACTTCTTGTAGATCGGCGTCTCGGGCGTGTTGAGGTACTTGGGGCCGTTGTCGTCGTCGCGGAGCTTGCGCGCGCCGAAGCCGACGATCTCGCCGCCGACGTCCTTGATCGGCCACATGAGCCGGCCGCGGAAGCGGTCGATGGGGCCGCGGCGGCCGTCCTGGGAGAGCCCGGAGAGGACCAGCTCCCGGTCGGAGAAGCCCTTGCCGCGCAGGAAGCGGGTGAGGTGGTCCCAGCCGGCCGGGGAGTAGCCGACGCCGAAGTGCTCGGCGGCGGCCTGGTCGAAGCCGCGCTCGGCGAGGAACTTCCGGCCGGTCTCGGCCTCGGCGGAGCCGAGCTGGTCGGCGTAGAACCGGGCGGCGGCCTGGTGGGCCTCGATCAGGCGGATGCGCTCCCCGCGCTGGTGGCCGGGGTTGTAGCCGCCCTCCTCGTACCGCAGGGTGATGCCCGCCTTGGCGGCGAGGCGCTCGACCGTCTCCGAGAAGGAGAGGTGGTCGATCTTCATCACGAAGGCGATGGTGTCGCCGCCCTCCTGGCAGCCGAAGCAGTGGAAGAGTCCCTTGCTCGGGCTGACCTGGAAGGAGGGCGACTTCTCGTCGTGGAAGGGGCAGAGCCCCTTGAGGTTCCCGCCGCCCGCGTTGCGCAGCTGGAGGTACTCGGACACGACGGCGTCGATCGGGACCGCGTCCCGTACCGCCTTCACGTCGTCATCGTTGATCCTGCCTGCCACGCGTGAATTCTACGGGGGTGCGGGGGGCCTTCTTCCGGGAATGCGCGCGGCCGGGGGGTCCGGGGAGCCTCAGACCAGGCTCTCCAGGGGGACGGAGGGGTCGGCGAGGGCGTCGGGGTCCACGCGGGCCCGGGAGCGGACGAGCCGCCGGATCGGCTCTGTGACGTCCCACACGTTCACGTTCATGCCGGCGAGGACCCGGCCCTCCTTGAGCCAGAAGGCGATGAACTCGCGCTTCCCGGTGTCGCCGCGGACCACGACCTGGTCGTACGAGCCGGGGGGCGCCCAGCCCGTGTACTCCATGCCCAGGTCGTACTGGTCGGAGAAGAAGTAGGGCAGCCGGTCGTAGGAGACCGGCTTGCCGAGCATGGCGCGGGCGGCGGCGGGGCCGCCGTTGAGGGCGTTGGCCCAGTGCTCGACGCGGAGGCGGGTGCGCAGCAGCGGGTGGTGGGCGGCGGCCACGTCGCCCGCGGCGAAGATGTCGGGGTCGGAGGTGCGCAGGGACTCGTCCACGGCGACGCCGCCGCCGTCGGCCCGGTCCACCAGGGCGAGCCCGGAGTTCTCGGCGAGGGCGGTGCGGGGGGCGGCGCCGATCGCGGCGAGGACGGCGTGCGCCGGGTGCTCCTCGCCGTCGTCGGTGCGGACGGCGAGGACCAGGCCGTCCTGGCCGACGATCTCGGTGAGCCGGGCGCCGAAGTGGAAGCGGACGCCGTGGTCGCTGTGCAGGTCGGCGAAGAGCTGGCCCAGCTCGGGGCCGAGGACCCGGTGGAGCGGGGTGGGGTCGGACTCGACCACGGTGACCTCGGCGCCGTAGCCGCGGGCGGCGGCGGCGACCTCCAGGCCGATCCAGCCGGCGCCGGCGATCACCAGGTGGCCGTTGTCCCGGCCGAGGCCGGCGAGGACCTGGCGGAGCCGGTCGGCGTGGGCGAGCCGGCGCAGGTGGTGGACGCCGGTGAGGTCGGTGCCGGGGACGTCGAGGCGGCGCGGCTCGGAGCCGGTGGCCAGGAGCAGCTTGTCGTAGCGGATGACGGTGCCGTCGCCGAGGCGGACGGTGCGGGCCTCGCGGTCGATCGCGGTGACGGCCTGCCCGAGGTGCAGCTCGATGTCGTTGGCCGCGTACCAGGCGGCGTCGTGGACGAAGACGTCGTCGCGTTCCCCGGCGCCGGTGAGGTACCCCTTGGAGAGGGGCGGGCGCTCGTAGGGGTGGTCGCGTTCGTCCCCGATGAGGATCACCCGGCCGTTGAACCCCTCGGCGCGCAGGGTCTCCGCCGCTTTGGCCCCTGCCAGGCCCCCGCCGGCGATGACAAAGGTCTGATCTGCGTCGACCACGTCGTTTCCTCCTCGTTGCGACCGTTTCCAACCTACGCCCCCGGACGTTCTTCGGGCCGTATCTCCCCGGGGCCGCATGCGAGCGTCCCGCACGGAGGAGGGCGGCGGAAGAGGGCCGCGGGCCCCTCCCCTACCGCCGTCCGGGGCGGAGGCGGGCGTGGAGGGCACGGGCCGAGGCGTCGGTGAGGGAGGCGATCTGGTCCACGATCACGCGCTTGCGGGCCCGGTCGTCGGAGGCCGTGTCGTACGCGGCGCGGAACTGCGGCTCCAGCCCGTCGGGGGCGCGGGCGACGAGGGCCTCGGCCAGTTCGGCGACGACGATCCGCTGGTCGGCACGGAGGGCCTCCTGCTCGGCGCGCTGCATCACGTACCGGTCGGCGACGGCCTTGAGGACGGCGCACTCGTTGCGGGTCTCGCGGGGGACGACCAGCTCGGCGCGGTAGCGGGTGAGGCGGCCGGGGCCTCCCCCGGCGTCCGGGCCGTACCCCCACGTCCGGCGGGTGGCGTGCTCGGCGGCGAGGCAGAAGCGGCCGATGAGCTGGCTGGTGGCGTCCTTGAGGCGGGCCTGGGCGACGGCCGATCCGTCGTAGCCGTGCGGCCACCACTCCTGGTCGAGCAGCCGGTCCAGGGCGTCGGCCAGCTCCTGCGGGTCGGTGTCCTCCGGGACGTAACGGCCGATCGCGACCCGCCAGATGTCGGCGCGTTCGGGTTCGGCGAGGAGGAGGTTGGGGTCGATGTGCCCGGCGTGCAGCCCGTCCTCGAAGTCGTGGACCGAGTAGGCCACGTCGTCGGCCCAGTCCATGACCTGGGCCTCGAAGCACTTGCGGTGGGCGGGGGCGCCCCGCCTGATCCACTCGAAGACGGGGAGGTCGTCCTCGTACACGCCGAACTTGGGCGAGCCGGGGTCCGTGGGGTGGCCGCCGCGCCCCCAGGGGTACTTGGTGGCGGCGTCGAGGGTGGCCCGGGTGAGGTTGAGGCCGACGCTGACGAGGCCGCCGCCCGCGTCCTGGACGAAGCGCTTGGGCTCGATGCGGGTGAGGAGGCGGAGCGACTGGGCGTTGCCCTCGAACCCGCCGCAGTCCCCGGCGACTTCGTTGAGGGCCTGCTCGCCGTTGTGCCCGAAGGGCGGGTGGCCCATGTCGTGGGCGAGGCAGGCGGCCTCGACCAGGTCGGGGTCGCAGCCCAGGGCGGCGCCCAGCTCGCGGCCGACCTGGGCGCACTCCAGGGAGTGGGTGAGCCGGGTGCGGGGGCTGGCGTCCCAGGCGTGGCTCCGCGTGCCGGGGGTGACGACCTGGGTCTTGCCCGCGAGCCGGCGGAGCGCGGCGGAGTGCAGCACGCGGGCGCGGTCGCGCTGGAAGGCGGTGCGTCCGGGCCGCTTGTCGGGCTCCGCGTCCCAGCGCTCGGTGTCGGCGGGATCGTAGCCGGGGACGCCGCCGGTGCCGGTGATGCCCGTGCCGGTGATGCCCGTGGTGTCCGTGGTGTCTGCGCTGTCCCTGGTGTCTGCGATGCCTTCCATGTCTCGAAGGTAACCGGAAGGACCGACAGAAGCCCTCAGACGGCGGTGGGTTCCCGTACGGGGGCGGCGGCCCGGGGTCCCGACGCGCGGTCGTGGCGGTGGAGGACCAGGCGGGCGAGGGCCGGGTGGTCGCCGAGCGGTTCGGCGGCGGTCCAGGGGGCGTGGGCGGCGGCGCGGGCGGCGAAGAGGCCGGGGGCGGTGAAGCAGGAGGCGACCGCGATCCGGTGGTGGCCCCGGGCGGCGAGGGCGGCGACGGCGTCGGGGACGGTGGGCGCGGCGGCGGAGGCGTAGGCGGGCAGGACGGGCACGCCGCCGAGGCGTTCGCCGAGGAGGGCGGCGGTGCGGCGGGTCTCGGCGGCGGACCGGGGGTCGCGGGAGCCGGCGGCGGCGAGGACGACCCCGGTGGCGGTCGGGGCGCCCCGGCCGGCCTCGGCGAGCCGCCCGGCGAGGGCTTCGGCGAGGAGGGGGTGGGCGCCGAGGGGACCGGCGACACGGGCCCGGAGGCCGGGCACGGCGGCGACGGCGGCGGGCAGGTCGTGGGTGACGTGGTGGCCGGGGGCGAGGAGGAGGGGGACGAGGACCGCCTCCCGGCCCTCGGCGGCGAGGGCGGCGAGGGCCTCGTCCAGGAGCGGGGCGTTCAGGCCGAGGTGGGCGAGGCGGACGTCGAGTCCGGGGCGCAGGGCGCGGACGCGGTCGAGGAGCCGGGCCAGGGTGGCGCGGGCACGGGGGTCGCGGCTGCCGTGACCGACGGCGACGAGGACGGGGGCGGGCGCGTCCGGACGGGGCGGGCGGCCGGCCGGTGGACGGACGGCCGGTGGACGGACGGCCGGTGGGCGGGCGGTGGGACCGGGCATGGGGGACCTCCTCGTCCGGCTTCCCTCGTGGACGGCCGTACGGACGCACCTCGTCCGGTTGCTCCGGCGAGCGGGCGGCCGCTCCGGTGTCCGCGCGGACGCGCCCACCCGGCCCCGCCGGCGCCCGGCGGTCGGACGGACGCGCGGCGCGGGTCCGTCACGGACCGATCCTGACGGAGGCGCGTTGCGCGCCCGTTGCGCCGGGGTCACAGCCGGTTGCCGCGACCTCACGTCCGGCCCCGGGGCGCTGTCAGGCGTCCAGCCAGACCCGGAGCGGGCCGGTCTCCTCGAAGCCGGCGGCGAGGGCGTCGGTGAGGGCGTCGCCGGACTCGTAGCCGACGACGGGGAGGCCGGCGGGGGCGGCGGCGAGGACGCCCGCCCAGACGCGGGCGGGGTCGGTGCCGTCCACCGCGAAGAGGTTGGAGACGCCGGTGACGCGGGCGCTCGCGCTCAGCACGGCGCCACCGACGAGACGGCCGTCGGGCGCGTGTCCGCCGACGACGGTGGTGTCCGGGTCGTCGAGGAGGCGGGGGTGGAAGAGCGCGGCCTCCCCGGCGTCGCCGCCGCTCCAGGCCAGGGCCCAGGCGGCGAGCTGCTCCGGGGTGCGGACGGGCCGCCAGTCACCGGCGGCGGGGACGGGGGCGGGGAGGCCGGCGGGCCGGTGGATCCAGCGCGCCTCGAAGAGGAGCCGGAAGCCCTCGGCGGCCAGGTCGAGGCGGGCGAAGGAGTCCTTGACGGAGGCACCGGGGGCGGAGCGGTCGATGGCGCCGAGGACGTCCCGCGCGTCCGCGTCCTCCGTCAGGGTCACGGCGTCCGGGTAGTAGAGCGGGGTGCGCCGGTCGCTGGTCCAGGCGCGGGATCCGAAGGTGCCGGGGTGCCCGTGGGCGCGGCACATGGCCCGGCACCACTCGGCGTTGTTGCGGACGGTCGCGTCGAGGAGGTCCGCGCGGGCGGCGGCGTCGGTGATCACGAACGGATCGTACGGACTCGTCCGTCTCTCTTCCTCCCTTTTTTCATTCCGCGTGACGGAATATCTTTTCCGACATGAGAATGTCCTCCGCGTCGCTTCCCCGGCGCGCCGCCGCCGAGTTCATCGGCACCGCCGCCCTGGTCGCCGTCGTCGTCGGCTCCGGCATCCGGGCCGACGCCCTCAGCCAGGACGCCGGCGTGCGGCTGCTCGCCAACGCAGCCGCCTCCGCCCTCGGCCTGGGACTGCTCATCGCCCTGGTCGGCCCGCTCTCCGGGGCCCACTTCAACCCCGTCGTGACCCTCTCCGAGTGGTGGTCCCGGCGCCCCGAACGGGGTGGCCGCGAGGCCCTCGCCTACCTCGGCGCCCAGTTCGCCGGGGCCGTCGCGGGCGCCCTGCTCGCGGAGGCGATGTTCGGGCGCGCGCCCGGCTCCTGGGCCACCGAGCCGTACTCGGCGCCCCACCTGCTGCTCGGCGAGACCGTCGCCACCGCCGGGCTCGTCCTCGTCGTCCAGGGCCTGCGCCACACCGGCCGGACGGCCCTCGCGCCGGTCGCGGTGGCGGGGTACGTCGGCGCGGCGATCTGGTTCACCTCCTCCGGTTCCTTCGCCAACCCGGCGGCCACCCTGGGCCGTTCCCTCTCCGACTCCTTCACCGGCATCGCCCCCGCCTCGGTGCCCGCCTTCGCCGCCGCCCAGCTCCTCGGCATGCTGCTCGGCCTGGTCCTGACCGGGGTGCTCTACGGAACGGACCGGACGCCCGGCGAACCGAACCCGGCCGGAGCGCGTCGGACCGGGTGACAGCACGACGCCGATCCACGGAGGTTCCCGCATGCCGGCACGGTTCACCCGGTGGCTCCCCCGCACCGTCCGGGCCCGCCGCCGCGCCGTCCAGGCCGTGATGGCGGGGGTCGTCCTCGCCCTCCTGCCGGTCACCTGGACGCACGCGGCCGCCGCCGGGAGGCTCCGCACCACCGCGGACGTGCCCGCCCGGGACGTCGCCCTCGTCTTCGGCGCCGGCCTGTGGCGGGGGCGCCCGACCCCGTACCTCGCGCACCGCCTCGACACCGCCGCCGAGCTGTACCGCACGGGCAAGGTGCGGGTCCTGCTCGTCACCGGCGACAACGGCCGGACCGCGTACGACGAGCCCGGCGCCATGCGCGCGTACCTCACCGGGCGCGGGGTGCCGGACGAACGGATCGTCAGCGACCACGCGGGCTTCGACACCTGGGACTCCTGCGTCAGGGCCAAGGAGGTCTTCGGCGTCGACCGGGCCGTCCTCGTCACCCAGGACTTCCACATCGAGCGGGCCGTCGCCCTGTGCGGACGGGCGGGCGTCGACGCGTACGGGGTCGGGGTCGCCGAGCCCCGCGACCGCACCTGGTACTACGGCACCACCCGGGAGCTGTTCGCGGCGGGCAAGGCCGCCCTCGACGCGGGGCTGCGGCCCGCGCCGCGCTTCCTCGGCCCGGAGGAGAAGGGCGTCACGGAGGCCCTCGCGTCGCCCCGCGGACGATGAGGCCGGGCGGGCACCCTCACCCGCGAGCGGTGGGGCCGGGCGGACGCCCCCACCGCCCACGGGCAGCGGGACCGGGCGGACGCCCTCACCCTCCGCCGCCCGCCCGGCGGAGGGCACGGCACCGCTCCCGTAACGCGCCGCGCCGCTCCCCGTAACACTCCCGCCGCACCCTGGCCGCATGTCCGACGCCACCGCCGTCCCCACCCACTGCCCCTACTGCGCCCTCCAGTGCGGGATGTCGCTGCGTCCCACCGGCCTCCCGGAGCCGCTTGTCGAGGTGGTCGAGCGGACGGACTTCCCCGTCAACCGGGGCGCCCTGTGCGGCAAGGGCCGCACCGCCCCCGCCGTGCTCTCCTCCCGGGTCCGGCTCACCGAGCCCCTGGTCCGGGACCCCGGCACGGGGGCGCTGACGCCCGCGTCCTGGGAGGAGGCGCTCGCCGCCGTCGCCGACGGGCTGCGCCGGGCCCGCGCCGGCCACGGCCCCGACGCCGTGGGGGCCTTCGGCGGCGGCGGCCTCACCAACGAGAAGGCGTACAGCCTCGGCAAGTTCGCCCGGGTCGTCCTCGGCACCTCGCAGATCGACTACAACGGGCGCTTCTGCATGTCGTCGGCGGCCGCCGCGCACCAGCGGGCCTTCGGCCTCGACCGGGGCCTCCCCTTCCCGCTGGAGGACGTCCCGAGGACGGGGTGCGTGATCCTCGTCGGCTCCAACCTCGCCGAGACCATGCCGCCCGCCCTGCGTTACCTCACCGAACTGCGGGAGAACGGCGGGAGGCTGATCGTCGTGGACCCGCGCCGCACCCGTACCGCCGAGCAGGCCGACCTGCACCTGGCGCCGCGCCCCGGTACCGACCTCGCGCTCGCCCTCGGCATGCTCCACCTGGTGGTGGCCGGGGGGCGGGTGGACGAGGAGTTCGTCGCCGGGCGCACCACCGGCTGGGAGGCGGCGCGGGCCGGGGCCATGTCCCACTGGCCCGAGCAGGTCGAGCGGATCACCGGTGTGCCCGTGCCGCTGCTGCGCGAGGCGGTCGCGATGTTCTGCGACGCGCCCGCCGGCATGGTCCTGACCGCGCGCGGCCCCGAGCAGCAGTCCAAGGGCACCGACACCGTGAGCGCCTGGATCAACCTGTGCCTGGCCACCGGGAAGGCCGGCCGGCCGCTGAGCGGGTACGGCTGCCTCACCGGTCAGGGGAACGGGCAGGGGGGCCGCGAACACGGCCAGAAGGCCGACCAGTTGCCCGGCTACCGCCGGCTGGACGACCCGGCCGCGCGGGCGCACGTGGCCGGGGTGTGGGGGGTCGATCCGGAGTCGCTGCCGGGGCCGGGCAGGAGCGCGTACGAACTCCTGGACGCGCTCGGCGGGGAGGTGAGGGCCCTGCTGCTGATGGGCTCCAACCCGGTGGTCTCCGCGCCGCGCGCCGCGCACGTCGAGGAACGGCTGCGGTCGCTGGACTTCCTCGCCGTCGCGGACGTGGTGCTCTCCGAGACCGCCGCGCTCGCCGACGTGGTGCTGCCCGTGACCCAGTGGGCGGAGGAGACCGGGACCATGACCAGCCTGGAGGGGCGCGTCCTGCTGCGCCGCCGCGCCCTCGACCCGCCCCCCGGGGTGCGCAGTGACCTGGAGGTGCTGCACGGACTGGCGGAACTCCTCGGGGACGGGAAGGGGTTCCCGACCGATCCCGAGGAGGTCTTCGAGGAGCTGCGCCGGGCCTCGGCGGGCGGCCCCGCCGACTACGCGGGCATCGACTACCGCCGCGTCGAGGAGGAGAAGGGGGTCTTCTGGCCCTGCCCCTCCCCCGAACACCCGGGGACGCCCCGGCTGTTCCTCGACCGGTTCGCCACGGCGGACGGGCGGGCCCGGTTCGTACCGGTGACGCACCGGCCGGCGGCCGAGGAGACGGACGCCGCGTACCCGGTCGTCCTGACCACCGGGCGGGTCGTGTCCCAGTACCAGTCGGGGGCGCAGACCCGGCGGGTCGACGAACTGAACGCGGCGGCGCCCGGCCCCTTCGTGGAGCTGCACCCCCGGCTCGCGGAGCGGCTGGGGGTGGGCGAGGGCGAGCGGGTCGCGGTGGTCTCGCGGCGCGGGCGGGCCGTGGCCCCGGCCCGGATCACCCCGTCGATCCGGCCGGACACCGTCTTCATGCCGTTCCACTGGGCGGGTGAGGGACGGGCCAACACCCTGGTGAACCCGGCGCTCGACCCGGTGTCGCGGATGCCCGAGTTCAAGGTGTGCGCGGTGCGGCTGGAGCGCGCCTGACCCGTTCCCCGGCCCTCCGCCCGCACCGGCCGTCCGCCCCGGGCAGGGTCCGGCCGTGGTCGCGCGCCCGGACCGGGCGTCCCGTACGCGGAGGGCGCCGGGGTCACCCGGCGGAGACCTCCTCCTCCAGCCAGGCCAGGTAGGCGGCGGAGGCGCGGACGACCGGGGTCGCCAGGACCTCGGGGGTCTCGTAGTCGTGGGCGGCGAGCAGATGGGCCTCCAGGGCCTCGTAGCGGGCCCCGGTGGTCTTGAGGACGACCTGCCACTCCTCGGCGGTCTCGACGGCCCGCTTCCAGTGGTAGACGGAGGTCACGGGCCCGGAGACCTGGGCGCAGGCGGCGAGCCGGGCCTCGACGGCGCCACGGGCGAGCGCCTCGGCCTTCTCGCGGCTGTCGGTGGTGGTCAGGACGGTGAGGGCGAGGGGTTCGGGGGTGGTCACGCCCTCACCGTACTGAACCGGGCCGCGTCGTTCGCGCGCCCGCGGACCGCGTCCCGGCGCCGGGCGCGGGCGCCCCCGGCGGGACGAGGAGGAGCCGGAACGACGCGGAGGCGGGGAAGGAGGAGCCGGAACGACGCGGCTCCGCCCCCTCACCCGGCGTACGGACGGACGGACCTGGCGTCCTTGAGCGCGTGTCCCCACCAGGCGAGCTGGTCGAGGAGGACCTTGGCCGCACCCTCGGCCTCCGTGGGGTCCTTGTGCTGCCCGTCCTCGTCGAACAGGCCGTGGACGTGGGAGAAGGAGACGGTGTCCCGGACGGTGACGGCGTGCAGCTCGGCGAAGACCTGGCGGAGCTGCTCGACGGCCCGCAGACCGCCCGAGATCCCGCCGTAGGAGACGAAGCCGACGGGTTTGGCCCGCCACTCGGTGTAGTGGCGGTCGATCAGGTTCTTGAGGGACGCCGGGAAGGAGTGGTTGTACTCGGGGGTGAGGACGACGAAGGCGTCGGCGGCGGCGAGGACGGGGGTGACCCGGGCGAGTTCGGCGCGGACGGCCGGGGAGGGGCTGTGCGAGAGGGAGGTGGGGAGGTTCACCCCGGCGAGGTCCACGACGGTGACGGCGAAGTCCTCGCGCCCGGCGAGGCGGGAGAGGAACCAGTCGGCGAGGACGGGGGCGAAGCGGCCCTCCCGGTCGCTGGCGACCACGAGGGCGAGGGAGAGGGGGGCGGGAAGCGCGGGAGGGGCGGAAAGGGCGGAGGGGGCGACGGGCTGCGAGGAGTTCGTGAGGTCCATGACGGTGATCGTGGTACCTCATGTTTGGTTGAGGTCAAGCGGTTCCCCGGGCCGTACGGCGCGGACGCGACGGAGCCCCCTACCGTGGGGGCATGACGCTCCCTCCCCCGTCCCCCGCCGGCGACCGCGCCCACGTCGAGGCCGACGGCGTCCCGGTGACCGATCCGGGGCTCCTCGGCGCCCTGATGAGCGGCTACGGCCACTTCACGGCGATGCAGGTGCGGGACGGGGCCGTGAGGGGGCTCGGACCGCACCTCGAACGGCTCGACCGCTCGACCCGCGAACTCTTCGGCCGGGGTCTGGACGGCGGACGGGTCCGGAGGCTGGTCGCCGGGGCCCTGGAGGCCGCCGGACGGCGGGACGCCTCGGTCCGGGTGTACGCGTACGAGGGCGTCCGCACGGTCGTGACCGTCCGCGCCCCGGCCCCGGACGGGCCCGGCGCCCCGCAGCGCCTGGCGAGCGTCGCGTACGGACGGCCCGCGCCGCACATCAAGCACCTGGGCGGCTTCGGACAGCGGTACCACGGCGAGGCGGCCCGGCGCGCGGGCTACGACGAGGCCCTGCTGACCTCCCCGTCGGGCGAGATCGCCGAGGGCGCCGTCGCCAACATCGCCTTCTGGGACGGGACCTCGGTGGTCTGGCCGTCGGCCCCCTGTCTGCGCGGCGTCACCATGGCCCTCCTGGAACCGCGCCTGGAGTCGGTCCGCCGGCCGGTCACCCTGGCCGGCCTCCGGGACCACCGGGCCGCGTTCGTGACCAGCGCGCGGACGATCGCGCCCGTGACGGCGATCGACGGGGTGACGTTCGCGGTGGACGAGGAGCTGATGGGGCGGGTGTACGCGGCGTACGGGAGCGTGCCGCCGGAGGAGGTCCGCCCCTGAGGGGCGCGGCGGGCGGAGGTCCCGGTCACCCGATCGGCACGATCCGTGTCCCGGCGCGGCGAAAACGGATCCGACCTGCGGAAATGTCCGAGATCCAGGCGACACGCCGTATCGGACGGCCCCTTTCTGACGACTTCTCAGGAGGCGGGGGGGGCGCGCCGGGCTTTATGTCGGTCACAGCAGGTCCTTCTCCGGGAAGTCCCTCCCGGGAGGGCCGCCCCGGCATGACCGTACGCGCGCTCCGGAGGACCCCATGCGCACCACCGCCCGTCTGTTCACCGCCACCGCGCTGACGATCGCCGCGATCGGGGCGTTCGCCGTCCCGGCGGCGCACGCCGGCGAGGAGTGGAACGAGTCCGGGGGACGGCACGAACCCCTCGAGATCTACCCGGCCGCCGCCGCGCCCGGCACCACGGTCACCGTGAACACCGCCGCCTGCGGCAAGCACGGACACGGCGTGGGGAACACGGACGGCCTCGGCGCGGGCGAGTTCCGGCTGAGCCCGAGCACGCACAAGGAGGTCGTGGTCGGGCAGTTCACCGTGCCGGAACACGCCAGGCCCGGCACGTACCGCATCGGCGTCGTCTGCGACAACGGGAAGAGGGCCCGGGGCGACCTGAGCGTCACCCACCGGCGGCCGAGCGGCCACGTCCAGACCGGTGTCGGCGGCAGCGTCGGCCCCGACACCGCCCAGGTCACGGCGGGCGTGGCGGTGCTGGCCGCGGCCGCCGTCGGCGGTGTCTGGCTCCTGCGCCGCCGGGCGAGCGGCGCGCGGGGGCACTGAGGCACCGCCTTCCCGCCCCGCCGCGCGCCCGCACAGGGGCCCGGCGGGGGCGGGACCGCTTCCCGGCGGGGCCGCGGGTCCGGCGGGGCCGTGGACCGGAGAGACCGAGGGGATCCAGGTGAGCAACAGGTTCAAGGGCTGGGGCATCGCGGCGGCCGCCTGCGCCGGGCTCTGGCTCGTCCAGAACGGGTCGGAGAACGTCACCCCGCCCGTGCCGTCCGCCGCCCAGGCGTTCGCCGCCGGGCCGAGCGTGCATACCGACGCCGCCGCCGATCCGCTGCCGCCCTCGGTGCCCGTACGGCTGCGCATCCCCGAGACCGACGTGGACGCCCCCGTGACACGGCTCGGCCTGGCGGCGGACGGCTCGCTCGACGTGCCGCCCGCCAAGGACCGCAATCTGGCCGGCTGGTACGGGGGCGGGCCCGCGCCCGGCGCGAAGGGCACCGCGATCGTCGCGGGCCACGTCGACAACGCGGACGGACCCGCCGTCTTCTACACCCTCGGCGCCCTGAAGAAGGGCCACCGGATCGAGGTGGACCGGGAGGACGGGCGCACCGCCGTGTTCACGGTCGACGCGGTCGAGGTGTACGAGAACGACGCCTTCCCCGACGCCAAGGTGTACGACGAGGCGGACCGTGCCGAGATCCGGGTGATCACCTGTGGCGGCGGCTTCTCGAAGAAGAACGGCTACCAGGGGAACGTGGTCGCCTTCGGGCACCTCATCGGCGTGCGGTAGACCGGTCCCGGCGGCTCACGCCCACTGGTCGAAGGCGAGCTTCGCGATCAGGGAGAGGACGACGACCAGCAGCACCCCGCGGACGAACCCGGTGCCCCTGCTCAGCGCCATCCGGGCCCCGGCCGTCCCGCCGACCAGGTTGAAGACCGCCATGACGGCGGCGAGCTGCCCGTACACGGTGCCCTGGTACGCGAACATCGCGAGGGCGCCCACGTTGGTGCAGACGTTGACGATCTTGGCGGTGGCGGAGGCGGTCACCAGGTCCAGGTGGAGCACGGCGGTCAGGGCGAGGACCAGGAAGGTGCCGGTGCCGGGCCCGAACAGGCCGTCGTAGAAGCCGATCCCGCCGCCGACGACCACGATCGCGGTCACGATCCGGGCCCGGGTCGGCGGCACCCGCTCCTCCCCCTCGGCCCGCGCGCCGAAGGAGGGCCGCAGCATCACGAAGGCCGCCACCCCGAGCAGGACCACCATGATCAGCGGGCGCAGGACCTCGCTGCCGATCCCGGCGGCGAAGAAGGCGCCGCCCATGGAGCCGGCGAGGGCCGCGAGCCCGATCCTCACCGCCGTCCGGACGTCCACCGGTGCCTTGCGGGCGTAAGTGACGGCTGCCCCGGTGGTGCCGACGACGGCGACGGCCTTGTTGGTGCCGAGGACCTGGGCGGCAGGGGCGTGCGGGAGCCCGAGCAGCAGCGCGGGCAACAGGAGCAGTCCGCCGCCGCCGACCACGGCGTCGATCCAGCCCGCCACGAGGGCGGCGAGACAGAGCAGGACGAGCGTGGTCAGCGATATGTCGGGCACCCCGTGAGCCTAGGGACGGGCTCGTCGTCCCGTCCATCAGTCCCGGGAGAGTTGAGCTACGTCTGAGCTTGCCGTGCCCGGCGCGCGGTCGGGCGCGGGCGGGGCGGCCGGGGTGACGGAGGAGGCCAGCAGGGTCGCGGCGAGCGCCCCGGCCCCGAGGACCCCGGCGGCGAACAGGCGCCGGGTCCGCCGGAAGTCGGGGGCGGGCCGGTGCCGGGCCCGGCGGGAGCCGGGGGCGTACGGACGCCGGGGGCCGGGGAGGGGCGGCGCGGACGGCGCTCCGTGTCTAGGCATGGTCGAAGTCCTCGCTGTGGATGCGGGAGGCGGGCACTCCGGCCCGGCGCAGGGAGGCGAACGCGGCCCGGGCCATCGCGGGCGGGCCGCACAGGTACACGTCGTGGGCGGCGAGTCCGGGCACGAGGTCGCGCAGCGCGCGGGGGGCGAGCGGGTCGAAGGAGCCGTCCGAGGGGCCGAGGAGGAAGTGCAGGGCGGCCTGCCGTTCGCGGGCGATGGCCTCCAGTTCCTCGCGCAGGACGACGGCGGACGCGTTCGAGGCGCGGTAGAGGAGGGTCACGTCGCCGGGCCCGCCGGGCAGCGTCTCGAAGAGGGCCCGCAGCGGGGTGATGCCGACCCCGCCCGCGACCAGCAGGACCTTGCGGCGGGTGCGGCGGTGGGCGGTGAGCGCCCCGAAGGGGCCCGAGGCCAGGACCCGGGTGCCGGGGCGGAGGCGCCGGACGCGGCGGGTGTGGTCGCCGAGGGCCTTGACGGTGATGCGCAGGGTGTCGTCGCGGACCGGCGCGGAGAGGGAGAAGGGCAGGGCCGTCGCCCAGAGCCCGCGCCGCAGGAACCGCCAGCGGAAGAACTGGCCGGGTTCGGCGCGCAGCCGGGCCACCCCCCGACCCCGGACGAGGACCGAGACGACCCCCGGGCCCTCGTCGCGGACCTCGGCCACCCGCAGGTCGTGGCGGAGGGCGGCGCGGACGGGAACGACGGCCCGGTACCAGACGAGGAGGACGGCGACGGTGCCGTGGGCCATGGACCAGAGCCAGCGGGTGAGAAGGCCGCCGGCGATGTCCGGGCCCGCGAGCTGGTGGACGAAGCCGAGCGCGGCGGCGAGCAGCGCGCCGAGGTGGACCGCCCGCCAGGTCTCGTGCCGGAGCCGGCGGCGCACGCTCCGGGCGGAGGTGACGCCGACGGCGGCGAGGAGGACGGTGCCGGCGGCCGCGGCGGCGATCGCCCCGTACGAGAGGAGGCCCCCGGTCGCGGTGAGCAGGTCGGTGTGGGTGTGCACCGCGTAGCCGCAGAGGGCGAGGACGGCGTGGGCGGCGATCAGGACGAGGACGTACCGGCCGCCGAGGGCGTGCCAGCGGGCGAGCCGGTCGGCGCCGACGCCGTGCTCGACGGCCGGGACGCGGGCCATGAGCAGCAGGAGGACGAGGACGCCGTACCCGGCGAGGAGACCGGTGAGGTGGGCGCCACTGGCGAAGAAGGCGTCGAGCCGCGCGGAGGGCCGGGCCTGGAGGCCCCAGAGGAGGGCCACGGCGCCGGCACCGGCGACGATCCCGGTGCGCAGGCGCTCGGGAGCGAGTCGCAGCGCGGGCACGGGCGTGGCCGGGTGCCGCTCGGCCGGACGACGGCGCTCGGCCGGACGGCGGCGCTCGGCCGGACGGCGGCGGGGCGCGGGTGGGCGACGACGGCGGCGGGGCGCGGGCGGACGGTGGGGCGCGGCGGGGGCCTGCGGCACGGTGAGGGATACGTAGAGAGGGTGGCTGGCCTCGGTGGTCACATCCGGCACCCTAGGTCCGCCGGTGCGCGGGAAACCGTGCTCCGGCCGCGCCGCCCCGATCCTTAAGGCGGGCTTGAGGCAAGGCTGACCACGGATTAATCCTGGGGCGGCCGGGCGGGACGGCGGCGGACGCCGGGCGGCCCGGAGGGGGCCGGCCTGCCGGGGCGGGACGGCCGGAGCGGGGGCGGGCCGGGGAGGGGCGGGGGCGGGCCGGGGCGGGCTTCGGCCGGGCGACGGAGGCACGGGACCCACGGACCCACGGAGCCACGGGCCCCACGGAACCATGGCCCCTCAGCGCGCGGGCCCGGGACCTCACAGCGCGCGGGCCCGGGACCTGAGACCGGCGTTCCGTGCGGGAAACAGCCGGGATGCCGCCGGGTAACACCGGTCGCGCACGCTTCCCGTCATGAGGACACGCATCGTGGTGATCGGGGGCGGACCGGCGGGTGCCCGGCTCGCCCGGCGCCTGCCGGTCACCCTCGTCGGCGAGGAACCGCACGCCCCGTACAACAGGGTGCTGCTCGCGGACGTCCTCGCCGGGCGGTACGGCCCCGAGGTGATCACGCTGCCCGGGATCCGGGAGCCGGCGCGGCTCGGGGTGCGGGCGGTGCGGATCGACCGGGCGGCGCGGACGGTGGAGTGCGCGGACGGTTCGCTCGTGGGCTACGACCGGCTGGTCCTGGCGACGGGCTCCAATCCGGTGCTGCCGCCGCTGCGCGGACTGCCCGGGGGCGCGCTGCCCCGGGGCGTCCACTCCTTCCGCACCCTCGACGACTGTCTGGCACTCCGCGCGGCGGTACGGCCCGGGGTGCGGGCGGTGGTCGTCGGCGGCGGACTGCTCGGCGTGTCGGCCTCGCGGGCGCTCGCGGCGCTCGGCGCGGACGTGGTCCTGGCCCAGCAGGGCGAGCGCCTGATGGAGCGACAGCTCGACGCCCCGGCCTCGGCCCTGCTGCGCGAGCACGTCGAGTCCCTCGGGGCCGAGGTACACACCGAGTGCCGGGTGAGCGGTCTGCGGCAGCGGGACGGCGCGGTGACGGCCGTCGAACTCGCCGACGGCTTCGTCCTCGACGCCCAGGTGGTGGTCCTGGCCTGCGGGGTCCGTCCCCGGGTGGCCCTGGCCCGGGAGGCGGGTCTCGCCGTCGCCACCGGGATCGTGGTCGACGACGAGCTGCGCACCTCGGACCCGTACGTCCACGCGGTGGGCGACTGCGCGGAACACAGGGGGCGGGTGTACGGCCTGGCGGGCCCGGCCCTCGAACAGGCGGACGCGCTGGCGGAGGTGCTGGAGCGGGAGGCCCGGGGAGCCGGGGCGGCGGAGGCGGAGGCACCGGGGACGGAGGCCCCGGAAGCCGCGGCGCCGGGAGCCGGGATTCCCGCTCCGTCCGCCGGCCCCGCGTCTCCTTCCGCGTCCCCTTCCCCGCCCGCCTACACCGGCACCCGCGCCCTGACCCGCCTGACCCTCGCCGGCCCGCGGCCGCTCGACCTGGCCGCGTTCGGCGAGGTGACCGCCCGGCCGGGCGACGACACCGTCCAGCTCACCGACGCCACCCGCAACGCCTACCGCAAGGTCGTCGTCCGGGGGGACCGCCTCGTCGGCGGCGTCCTCCTCAACGACCTCGCGGCGGTCGGCGCGCTCGCCCGGGCCTGGGAGGGCGACGAGGCCCTCCCCGAGGCCCCCCTGCTCCATCTGCTCACCCACGACGGAGGCTCCCGACATGAGCGCTGACACCGACACGAGTGCCCGCACGGCCGCGCGCACCCCGACGATCGTCCTGGTCGGCCACGGAATGGTCGGCCAGCGGTTCCTGGAGGCGCTCGCCGACCGTGGCGTCACCGGGCGGGCCCGGATCGTGGTCCTCTGCGAGGAGCCGCGCCCCGCCTACGACCGCGTGCAGCTCACCTCGTACTTCTCCGGCAGGAGCCTCGACGACCTGTCGATGGTCGGGGAGGGCTTCCTGGAGGAGCACGGCATCGAGCTGTACGTGGGCGAGGCCGCCGAGTCGGTGGACCGGGAGGCCCGGACGGTCACCGCCCGCTCCGGGCGGGTCTTCGCGTACGACACCCTGGTCCTCGCCACCGGCTCGTACCCCTTCGTCCCGCCGGTGCCCGGCAGGGACGCCCGGGGCTGCTTCGTCTACCGCACGATCGAGGACCTGCTGGCGATCGAGGAGTACGCGGGGACGGCGACGGCCGGCGCGGTGGTCGGCGGCGGGCTGCTCGGCCTGGAGGCGGCGGGCGCGCTCAAGGGGCTCGGGCTCGACACCCACGTGGTGGAGTTCGCGCCGCGCCTGATGCCGGTGCAGGTGGACGAGGGCGGCGGCGCGGCCCTGCTGCGCACGATCGAGCGGATGGGGCTGACCGTCCACACGGGGAAGGGCACGCGGGAGGTCGTGACGGCGGACGGCGCCGTGACCGGGATGCGCCTCTCGGACGACTCCGAGCTGGCCGTGGACCTGGTGGTCTTCTCCGCCGGGGTGCGGCCCCGGGACCAGCTCGCCCGGGACTGCGGACTCGCCGTGGGCGAGCGCGGCGGCATCGCCGTGGACGAGCGGTGCCGGACCTCGGACCCGGCGGTCTTCGCGATCGGGGAGTGCGCGCTCGCCGCCGACGGGCGGGTCTACGGCCTGGTGGCGCCGGGGTACGAGATGGCGCAGACGGTGGCGGCGGTCCTCGCGGAGGAGGAGCACCGGGGCTTCAGGGGCGCCGACACGTCGACCAGGCTGAAGCTGCTCGGCGTGGACGTGGCCTCGTTCGGCGACGCGCACGGCACCGCCGAGGGCTGCCTGGACGTCGTGTACTCCGACTCCCGCTCGGGCGTCTACAAGAAGCTGGTGGTGGACGGCGAGGGGGTGCTGCTCGGCGGCGTCCTGGTCGGCGACGCCGACGCGTACGGGCTGCTGAAGCCGCTCACCGGCAGCGTTCCGCCGGTCTCGCCCGAGCAGTTGGTCCTCCCGGCGGGCGCGGGCGCGCCGGTGGCGCTCGGGCCCTCGGCGCTCCCGGACGACGCGGTGATCTGCTCGTGCCACAACGTCACGAAGCACGCGATCGGCCAGTGCGCGTCCCTCGCCGAGGTGAAGAGGTGCACCAGGGCCGGCACGGGCTGCGGCGGCTGTGTGAAGACGATCGAGAAGCTGCTGCCGGCCGCCGCCGACCAGGGGCTCTGCGGCTGCTTCCCGCACAGCAGGAGCGAGCTGTACGAGATCGCCCGCGCCCTGCGCGTGACCTCGTTCGCCGCGCTGCTCGACTCGCACGGGCGGCCGGAGGCACGGGGCGGCGAGGGGTGCGAGGTCTGCAAGCCGGCCGTCGGCTCGATCCTGGCCTCGCTCGCGCCGGCGATCGGCCTGGACGGCTACATCCTGGACGGCGAACAGGCCGCCCTGCAGGACACCAACGACCACTTCCTCGCCAACCTCCAGCGCAACGGCTCCTACTCGGTGGTGCCGCGCGTCCCCGGCGGCGAGATCACCCCCGACAAGCTGATCGTGATCGGTGAGGTGGCCCGGGACTTCGGGCTCTACACGAAGATCACGGGCGGTCAGCGGATCGACCTCTTCGGCGCCCGGGTGGACCAGCTCCCGGCGATCTGGTCCCGTCTGGTGGACGCGGGCTTCGAGTCGGGGCACGCGTACGGCAAGTCGCTGCGCACGGTGAAGTCCTGCGTCGGGCAGACCTGGTGCCGCTACGGCGTCCAGGACTCGGTGCGGATGGCGATCCGGCTCGAACTGCGCTACCGGGGCCTGCGCGCCCCGCACAAGCTGAAGTCGGCGGTGTCGGGCTGCGCGCGCGAGTGCGCCGAGGCCCAGTCGAAGGACTTCGGGGTCATCGCCACGGCCAACGGCTGGAACCTGTACGTCGGCGGGAACGGCGGCGCGACCCCGCGCCACGCGGACCTCCTCGCCCAGGACCTGTCGGACGCCGAACTGGTGCGGCTGATCGACCGGTTCCTGATGTTCTACATCCGGACGGCGGACCGCCTGGAGCGGACGTCGGCCTGGCTGGAGCGCCTGGAGGGCGGGCTCGGCCACCTCAGGGACGTGGTGGTGCACGACTCGCTCGGGCTCTGCGACGAGCTGGAGGCGCTGATGGCGGCGCACGTCGCGGGCTACCGGGACGAGTGGGCGCAGACCCTCGGCGACCCGGAGCGGCTGCGGCGCTTCGTCTCCTTCGTGAACGCCCCGGAGGCGCCGGACCCCTCGGTCCGGTTCGTCCCGGAGCGCGACCAGATCAAGCCCGACCTCACGCTTCTCACTCCGGAAGGGGCCTTCTCCCGATGACGACGCTCGAACTCTCCCCGTCCCCCGCCTCCTGGATGGCCGTCTGCGAGGAGTCCCGGCTGACCCCGGGCCGCGGCGTGGCGGCACTGCTGCCGGACGGCCGGCAGGCGGCGCTCTTCCGGGACCGGTCGGGCCGGACGTACGCGATCGACAACCGCGACCCGTTCACGGGGGCGCAGGTGCTCTCCCGGGGGCTGCTCGGCTCGGCGGACGGGCGGCCGTTCGTGGCCTCGCCGCTCCTGAAGCAGCGGTTCGACCTGGAGACGGGCCGCTGCCTGGACGACGAGGAGGTCGCGGTGGCGGTGTACCCGGTGCGAACGGTCCGGCCCCTCCCGTAGGGGGCCCGGTCCGGCCCCTCCCGTAGGGGGCCCGGAGCGCGCCCGCCTGTGGCCGGCGCCGCCGTCCGGGCCGGGTGCCCGGCGGCGGCGTCGTGATCCGGCGCGGCTCCGGCCCGGCTCAGCCCTGGGCGGCGGCCGGGTCCATCCAGAAGACCTCCCAGTGGTGGCCGTCCAGGTCGGTGAAGGAGCGCTCGTACATGAAGCCCATGTCCATCGGCTCCTTCGCCGGGGTGCCGCCCGCGGCGAGGGCCGCGTCGGCCAGCTCGTCGGCCTTCTCGCGGCTCTCGGCGCTCAGCGCGATCAGCACCTCGGTGGCCTTCGTCGCGTCGGAGATCTCCTTGCCGGGGGCGGTGAAGTCCCTGAACTTCTCCTCGGTCAGCAGCATCGCGAAGATGGTGTCGCTGATCACGAGGCAGGCGGCGGTGTCGTCGCTGAACTTCGGGTTGAAGGAGTAGCCGAGCTTCTCGAAGAACGCCCTGCTGGCGCCGAGGTCCTTCACGGGAAGGTTCACGAAGATCATCTGCGGGGCCATGGCGCTCTCTCCTCGGGTCGTCCGGTCCGCCCTGTGCGTTCCGGCGTTCTCAGGAGGTAGGACGGGGGCCGGACCCGGAACTCATCGCTCTCCGGGAGGAAATCTTCCGCCCGCCCCGGCCCGGGATCCGCTCAGGCCGCGGTCCTCAGCCGGAGCGCCGACAGCGGTACGAACCCGCCGCCCGTGCCCCCGGTGGAGGCGTCGGGTCCGGCGAGCCGCCGCAGCAGCGCGAGGGCGACCCGTTCCCCCTGCGCCTTGGCCCGGTCGGCCCTCGGTCCCCGGTGCAGGCCGTCGACGGAGGCGTGCCAGAGCTGCACCCACCGGCCGAAGTGGGCGGCGGTGAGGGGACGCGCGGAGTGGATCGCGGCGTGCGGGGCGAAGGCGTCCCGCCCGTAGTCGGCGGTGCGGAAGAGGGCACGCTCCCAGAAGTCGCCGATCCTCGGCAGGTGGGCCTCCAGGTCCGTACCGGCGATCTCGGTGAAGAAGGGCCCGATGAGCGGGTCGGCGAAGGCCGCGGTGTAGAAGCGGCGCAGCAGTACGTCGAGGTCGGCGCGGTCGCTGATGTCCCGGGTGGCACGCATGTCCCCAGTGTCCCCTCCCTCCGTCCCCTTCTCCAGTGCCGAAGGTCCCGGCGGACCGGCTTCCCGGGGCCCCGGGGGACGGGAGCCGGGGGAAGGGCGCCGGGGTGCCCCGGGGAAGGAGACGCCGGGATCACCGGGATCACCGGGATCACCGGGATCGTGCCCGCACCCGTGCTCGTACCCATGCCCGCGCCCGTACGCGCACCCGTTCCCGTCCTCCCGTCCTCCCGTCCTCCCGTCCTCGCGCCCTCGCGCCCTCGAAAGCCTCCCCGTGTCCGCCGCCTCCCCTTCACCGCTCGTTGACGCCCCGTCAATTCCGTACCCCTAGGTTCCGGAACGCGCGACCCCGCCGCCGACCGGTGCGGCGGGGCGGTTCACCATCCTTCTCGGGAGTGAGACGTGGAGCGACGCGGTTTTCTGCGTGGAGCGGTCCTCGGCACCTCGGTCGCCGCCTTCGGCGGCAGCCTCTGGCACGGCGCGGCCTTCGCCGCCCCCGCCCAGCCCGGCGCCGGCCCCTACGGGGCCCTCGGTCCGGCGAACGCGAACGGCATCCAGCTGCCGGCCGGATTCACCAGCCGGGTGATCGCCCGGTCCGGGCAGACGGTCGCCGGCACCTCGTACACCTGGCACAACGCGCCCGACGGCGGTGCCTGCTTCGCCGACGGCACCGGCTGGATCTACGTCTCGAACTCGGAGATCAACCCGGGCGGCGGCGCGAGCGCCGTCAGGTTCGACGCGGCGGGCACGATCACCGGCGCGTACCGCATCCTCTCCGGCACCCGGCAGAACTGCGCGGGCGGCGCCACCCCGTGGAACACCTGGCTGTCCTGCGAGGAGGTGTCCCTGGGCTACGTCTACGAGTCGAACCCGTGGGGCGGCACGGCCCACCGCCGCGACGCGATGGGCCGCTTCAAGCACGAGGCGGCGGCGGCCGACCCGGTCCGCAGGGCGATCTACCTGACCGAGGACGAGACGGACGGCTGCTTCTACCGCTTCCTGCCCACCACCTGGGGCGACCTCTCCTCCGGCACCCTCCAGGTCTTCAAGGCGTCCACCGCCACCTCCGGCACCTTCACCTGGCAGAACGTGCCGGACCCCGACGGCTCCCCGACCACCACCCGCAACCAGGTCTCCGGTGCCAAGCGCTTCAACGGCGGCGAGGGCTGCTACTACGCGAACGACACCGTCTGGTTCACCACCAAGGGCGACAACCGGGTCTGGCAGGTCAACCTCGCCGCCGGCACGTACGAGCTGGCCTACGACGACTCCCTGGTCTCCGGCGGCGCCCCGCTCACCGGTGTCGACAACGTCACCGGCACCTCCTCCGGGGACCTGTACGTCGCCGAGGACGGCGGGAACATGGAGATCTGCCTCATCACCCCGGACGACGTCGTCGCGCCGTTCCTGCGGATCAACGGCCAGTCCGGATCGGAGATCACCGGACCGGCCTTCTCCCCCGACGGCAGGCGGCTGTACTTCTCCAGCCAGCGGGGCACGAGCGGCAGCTCCTCGGGCGGCATCACCTACGAGGTGACCGGCCCGTTCCGCGCGTAGCAGCGCAGGTCCACCTTCTTCTGCCGGGCGCCGCCGAGGAGGGCGGCGCCCAGCGGCGTCAGGGTGTGCAGGACCGCGTTGCCGTGGCGCAGGGTCGCGATGAGCCCGGCCTCGCGCAGGACGCCGGCGTGCTGGCTGGCCGAGGCCATCGACACCCCGGCGCGGCGGGCGAGTTCACTGGTCGTCCCGCCGTCCCCGATGGCGTGCAGCACGGCGGACCGGGTCTGGCCGACGAGCTTGGCGAGCGAGGAGCCGCCCGGCGCGCGGACGGTCGGCGCCTCGCCGTGGGTGACGGGGTAGACGAGGACCGGCGGCAACGCGGGGTCGCGCAGGACGACGGGGGTCCCCCGGCAGAAGTACGAGGGCTGGAGCAGCAGTCCCCGCCCGTCGAGGTGGACGTCCCGGTCCACGGGGTAGTCGGCCTCGAGGACGGGCGCGCGCCAGCGCAGCGTCGGCGGCAGCGAGGCGAGGAGTTCGTCGGCGCCGCCGTCCAGGAGGGCCCGGCCGCGGCGGGCCCGGTCGGCTTCGACGCGGGCCCGGACGTGCGGCCAGTACGGTTCGACGACGGCCCGGTGGTAGCCGCGCAGCGCCCCCACGAGCCGGTCGAAGGGCTCCGCTCCCCCGTCCGCGAGGGCGCGCAGCGAGTGGGGCACGGTCCGTCCGCCGGAGCGGTCGGCGGCGAGCAGCGAGAGTTCGCCGCGCAGCCGGCCAGGGTCGGTCGCGCGGATCGCCTGGAGTCCCTCGTCGAGGCCGTGGAGGCCCTCCGCGGGCGTCAGGAAGTCGGGGAAATAGCCCCGGCTGGGAATGAGGGCGGCGAGGAGGCGGGTCTCACCGCCGAGCCGCGTCCGGACTTCGGAGCGCCATTCCCCGTAGACGACGGGCCCCCGCCGGTCCCTTAACCGGTGAAAGCTCAGAATCGTTTCCCACAGAACGTCCGGCCGGGCGGCCGTTCGCACCCCCGCCAAGTCGTTTCCGGTGAAATGAATTCGCAGCATGACGTCCCCACCTGTGCACTCGCAACCACCCCGTTGTCGAGTATGCACAGCATCACTGCACGTTACCAGGGTGTTTCAGCCACAGTTGAAAAGCATCGCGGCAAACCGGGTGGAACCGAAAAGCTGTACGGGTCGGGCGGGAAACCTTCAGGACCGAGGTGACGCGATGAAGACCGTGGGGGGCTTCGCGCGTCCGGCGGCGGTCGGCGAGGGTGACGGCTCACCCGCCCGGCACCGGTAAAGGGAGCGGCCTCCGGGTGGGGATCCGGAGGCCGCGCCCGCCCCGCTCTTTGCGGCACGGAAACAGAAAAGTTCAATTCCCGATAATTCAATCCGCTCCGATTGAACGCGAGCCCGCGTCCGGCCCACGGCCGGGTGAAATGAACGGCCGGCGTCCGGGAGGAGAACGACGGGACGGACACCTCCGCACAAAGGTGTCCGTCCCGTCCCGCGGTTCCGGGGCCGCGCCGCCCGCCGGTGAGGGTGGGAAAGCGGGCCGACGGCGGCCCCGGGGCCCGGTGGCGGGGCTTCCGCGACGAGGATCCCGCCGCGGAAGGCCCGGCTCAGCGGCTGTCGCTGCCCTTCGACCCGGCCGCCGCGCGGCCCGCCTCCAGGCGCGCCACCGGAATCCGGAAGGGCGAGCAGGAGACGTAGTCGAGACCCACCTCGTGGAAGAAGTGCACCGACTCCGGGTCGCCGCCGTGCTCGCCGCAGACGCCGAGCTTGATGTCGGGGCGGGTGGCGCGGCCGGCCTCGACGGCGCTGCGCACCAGGGCGCCCACGCCGTCCTTGTCGATGGTCTCGAAGGGGCTGACGCCGAAGATGCCCTTCTCCAGGTACGCCGTGAAGAAGCTCGCCTCCACGTCGTCGCGGGAGAAGCCCCACACCGTCTGCGTCAGGTCGTTGGTGCCGAAGGAGAAGAACTCGGCGGCCTCGGCGATCTGGCCGGCGGTGACGGCGGCGCGCGGCAGCTCGATCATGGTGCCGAGCGCGAGCCTCAGGTCGACGCCGGTCTGCGCGCGGACCTCCTCGATGACCTGCTCGGCCTCCTCGCGGACGATCTCCAGCTCCTGGACGGTGCCGACGAGCGGGATCATGATCTCGGCGCGCGGGTCGCCCTTGGCGTCGATCCGCTGGGCCGCGGCCTCCGCGATGGCGCGGACCTGCATGGTGAACAGGCCGGGGATGACCAGGCCGAGGCGGACGCCGCGCAGACCCAGCATCGGGTTCTGCTCGTGCAGCCGGTGCACGGCCTGGAGCAGGCGCAGGTCGTTCTCGTGCGGCTCCTTGCGGGACTCGGCGAGGGCGACGCGGACCGACAGCTCGGTGATGTCGGGCAGGAACTCGTGCAGCGGCGGGTCGAGCAGCCGGACCGTGACGGGCAGCCCGTCCATGGCCTCGAAGAGCTCCACGAAGTCCTGCTTCTGGAGCGGCAGGAGGGCCTTGAGGGCGTCCTCGCGCTCGGCGTCCGTGTCCGCGAGGATCAGGCGCTCGACGTACTGGCGGCGCTCGCCGAGGAACATGTGCTCGGTGCGGCACAGGCCGATGCCCTGGGCGCCGAAGCGGCGGGCGCGCGAGGCGTCCTCGGCGTTGTCGGCGTTGGCGCGGACCCGCAGGCGGCGGACGCGGTCGGCGTAGGCCATGATCCGGTGGACGGCGGCGACCAGCTCGTCCGCGTCGTCGGCCCCGGCGTGCATTCGGCCCTCGAAGTACTCGACGACCGGGGACGGCACGACGGGCACCTCACCGAGGTAGACCTTGCCGGTGGAGCCGTCGATGGAGACGACGTCGCCCTCCTCGACCACCTGGCCGCCGGAGGTGGTCATGCGGCGGCGCTTGGTGTCGACCTCCAGCTCCTCGGCACCGCAGACGCAGGTCTTGCCCATGCCGCGGGCGACGACGGCGGCGTGCGAGGTCTTGCCGCCGCGGGAGGTGAGGATGCCCTCGGCGGCGATCATGCCGTCCAGGTCGTCCGGGTTGGTCTCGCGGCGGATCAGGATGACCTTCTCGCCGGAACGGGACCACTTGACGGCCGTGTACGAGTCGAAGACGGCCTTGCCGACGGCGGCGCCCGGGGAGGCGGCGATGCCGCGCCCGATCTGCTCGACCTTCGCGCCCTCGTCGAACTTGGGGAACATCAGCTGGGCGAGCTGGGCGCCGGTGACCCGCTGGAGCGCCTCGGCCTCGTCGATCAGGCCCTGGTCCACGAGCTGGGTCGCGATGCGGAAGGCGGCACCGGCGGTGCGCTTGCCGACGCGGGTCTGGAGCATCCAGAGCTGGCCGCGCTCGATGGTGAACTCGATGTCGCAGAGATCCTTGTAGTGGGTCTCCAGGGTCTCCATGATGTGCATGAGCCGGTCGTACGACGTCTTGTCGATCGACTCCAGGTCGGCCAGCGGCACCGTGTTGCGGATGCCGGCGACGACGTCCTCGCCCTGCGCGTTCTGGAGGTAGTCGCCGTAGACGCCCTGGTGGCCGGAGGCGGGGTCCCGGGTGAAGGCGACGCCGGTGCCGGAGTCCGGGCCGAGGTTGCCGAAGACCATCGAGCAGACGTTGACGGCGGTGCCGAGGTCGTGCGGGATGCGCTCCTGGCGGCGGTACAGCTTGGCGCGGTCCGTGTTCCAGGAGTTGAAGACGGCCTCGATGGCGAGGTCCATCTGCTCGCGCGGGTCCTGCGGGAAGTCGCGGCCGGTCCCGGTCCTCACGATCTCCTTGAACCGCCGGACGACCTCCTGGAGGTCGGCGGCGTCGAGCTCGGTGTCGCTGACGACCTTCTTCGCGGCCTTGACCTCGTCGAGGGCGTCCTCGAAGAGTTCGCCGTCCACGTCGAGGACGGTCTTGCCGAACATCTGGATGAGCCGGCGGTACGAGTCCCACGCGAAGCGCTCGTTGTCGGCCTGGCGCGCGAGGCCGACGACGGACTCGTCCGAGAGGCCGATGTTGAGGACGGTGTCCATCATGCCCGGCATGGAGAACTTGGCGCCGGAGCGGACGGAGACCAGCAGCGGGTCGTCGGCCTGGCCGAGCTTCTTGCCCATCTTCCGCTCCAGGGCGTCGAGGTGGGCGCTCACCTCGTCGCGGAGCTCGGCCGGCTCGGAGCCGCTCTCGAGGTAGACCTTGCACGCTTCGGTGGTGATCGTGAAGCCGGGGGGGACCGGCAGACCGAGGTTGGTCATCTCGGCCAGGTTCGCGCCCTTGCCGCCGAGGAGGTCCTTCAGGTCCCTGTTGCCCTCGGTGAAGTCGTACACGAACTTCTGATCATTGTTTTCCGACACGGGCCACGACTCCTCGACGACTCGGTTGGCTGCCCTGACGGCGAGGAACATACCCAGATCGAAGGCTTCTAGGGAGGTACGCCTAGCGGTCATATGGTCTTAACCACTCGTCCGCCAGCACTTCGAAAGTAACCAATGGGTAGCTCCCGACTTCAGGCTCCGAAGGCTCCCCATGGGAAAACCGGAAGATCAACGCTCATGCGAGCAGACGCACGAGCACTTGCGTTCAACTTGTGAACACAAAAAGGGTGGCACCCAGTGCCACCCTTCAGGTCCCGCAACCGACCCTCATGTGCTCATGTGAGCGCATCACCCCTCAAGGGTGGCGAGGATCACTCCCCGAGAAAGGCATGATCTCAGCCGCCGGACGTGTCCAGCTCCGCGTCCTCGCTCACGCCCGAGCAGTCGTAGGGGTCCTTCAACCAGCCGTCCGGCAGGACAACCCGGTTGTTTCCGGACGTACGCCCCCGGGGCCCGTCCGCGCCGACCGGCCACGGCTGGTCCAGGTCGAGTTCGCTCAACTGAGCACGCAGCTCGTCCAGGGAGGAGGTGACCGCCAGCTTCTTGCGCATCTCGGAACCGACCGCGAAGCCCTTGAGGTACCAGGCCACGTGCTTGCGGAAGTCGATGACACCGCGTGCCTCGTCCCCCAGCCACTCCCCGAGCAGCCGCGCGTGCCGCACCATCGCGTCCGCGACCTCCCGCAGCTCCGGCCGCGCGTACGCGCCCGTGCCCTCGAAGCCCGCCACCAGGTCCCCGAAGAGCCACGGGCGGCCCAGGCAGCCGCGCCCGACGACCACGCCGTCGCAGCCGGTCTCGCGCATCATCCGCAGGGCGTCGTCGGCCGACCAGATGTCGCCGTTGCCGAGGACCGGGATCTCCGGCACGTGCTCCTTGAGGCGCGCGATGGCGTCCCAGTCGGCCGTACCGCCGTAGTGCTGGGCCGCCGTCCGCCCATGCAGGGCGATCGCCGTGACGCCCTCCTCGACCGCGATCCGGCCCGCGTCCAGGAAGGTGATGTGGTCGTCGTCGATGCCCTTGCGCATCTTCATCGTCACCGGCAGGTCGCCCGCGTTGGTCACGGCCTCGTGCAGGATCGCCCGCAGCAGCGGCCGCTTGTACGGCAGGGCCGAGCCGCCGCCCTTGCGCGTCACCTTGGGGACGGGGCAGCCGAAGTTCAGGTCGATGTGGTCGGCCAGGTCCTCGTCCACGATCATCCGCACGGCCTTGCCGACCGTCACCGGGTCCACCCCGTAGAGCTGGATCGAGCGCGGCTTCTCGGTCTCGTCGAAGCGGATGAGCTGCATCGTCTTCTCGTTGCGCTCGACCAGCGCCCTCGTCGTGATCATCTCGCTCACGAACAGGCCCTTGCCGCCGGAGTACTCGCGGCAGAGGGTGCGGAAGGGGGCGTTGGTGATGCCGGCCATCGGGGCGAGCACCACCGGGGGCTGCACGATGTGCGGCCCGATGGCGAGAGGGGTGAACGCGGTCATCCGCCCATTGTCGCGCACGACGGCGGCCGCACGTCGGCCGCGCCGTCCGGACATGTCGGAGTTCACATCTCCACGGCACGCGCGCACTCCCGGAACCCCGGACGGGAGCGGGCGGTGAGAGGCGGGAGAGTGGGGAGTACGGGACGAACGGCGGGGGCCGAGGCGTGCGGACGCCCCGGCCCCCGTCGCGGAACGTCTTACTGCCGGGCGGCGCCGGTGCCGGTGTCCTCCGGGCTCGCGGTGCCTTCGGCCCGCGCGGTTCCCTGCGCGCGTGCGCGCATCTTCCTCAGCAGCTCCTGCTTGTGGTCGTCGGCCGTGGGCCGGGCGGCGGCGCGGCCCTGGCCGGCGCCCTGCCGGTCGGCGCGGGACAGCTTCTTGCGCTGTCCACCGACGCCGAGGAGGTTGTTGCGGCTCTTCGCCACGGGGTTCTCCCGTCAGTGGGGTGGGCGGTGGTCGGATCGGATCGGCCGGAGCCGGACGCTCACTCGTAGATCTGGAAGAACGCGTACATGCCGGGGACGCTACCCCCGCCGCAACCCGCCGGCACCCGATTTTTCCCGCACCGCCCCGCCCCGCCGCCCGCGGGCCGGGCACGGGGATCACGGCGCACGGGGTGCTGTCGCGCGTCCTGATCAGCGGCCACTCCACCCGGGGCCGGGAACCGGCGCCCGGCGCCGCGACCGGACGGCGGAGGCGCTCGGCGCCCTCTTCGACGCGACCGCCCGCTTCCACGACCCGGCCTACGCCCCGGAGCGGCGGCGCCCCACGATCGGGACCGGGTTCGAGGCCGTGGTGGGGCTGCTCCCGCGCGGTCCGGGCGCCTGACCCGCCGCCCTCGTACGGGGAGCGCCGCGCGCCCCCGACTTGGCGATCACTTTGAGCGGACTTTCCCGTTCCGTACCCGGCCGCCGACTAGCGTTCCCCCGCACCGTGACCGCGCCGCAGCGGCGAGCACCGCACCACGAGCACCACTCACAGGGGGAACCATGTCAGCGCACGAGCGGACGGCCACCGCCGCCGCCCCGGCCGGCCGGCCCGGACCACCGGCACGCTCAGGGGCCTCGGCGGCGATCGGCTGGTTCCTGACCATCGGACTGAACGTCGTCGCGCCGATCCTCACGTACAACGCCCTGACCGAGGACCGGGGCTGGAGCGAGTTCGGAGCCCTGCTCGTCAGCGGCGTCTGGCCACTGCTCGACAGTGCCCTCATGGTCGCCTGGCGGCGCAAGCTCGACGAGTTCGCGGTCGTCACCCTCGTCTTCCTGGTGATCACGGCCCTGGTCTCGCTGATCGGCGCGCACACCGCCCGTGCCCTGCTGATCAAGGACTCGGGCGTGACCGGCCTCTTCGGGCTGCTCTGCCTGGGGACCCTGCTCGCGCCCCGGCCGCTGATGTTCTACTTCGGGCGCAAGTTCGCGACCGACGGCACCCCGGAGTCCGCCGCCTGGTGGAACGGGCTCTGGCAGTTCGACGGCTTCCGCTCGACCATGCGCACGATCACGCTGGTCTGGGGCGTGGCCTACCTGGTCGAGGCCCTGGTCCGCATCGCCCTGGCGTACGTCCTGGACACCTCGGTCATGGTCGTGCTCAGCCCGGTGATGATCTACGGCGTGCTCGGGACGCTCGCCCTCTGGACGGCGTGGTTCAGCAAGCGCCGGGCGGCCGAGGGGGCCCGCCGGCAGGCGGCTGCCGCGGCCGAGGCGGCGGACGGCGCGGCGGCCCCGGCCTGACGGGACCGCGCCGCAAGGGGAAGGCCCCCGGTTCCTGGAGACGGAACCGGGGGCCTTCCCGCAGGGCGGGCGGAGATCAGCAGCCGAGGAGACGGCTGCCCAGGTAGGACTGGATCTGGTCGAGGGAGACGCGCTCCTGCTTCATGGTGTCGCGCTCGCGCACGGTCACCGCGTTGTCCTCGAGGGTGTCGAAGTCGACGGTGACGCAGAACGGGGTGCCGATCTCGTCCTGACGGCGGTAGCGGCGGCCGATGGCGCCGGCGTCGTCGAACTCGATGTTCCAGTTCTGCCGCAGGTCGGCCGCGAGGCCCTTGGCCTTCGGGGAGAGCTGCGGGTTGCGGGAGAGCGGCAGGACCGCGACCTTGACCGGGGCCAGGCGCGGGTCGAGGCGCAGGACGGTGCGCTTCTCCATGACGCCCTTGGCGTTCGGGGCCTCGTCCTCGACGTACGCGTCGAGGAGGAAGGCCAGCATGGTGCGGCCGACACCGGCGGCGGGCTCGATGACGTACGGCGTCCAGCGCTCGCCGGTCTCCTGGTCCAGGTAGGTCAGGTTGGCGCCGGAAGCCTTGGAGTGCGCGCTCAGGTCGTAGTCGGTGCGGTTGGCGACGCCCTCCAGCTCGCCCCACTCGCTGCCGCCGAACTGGAAGCGGTACTCGATGTCGGCGGTGCGCTTCGAGTAGTGGGAGAGCTTCTCCTGCGGGTGCTCGAACCAGCGCATGTTCTCCTCACGGAGACCCAGCGACGTGTACCAGTTCCAGCGCTGCTCCATCCAGTACTCCTGCCACTGCTCGTCCTCGCCCGGCTTGACGAAGAACTCCATCTCCATCTGCTCGAACTCGCGGGTGCGGAAGATGAAGTTGCCCGGAGTGATCTCGTTCCGGAAGGACTTGCCCATCTGGGCGATGCCGAACGGGGGCTTCTTGCGCGAGGTCTGCTGGACCTGGGCGAAGTTGGTGAAGATGCCCTGGGCGGTCTCGGGGCGCAGGTAGGCGACCGAGCCGGTGTCCTGGGTCGGGCCCAGGTGCGTGGAGAGCAGGCCGGAGAACTGCTTGGGCTCGGTGAAGGTGCCCTTGTTGCCGCAGTTCGGGCAGTTGAGGTCGGTCAGGCCGTTCTCGGGGAGGCGGCCGTGCTTCTCCTCGTACGCCTCTTCCAGGTGGTCGGCGCGGTAGCGCTTGTGGCAGGAGGTGCACTCGGTCAGCGGGTCGCTGAAGGTGGCGACGTGACCGGACGCCTCCCAGACCTCGGTGGCCAGGATGACCGACGAGTCGATGCCGACGACGTCCTCGCGCGCGGTGACCATGTAACGCCACCACTGGCGCTTGATGTTCTCCTTGAGTTCGACACCCAGCGGCCCGTAGTCCCAGGCGGCCTTCTGACCGCCGTAGATCTCGCTGCAGGGATAGACGAAGCCACGGCGCTTGCTCAGGCTGACGATGGTGTCGATCTTGTCGGCGGCCACGGTGCTCTCTTCATTACGACGACGAAGTGCGAATGCCACAGGTTACCGGCGCCCGTACCCCCCGCATCAAATCGGTTCCGGCGTTCACGCGCGGGCGGACCCTCCCGGGTCTCCGTGGGACGGACCACACGGAAGGCAATTGACAACCGTTTCCATCTTTGTTGAAAATGAGTGTCATGAACGTACGCCGCCTCATACCCGCCACCGCCCTCGGCGGAGCCGTCGCCCTCGGCCTCGTCTCCCTCTCCGCCTGCGGTACCTCGGACGCCGCCGGGAAGGGGAGCGACGACAGGCTGGACGTCGTGGCGTCGTTCTATCCCCTGCAGTACCTGGCCGAGCAGATAGGCGGCGGCCACGTCGCCGTCGACACGCTCACCAAGCCCGGCGTCGAGCCCCACGACCTGGAGCTGAAGCCGAAGCAGATCGGCGCGCTCGGCAAGGCCGACGTCATCCTCTACCTCAAGGGCATCCAGCCCGCCGTCGACGACGCCATCGCCCAGGCCGACGCCAAGAACACGGTGGACGCCGCCACCCTCACGAAGCTCGAGGCGCACGGCACCGGGGCCGGCCACGAACACGGACACGAGCACGGCGACGAACACGCCGGGGAAGAGGGCCACGACCACGGTTCCGGCGCCGACTCCGACCCGCACGTCTGGCTCGACCCCGTGAAGTACGCCGAGGTCGCCAAGGGCGTCGGCGCCGCCCTGGCGAAGGCGGACCCGGACCACGCCGCCGACTACGCGAAGAACACCGACGCCCTGGTGAAGAAGCTCGACGGCCTGCACACCGAGTTCGAGACGGGCCTGAAGAACACCGCCACCCGCACCTTCATCACCACCCACTCCGCCTTCGGCTACCTCGCCGAGCGGTACCACCTGGAGCAGGAGGGCATCTCCGGCGTCGACCCCGACTCCGAGCCGAGCCCCGCCCGCATCAAGGAGCTCCAGTCCGTCGCGGCCAGGGACAAGGTCTCCACCGTCTTCTTCGAGACCCTCGCGAGCGACAGGACCGCGAAGACCCTCGCCGGCGACACCGGTCTGAAGACCGACGTGCTCGACCCGCTGGAGGGAATCACGGACAAGTCCCGGGGCGCTGACTACCTCGAGGTCATGCGCTCCAACCTCGCCGCGCTGAAGAAGGCCCTCGGCGCCAAGTGACCACCGCACAGCAGGAGGTACGGCCCATGGCCCAGGAACCCGTCGCACCCGTCATTTCCGTCCGCGGCGCCACGGCCGCCCTCGGTGCCCGGCCCGTCCTCCGGGGCGTCGACCTCACCGTCCGCCGCGGCGAGGTCGTCGCCCTGCTCGGCGCCAACGGCTCCGGCAAGTCCACCGCCGTCCGCTCCGTCATCGGCCAGGTGCCGCTGACCGGCGGCACGATCGAGCTGTTCGGCACCGAGCGGAAGCGGTTCCGCGACTGGGCCCGCATCGGCTACGTACCGCAGCGCACCACCGCCGCGAGCGGTGTCCCCGCGACCGTCCGCGAGGTCGTCACCTCGGGCCGGCTCTCCCGCCGCAGGTTCGGCCGGCTGTCCCGGGAGGACCGGGCCGCCGTCGAGCGGGCCATCGCCCTCGTCGGCCTCGCCGACCGCGCCGGGGACCCGGTGGGCGCCCTCTCCGGGGGCCAGCACCAGCGGGTCCTGATCGCCCGCGCGCTCGCCTCCGGGCCCGAACTCCTGATCATGGACGAGCCGATGGCGGGCGTGGACCTCGCCAGCCAGGAGATCCTGGCCACGACCCTGCGCGAGCAGGTGGCGGACGGCACCTCCGTCCTCCTCGTCCTGCACGAGCTGGGCCCCCTGGAGCCGCTGATCGACCGGGCCGTCGTCCTCCGCGACGGCTGCGTCGTCCACGACGGCCCGCCGCCCGAGGCCGTCGGCCAGCACGCCCTGCCCGGCCACGACCACGTACATCCGCACGCGGCCGGCGAGCCGCTCCGCACGGGACTGCTGACCTGACCATGGACTTCCTCGAACCCGCCTTCATGCAGAGGGCGCTGATCGCCGCCCTCCTCGTCGGCGTCACCGCCCCCTCCGTCGGCGTCTACCTCGTCCAGCGCCGCCAGGCCCTGATGGGCGACGGCATCGGCCACGTCGCCATGACCGGCGTCGGCCTGGGCTTCCTGCTGAACTCCAGCCCGGTCTGGATGGCGACCCTCGTCGCCGTCGCGGGCTCGGTCGCGATGGAGCTGATCCGGGCGTACGGCAAGACCCGCGGCGACCTGGCGCTCGCGCTGCTCTTCTACGGCGGCATGGCGGGCGGCGTCCTCCTGATCAACCTCTCGCCGACCGGCTCCAACGCCAACCTCACCTCGTACCTCTTCGGCTCGCTCACCACCGTCTCGCCCGAGGACATCACCGCGATCTCGGTCCTGGCCGCCTTCGTGGTCCTGGTCACGGTCGGCCTGCGCCGCCGGCTGTTCGCCGTCAGCCAGGACGAGGAGTTCGCCCGGGTCACCGGTCTGCCGGTGCGCGCCCTGAACCTGCTGATCGCCGTCACGGCCGCGGTGACCGTCACGGTCGCCATGCGGGTCGTGGGCCTGCTCCTGGTGAGCGCGCTCATGGTGGTGCCGGTCGCGGCGGCCCAGCAGCTGTCCCGCTCCTTCCGGACGACGTTCGCCGGCGCGGTCCTCATCGGGGTCGTCGTCTCCCTCTCGGGCACGGTCACCACGTACTACGTGGAGGCCCCGCCCGGCGCGACGATCGTGCTGTACGCGATCGGGGTCTTCGTCCTGCTCACGGTGCTCGCCACCCCGCTCGCGAAGCGGCGGGCCCGTGCGGCCGAGACGGGGACGGCGGCCTGCGACGCGCCGGTCCCGGCGAGCCGGCGGCCCGGTGACGACGTGAGGGTCTGAACCGCGACCGGCCCCGGGGGCGTACGGGGGACTGGCAGAATGACGGGGGCAGACAAGCATCCAAGGAGGCCCCCGTGGTGACGGCAGGACCCCCCGTACGCGGCCGTTCGACCAAGCAGAGGGCCGCCGTGTCGGCGGCACTGAACGAGGTGGACGAGTTCCGCAGCGCTCAGGAGCTGCACGACATGCTCAAGCACCGCGGCGATTCGGTCGGCCTCACCACCGTCTACCGCACCCTCCAGTCCCTCGCGGACGCGGGCGAGGTCGACGCGCTGCGCACCAGCGACGGCGAGACGGTCTACCGGCGCTGCTCGACCGGCGACCACCACCACCACCTGGTCTGCCGCGTCTGCGGCAAGGCCGTGGAGGTGGAGGGCCCGATGGTGGAGCAGTGGGCCGAGGCCGTCGCCTCGGAGCACGGCTTCGTGAACGTGGCCCACACCGTGGAGATCTTCGGCACGTGCGCGGAGTGCGCCGCGAAGTGACCCGGCGCGCGCCGGGACGCGCGCGAGGGCCCGCGCCGGACGGTTCCGGCGCGGGCCCTCGGCGTGTTCCGTCCGGTCAGGCCTTGTCGAGGACGGCCATGTCGGCCGGGTCGACGCCGCCGAAGCGCCGGTCGCGCGAGGCGTACTCGACGCAGGCCCGCCACAGGTCGCGGCGGTCGAAGTCCGGCCACAGCACGTCCTGGAAGACCATCTCGGCGTAGCTGCTCTGCCAGAGCAGGTAGTTGGACGTGCGCTGCTCGCCGCTCGGGCGGAGGAAGAGGTCCACGTCCGGCATGTCCGGGTAGTACAGGTACTTCTGGAAGGTCTTCTCGTTGACCTTCGCCGGGTCCAGCCTGCCGGCCGCCACGTCCCGGGCGACGGCCTGCGCCGCGTCCGCGATCTCCGCGCGGCCGCCGTAGTTGACGCAGAAGTAGAGGGTCATGGCGTCGTTGCCCACGGTCTGCTCCTGGGCGACCTGGAGCTCCTGGACGACCGACTTCCACATCTTGGGCATGCGGCCGACCCAGCGGATGCGGATGCCCAGCTCGTCCATCTCGTCGCGGCGGCGGCGGATGACGTCCCGGTTGAAGTTCATGAGGAAGCGGACCTCGTCGGGCGAGCGCTTCCAGTTCTCGGTGGAGAAGGCGTAGAGGGAGAGGTTCTTGACGCCCATCTCCAGGCAGCCCTTGAGCACGTCGAGGACGACGCCCTCGCCGACCTTGTGCCCCTCGGTGCGGGGCAGGCCGCGCTCCTTGGCCCAGCGGCCGTTCCCGTCCATCACGCAGGCCACGTGGTTCGGCACCAGCTCGGGCGGAAGCTTCGGCGGGTGGGCACCGGACGGGTGCGGCTCGGGAGTCTTGTACTCCCGGCGCTGCCGCCCGAGGATTCCGCGTCGTGCGATGGCCATGGCGATGGGTCTCCTAGCTCTTCTCTACGTACCGCAGCGAGCGCAGGCCGCGCTCCAGGTGCCAGTGCAGATAGGCGGAGACGAGTCCGCCGCCCTCCCTGACGTGACGCGGCTCGCACGCGTCCGCCGTCGCCCAGTCGCCGGTGAGCAGCGCGCTGAGCAGGCCGATGGCCTCCGCAGAGGGTACGACGCTTCCGGGCACCCGGCAGTCGCCGCAGACCACACCGCCCGCCGCGACCGAGAAGAAACGGTTCGGTCCGGGGAGCCCGCACCGGGCGCAGTCGTCGAAGCTCGGCGCGTAGCCGTTCACGGCCAGGGAGCGGAGCAGGAAGGCGTCCAGGATGAGGTGGGGGGCGTGCTCGCCCCGGGCGAGGGTCCGCAGGCCGCCGACGAGGAGCAGGTACTGCTGGACGGCGGGCTCGCCCTCGTGGTCGGTGAACCGCTCGGCCGTCTCCAGCATGGCCGTGCCGGCGGTGTAGCGGGCGTAGTCGGTGACGATCCCGCCGCCGTAGGGGGCGATGGTCTCGCTCTGGGTGCAGAGCGGCAGGCCGCGCCCGATCAGTTCGCTCCCCCGGGCGAAGAACTGGACGTCGACGTGGGAGAAGGGTTCGAGCCGGGCCCCGAACTTCGACTTGGTGCGCCGCACGCCCCGCGCGACGGCGCGTACGCGCCCGTGACCGCGCGTGAGGAGGGTGATGATGCGGTCCGCCTCCCCCAGCTTCTGGGTGCGCAGCACGATGCCGTCGTCGCGGAACAGACTCATGCGGTCCATTCTCCCGTACGGCTCGGACACCCGGGCCCGGGGCCGGGAGCCGTACGGACGGACCGGGGGCGCCCGGCGCCGTACGGGGCCGGGGGGGCACCTCCGGCCGGGGAGGCGCCGTACGGCCCCCTCAGGGCACCTCTCCCCGGCTGCGGGCGTTGACGTGCGCGGTGGCCGCGCTCAGCCGCTCGGCCGTGGTGGCCTCCCGCACCCCCTCGTGCTCCACGTCCCACACGCGCCCGCCGCCCAGCGGGCGGACCTGGACGCGGGCCCCCTCGTTCCCCATGACCTTCCCGACCCGTCCGGTGCGGATCTCGACGACGTACGACCCGATGGGCAGCGCCACGACCGACTCTCCTCCCTCTGCGGTACGGCGGCGGCGAGGAGCCGGGCCGTTTCCGCCGTGCGGCATCCCGATTCCACGAGCGGCCCCGGGCGATCGGCGGCACAACCTGGTGGAAAAGCGGGATTCCGGCCCTCGCGGGCATCTCGCGCCATTCCTCCACCGCCTGTCGGGCGGTTCCGATCGTCTTCGTGGACGCCTTCGTGGTGTCTTCCTCCACCAACGTATGCCTTTCTGAATCCATTTCCGGCTCCGCCTCTCCAGAACGGCCCCTCGTCCGTGGAACCGGCGCGCACACGGGCGTACAACTGCGCGACACCGCGAGGGAGTTAACCCATGGCCAGAGGCAGGTCGCAGAACGCCCGGAAGCTTTCGGGGAATTCCCGGAGGAACGAGGAAGGGGAACGCGGCCCCCTCCGGGGCGATCCGGCCGGACGGGTGTTCGTCTCGGGAATCCGTGCGATCCCGCCGGGCGCGACGTTTCGAAAAAAGTGACAGAGCGTGGAAAAGCGGTCCGCCTCTCCTTGCGGACCGGAGGAATTCTCGAACAAAGAGGGAGCGCGTCGAGCGGCGATTCGCCTCGTCCGCTCCGCACCTCGCCCCCGGGCCGACGCGAACGGCGGCCCGCGCCCCCTCCGCACCCGCCCCCGGAACCGTGCCGACCACCACGGGGCAAGAGCGGCTCCCCGCGCGACACACACACGGACGAACGCCCACCGACACGGACATCCCACACGCCCGCCGACGCCCCGGAAGCGACCCCCGGAAGGCCACCCCAGGTACCCCGGGCACCCCTTGGAGAAGTCATAAGTTCACCTTATGAGTCCATAGAATGGGCCCGGGTACCACTTTTCCCGGGATGTTATTTAGGGTGGCCTAAGTGTCGGCGGCTTCGCCGCCACGTCGCTTGCGAAGGGAACCCAGTCATGCCCCGCCCCCTCCGGGTCGCGATCGTCGGCGCCGGCCCCGCCGGGATCTACGCCGCCGATGCGCTGCTGAAGTCCGAGGCCGCCGCCGAGCCGGGCGTGTCGATCGACATCTTCGAGCGGATGCCGGCCCCCTTCGGCCTCATCCGCTACGGCGTGGCCCCCGACCACCCGCGCATCAAGGGCATCATCACCGCGCTCCACCAGGTCCTCGACAAGCCGCAGGTCCGCCTCTTCGGCAACGTCGACTACGGCACCGACGTCCACCTGGACGACCTGCGCGCCTTCTACGACGCCGTGGTCTTCTCGACCGGCGCCATGGCCGACCGCGAGCTGCGGATCCCCGGCGTGGAGCTGGACGGCTCCCTCGGCGCCGCCGACTTCGCCTCCTGGTACGACGGCCACCCGGACGTCCCGCGCACCTGGGACCTCTCCGCGGAGAAGGTCGCCGTCCTCGGCGTCGGCAACGTGGCCCTCGACATCGCCCGCATCCTGGCGAAGACGGCGGACGAGCTGCTGCCGACCGAGATCCCGGCCAACGTCTACGACGGCCTCAAGGCCAACAAGGCCGTGGAGATCCACGTCTTCGGCCGCCGCGGCCCGGCGCAGGCCAAGTTCAGCCCCATGGAGCTGCGCGAGCTGGACCACTCCCCCACCATCGAGGTCGTCGTCAACCCCGAGGACATCGACTACGACGAGGGTTCGATCGCGGACCGGCGCAAGAACAAGCAGACCGACATGGTCGCGAAGACCCTGGAGAACTGGGCGATCCGCGACACCGGCGACCGCCCGCACAAGCTCTTCCTGCACTTCTTCGAGTCCCCCGTCGAGATCCTCGGCGAGGACGGCAGGGTCGTCGGCCTGCGCACCGAGCGCACCGAGCTGGACGGCACCGGCAACGTCAGGGGGACCGGGCGGACCACCGACTGGGACGTCCAGGCCGTCTACCGCGCGGTCGGCTACCTCTCCGACGAGCTGCCCAAGCTCCCCTGGGACACCGCCACCGGCACCGTCCCGGACGAGGGCGGCCGGGTCCTCCAGGAGAACGGCGAGCACCTGGCGTCCACTTACGTCACCGGCTGGATCCGGCGCGGCCCCGTCGGCCTCATCGGCCACACCAAGGGCGACGCCAACGAGACCGTGGCCAACCTCCTGGACGACTTCGCGAACGGACGCCTGCTGTCCCCGTCCGCCCCGGAGACGGACGCCGTCGTGTCCTTCCTGGAGGACAAGGGCGTCACGTACACGACGTGGGAGGGCTGGTACGCCCTGGACGCCGCCGAGAAGGCGCTCGGCGAGCCGCAGGGCCGCGAGCGCGTGAAGATCGTGGAGCGCGAGGACATGCTGCGCGCCAGCGGCGCGATCCAGTAAGGGGCGGGGCTGCGGTCGCGGGGCCCGGGCCCCGCGGGGCCGTGTCCCCTCACGGGCCTCCCGCGGCCTTCTACGGAACGGTCCGCGCGGAGGCCAGGAGACGGGCGACGTCGCCGGGGGCGAGCGCCAGCGCGTCGCCGACGGTACCGAGCACTTCCGTCTCGGCCGGGGTGTAGGCGCCGTCGGCCAGGGCGATCCGGGCGGCCTGGAGCAGGATCGACTCCCGCCCGGAGGGCTCCAGGTGCGGGGCGAGCGGCCCCAGGGCCTCGTGGAGTTCGATCGTGAGGAGCGCGCCCTCGGGGCTCACCTCGGGCATGAAGCGCCCGGTGTCCGCCTCCAGGGCCTCCACGAGGTCGACGAGCTGGACGGCCGTGCACTCGGTGAAGCCGGCGGACCGCACGGCGCTGACGGCCTGTTCCAGGGTGGCGCGGGATCCGGTGCCCCCGGCCACGAGTACGGCCAGGGCGGCGGTGTGCACGCCGTCCCGCAGCATCGCGGAGAAGCGGCCGGTCGTCGGGCGGCCGAGCACCTCCGTACCGAAGCGCGTGTGACAGGCCGCGCACTCGACCACGGGGCCCGTGCGTCCCCGGGGCAGGACCGGGACGCCCAGGACGGCGAACCTGCGGCGGCCGGTGCGGCGCCGGTAGTTGCGGTCGCCTCCGCACTCCTCGCAGAAGAACTCGCCGTCCCCCACGGTGTTCCAGGAGGTGCGGATCCCGCAGACGCCCGCCTTTCCGTCCCGCGAATTCCGGGCAGACCGCATACGCACCTCCTCGACGGCCCGGCTGCACTGCCGGCGTGGGCGTGATGTTAACCACATCCTCGACGCGCCGTCAGCACCCCGGAACCACTTCCACCCGGAGATGGCCGAGACACGTCACCGCCCGGCGGGCCCCGGAAGGCCGGTGGCGGTGTTCCCCCGCCTCCGGAGGGCCGCCCCGGCCGGCGGGAGGCCGGACGGCGCGGGATCACCCTCCGGGGTGGTCCCGGAACCGCCCGGACCGGGTGCGCCGCGGCCCCGCGCCCTCCGGGAGGGAACGGGGCCGCGGCCGGGCGGGCGGGGTCAGCGGGCGGCGCGGTTGACCGCCGAGACGACCGCCTTCAGGGAGGCGCGGGTGGTGTTGGCGTCGATGCCGATGCCCCACAGGACCTTGCCGTCGATGGCGCACTCGATGTACGAGGCGGCCTGCGCGGAGGCGCCCTCGCTCATCGTGTGCTCCTGGTAGTCCAGCAGCCGGGCGTCCACGCCGACGGCCTGGAGGGCGTCGAAGAAGGCCGAGATCGGGCCGTTCCCGGAGCCGGTCAGGACGGTGTCGACGCCGTCCACGACCGCCTCGACGGTCAGCGTGTCCGTGCCGTCCGTGTCGGACGTCGTCTGGCCGGAGCGCAGCTGGATGCGACCCCAACGAGCCGCGGTGTCACCCGGGTTGGGCAGGTACTCGTCCTGGAAGACGGACCAGATCGCGGCCGGCGTGACCTCGCCGCCCTCGGTGTCGGTCTTCTGCTGGATGATCTTCGAGAACTCGATCTGCATCCGGCGCGGCAGGTCCAGCTTGTGGTCGTTCTTCAGGACGTACGCGATGCCGCCCTTGCCGGACTGCGAGTTGACCCGGATGACGGCCTCGTAGGAGCGGCCGACGTCCTTCGGGTCGATCGGCAGGTACGGGACGGCCCACTCGATGTCGTCCACGGTCTTGCCCCGCGCGGCCGCGTCGGCCTCCATGGCGTCGAAGCCCTTCTTGATGGCGTCCTGGTGGGAGCCGGAGAAGGCGGTGTAGACCAGGTCGCCCGCGTAGGGATGGCGCGGGTGGACCTCCATCTGGTTGCAGTACTCGCTGGTGCGGCGGATCTCGTCGATCTGGGAGAAGTCGATCTGCGGGTCGACGCCCTGGCTGAAGAGGTTCATGCCCAGGGTGACCAGATCGACGTTGCCGGTGCGCTCGCCCTGCCCGAACAGGCAGCCCTCGACGCGGTCGGCGCCCGCCATGAGCGCCAGCTCCGCCGCCGCCACGGCCGTGCCGCGGTCGTTGTGCGGGTGGACGGAGAGGCAGACGTGCGCGCGGCGGGTCAGGTTCCGGGACATCCACTCGAACCGGTCCGCGTGCGTGGACGGCGTCGAACGCTCCACGGTGGCGGGCAGGTTGAGGATGATCTCGCGGTCCGGGCCGGGCTGCCACACGTCGCAGACGGCCTCGCAGACCTCCAGGGCGAAGTCCAGCTCGGTGTCGGTGAAGATCTCGGGGCTGTACTGGTAGCCGAAGGCGGTCTCCGGGCCCAGCAGCTTCTCGGCGTACTCCATCACCAGCCGCGTGCCGTCCACGGCGATCTGCTTGATCTGCTCCTTCGAGCCGCGGAAGACGACCCGGCGGAAGGTCGGCGCGGTGGCGTTGTACAGGTGGACGGTGGCGCGCCTGGCGCCGACCAGGGACTCCACCGTCCGCTCGATCAGGTCCTCGCGGGCCTGGGTCAGGACGGAGATGGTGACGTCGTCCGGGATCGCGCCCTCTTCGATGATGGAGCGCACGAACGCGAAGTCGGTCTCGCCGGAGGACGGGAAGCCGACCTCGATCTCCTTGTAGCCCATGCGTACGAGCAGATCGAACATCTCGCGCTTGCGGGCCGGGGACATCGGGTCGATCAGTGCCTGGTTGCCGTCGCGCAGATCGGTGGACAGCCACCGCGGGGCCTTGGTGATCCGCTTCTCGGGCCAGGTGCGGTCGGGGATCTCCACCGCCTCGTACCGGCCGTACTTGTGGATCGGCATCCCGGACGGCTTCTGGGTGTGCGTCGCGTTGGTGACGGGCGTGGGGCGGCCGACGAAGGGGGACTGGGTCATGGCGCGGGGCTCCTCGGGTCCAGCAACGGGACGGCCGACTGTCGAACGCAACGCCAGGTCCCGCGGGGAGGGGGTCGGCCTACGACTACAGGCCCTCGCCGCGGCAGCTAAGGAGAAGCAGCCCGAAACGCATGATGTGCCGCAGCTTAGCCCAGGGACGCGGAGGCGGACGTCTCGTTCCAGTATGCGGGACGGTCGCGCCGTCAAACTCGAACAGTGACGGATCACTCCATTTCGCCAATCCCCGTATCTCCTCGTGACAGTTCCGTCACGCACTGCCACATTGCTGTCATGACTCACCGCACACCCGTGTTCTGTCCGATCGTGCCGCCGCACCTCCTGGAGCACCTGGCACGCTCCTCCGACGAGGCCGTCGCCGCCGCCGCCCGCCGCACCCTGGCGGCGGACGCCGCGGCCCGCGCGTTCCGGGCACGGCCGCTGCCCGGCACCGCGCGGACGGCCGCCCCGCGCGACGCCGCCCGGCCGCACCGCACCGTCCACGACTGCCGGCACGGCACCGACCTGCCGGGCAGGAAGGTCCGCGACGAGGGCCAGGAGGCGACGGGCGACGCGACCGTCAACCGGGCCTACGCGGGGCTCGGCGCCACCTTCGACCTCTTCCTGAACGCCTTCGGGCGCGACTCGATCGACGGCTCGGGGCTGCCCCTGGTCGCCTCCGTGCACTACGACGAGAACTACGGCAACGCCTTCTGGAACGGCGAGCAGATGGTGTTCGGGGACGGGGACGGGGAGATCTTCCTCGACTTCACCCTGCCCGTGGACGTCATCGGCCACGAACTGGCCCACGGCTTCACCCAGTACACGGCGAACCTGGAGTACTTCAGCCAGTCCGGCGCCCTCAACGAGTCCGTCTCGGACGTCTTCGGCTCCCTCGTGAAGCAGTACACGCTGGGGCAGAGCGCCGAGCAGGCGGACTGGCTCGTCGGCGAGGGGCTCTTCCACCCGAACGTGCAGGGCAGGGCGCTGCGTTCGATGAAGGCCCCGGGCACGGCGTACGACGACGACGTCCTCGGCAAGGACCCGCAGCCCGCCCACATGGACGACTACGTCCGCACGGGCAGCGACAACGGCGGGGTGCACATCAACTCCGGCATCCCCAACCACGCCTTCTACCTGACGGCGACCGAGCTGGGCGGCAACGCCTGGGAGCGGGCCGGACAGATCTGGTACGACGTGATGACCGGCGGCACCCTCACCCCGGAGACCCGCTTCGCCGAGTTCGCGGCGGCGACGGCGAAGGCGGCGAAGGACCGGTACGGCGAGGGGCCGGAGATCCAGGCCGTACTGAAGTCCTGGGCGGCGGTGGGCGTGCCGACGGACTGAGCCGGGGTAGACAGGGCCCATGCGGATTCGAGTACGGCGCACGGGCGGTTTCGCGGGCATCGAGCGGTCGGCGGAGGTGGACACCTCCGGCCGGCCCGACGCCGGGGAGTGGACCGCCCTGGCCGGGGCGGTCCTCGCCGGCGGCGACGGCCGGGAAGGCGACCGGGGAGGCGTCCCGGACGGTTTCTCGTACGAGATCACGATCGACGGCCGGACCGTCCGGTGCGGCGATCCGGCGGTCACGAAGGAGCAGCGGGCCCTGATCACACGGATCCTGAAGGAGGGCGCGTAACCGGACGACTCCCTTCCCCTTCTCTTGATTTCGCCCTGGTGTTCGAGATCCGCGCCATGACTTGAAAAGATGGCGCGACCTCGTCCATCTCGCGAAAGTGAACCGCACATGAATGACAGTCAGCTCAACCGGCGCGACTTCCTCTCCCTGAGCGGCGTCGCCGCCCTGGCCGTCGCCGGGCTCGGAACGGCGGCGGGGACCGCGAGCGCCGCGGGCACGGGCGCCGGGACGGCGGCCACGGCCCTGGCGCTGCCGCCGTCGAAGCTGATCCGGGTCGAGGGCAACACCGGTCCGGCCTACTTCCGCGAGAAGGCCGTGCACCGGGGGACGGTCATCCAGTCCCTCGGCTTCGACAACGTCAACCGCCGTCTCTACTTCGCCCAGCTCATCGGCGGCGGCCTCCAGCTCAAGGGCGAGACCGCGCCGGTCTCCGCCGACGTCCGCGACCTCCACGGCGACCTGGCGATCACCGAGTGGACCCTCGGCGCCGACACGGCGGAGGGCGCCGGAAGCGCGAAGATCACGGGCTACATGTACCTGCGGGGCTTCGGCCACGGCGTCGGCATCGGCGTCGAGCCCTCGGGCAGCAGCACCTACCTGTGGACCGAGGTCGACGCCGTCCAGGACACCAAGGAGGGGACGAGCCGGGGCCGCCGCCTCTGCCGCTTCAAGTTCGCGAGCTCCAGCACGCCGCTGGACGCCACCAGCACCTCGCTGCAGAAGTTCACCCCCGTCCCCGGCAGCGTGAACAACACGGCGGGCATCGACCCGCTGAACAACCGCCTGGTGGTCCGGTACAGCCTCAACGGGATGCACTACCGGATCTTCGACCTGGCCGCGGCGCGCGCGGGCGACTTCAGCACGCCGCTGGCCGAGATCGCCGAGCCCGCGATCTCGATCGACCGCGACCGCTACGGAAAGCCCTCGTTCCAGGGGTACGCGGTGGCGGGCCAGTACCTGTACATGCTGCACGGCAACTCGTACGGCTACACGCAGGACCACGACGGCGACGCGTCGACGCCCAAGATCGTCATCTCCCCGCCGGGCGAGGGCAACACCCACCTCACCTCGGTGGACCTGAACACCGGGCAGATCATCCGGACCTTCCACTCGAAGGCCGGCTACACCCTGCCGTTCCGCGAGCCGGAGGGCCTGGCCATCCAGATCCCGAAGGCGTCCGAGCCCGACGTGTTCCGCCTCTGCGTGGGCTTCGCCTCGGGGGACACCCCGGGCGGGCGCACGGCGTCGGTCTACTACAAGGACTCGCTGATCCAGCCGTGAGGCACGGCGTCGTGACCGCGTGACCGCACGGGAAAGGGCCGCGTCCGGGGAGGTTCCCGGGCGCGGCCCTCGTCGTCTTCCTCCTAGAAGCCCAGCTTCCTGAGCTGCTTGGGGTCCCGCTGCCAGTCCTTGGCGACCTTCACGTGGAGGTCGAGGTAGACCGGGGTGCCGAGCAGGGCCTCGATGTGCTTGCGGGACTTCATGCCGACCTCCTTCAGGCGGCTGCCCTTGGGGCCGATGATGATGCCCTTCTGGCTGGGACGCTCGATGTACACGTTGGCGTGGATGTCGAGCAGCGGCCGGTCCGCCGGACGGTTCTCGCGGGGGATCATCTCCTCCACGACCACCGCGATGGAGTGCGGCAGTTCGTCCCGTACGCCTTCGAGCGCGGCCTCGCGGATCAGCTCCGCGACCATGACCTGCTCGGGCTCGTCCGTCAGGTCGCCCTCAGGGTAGAGCGGCGGGGACTCCGGAAGCAGCGGGATGAGCAGGTCCGCGACGAGCTGGACCTGCTTGTTGCCGACGGCCGAGACCGGGACGATCTGCTGCCACTCGAAGCCCAGCTCCTTGCCGAGCTGGTCGACGGCGATGAGCTGTTCGGCGAGGGTCTTGGAGTCGACCAGGTCGGTCTTGGTGATGATCGCGACCTTGGGGGTCTTCCTGATCTCCGCCAGCTCCTTGGCGATGAACCGGTCGCCGGGGCCGAGCTTCTGGTCGGCGGGCAGACAGAAGCCGATCACGTCGACCTCGGCCCAGGTGGTGCGCACGACGTCGTTGAGCCGCTCGCCGAGGAGGGTGCGCGGCTTGTGGAGGCCGGGGGTGTCGACCAGGATCAGCTGCGCCTCGGGTCGGTGCACGATGCCCCGGACGGTGTGCCGGGTGGTCTGCGGCCGGTTCGAGGTGATGGCCACCTTCTGGCCGACCAGAGCGTTCGTGAGGGTGGACTTGCCCGCGTTGGGGCGGCCGACGAAGCAGGCGAAGCCGGCCCGGTGGACGGCTTCGGTTTCTTGGTTGCGAGCGCTCATGGGGGCCATTGTCCCCGATGAGCGCCCGCGTCACGCACTCCGTGGGTACGGAGTGCCCGGCGTCGCGTCTCAGCCCGCCGTGACGGCCCGGCGGAGCCGCCCGTCCGGACCCGCCAGCAGCACGGGAGTCTCCGGGCCGCCGAGGTCCCGGACGGCCGCGCGGTCCTCGTCCGAGGCGGTCTCCGCGGTCGTCACGACGGCCGCCGCCTCCAGGGACTCGGCGCCGCTGGCCACCGCCATCGCGACCGCCGTGCGCAGCGCGCTCAGCCGGAGCGAGTCGAGGGCCACGGTCCCCGCCACGTAGGTCCGGCCGGTCTCGTCGCGTACGGCCGCGCCCTCGGCCACACCGTTGCGGGCCCGCGCGCTCCGCGCGAGGGTGATGATCTTGAGGTCCTCGGCGCCGAGGTCGCCGTGCTCGCTGCTGAGTGTCATGGACCGAGCATAGGCCGGGCCCCGCGCGTCCCCGGCGGGCCCCGGCCCCCGCTTCCGGGGGCCGGACCCGTTCAGGGTCGGTCGAGGCGGAGCCGTACCGCCTTCGGCAGGCCGGCGACGACGAGGTCGTACGAGTCCTCGATCAGCTCCCGGACCAGGCCGGCCGGGAGCTCTCCGACGGTCACCGTGTTCCAGTGCCGCTTGTTCATGTGGTAGCCCGGGACGATCGCCGGGTGCTCCCCCCGGAGCCGTACCGCCTCGTCCGGGTCGCACTTGAGGTTGATCCGCAGCGGCTCGGAGTCGAGCGCCGACAGCGCGAACACCTTTCCGGCGACCTTGAAGACGGAGGTCTCCGGGGAGAACGGGAACTCCTCCGTCGCGTCGCCGAAGTCCAGGCAGAAGGCGCGCAGTTCCTCGGGCGTCATGCCGCTTCCTCCTCTGACCCGGCCGGCTCCAGCGGCTCCACGAGCACGGTGACGATCTTGTTCCGCCGGCCGGCCGGGGACTCGGCGGTCAGCCGCAGTCCCCGCCCGTCGGGCAGCTCCACCACGGCCTCGGCCCCCGCGATCGGGACGCGGCCGAGGGCCTTGGCGAGGAGGCCGCCGACGGTCTCCACGTCCTCGTCGTCGTACTCGTCGGGGCCCAGGCCGTAGAGCTCGCCGAGGTCCCCGATGTCGAGGCGGGCGGTGACCCGGTACCGGTCCCCGCCGAGGTCCTGGACGGGCGGCAGCTCCCGGTCGTACTCGTCGGTGATCTCGCCGACGATCTCCTCCAGGATGTCCTCGATGGTGACGATGCCCGCCGTGCCGCCGTACTCGTCGACGACGACGGCGACGTGGTTGCGCTCCTGCTGCATCTCGCGCAGCAGGTCGCCGGCGTTCTTGGTGTCGGGGACGAAGGTGGCGGGCCGCATCGCGGTCGACACCGGGTCGGCCTCGGACTCCCGGTTGACGTGCGTCCGGCGGACCAGGTCCTTCAGGTACACGATGCCGGCGATGTCGTCCTCGTTCTCGCCGGTGACCGGAATCCGGGAGAAGCCGGAGCGCAGCGCGAGGGTGAGGGCCTGCCGGATGGTCTTGTAGCGCTCGATGCTGACCAGGTCGGTGCGGGGCACCATCACCTCGCGCACGAGGGTGTCGCCCAGCTCGAAGACGGAGTGCACCATGCGGCGCTCCTCGTCCTCGATCAGCGACTCCCGCTCGGCGAGGTCGACCATGGCCCGCAGCTCGGCCTCGGAGGCGAAGGGGCCCTTGCGGAAGCCCTTGCCGGGGGTGAGCGCGTTGCCGATGAGGATCAGGAGCTGCGGGATCGGACCCATGATCCGGTCCAGCGGCAGCAGGACGTACGCGGCGGCGGTCGCCGTGTTCAGCGGGTGCTGGCGGCCGATGGTGCGCGGCGACACCCCGACGGCCACGTACGAGACGAGGACCATGACGGCGATGGCGACGAGGAGGGCCTCCCAGGTCTCCGGGAACGCCTCCAGGCAGGCGTACGTGACGAGGACGCCGGCCGCCGTCTCGCAGGCGACGCGGACGAGCAGCGCCACGTTGAGGTAGCGGGTCGGGTCGGAGGCGACCTGGGCCAGCTTCTCCGCCCCGCGCCGCCCGGTCCGCAGGGCCTCGGCGGCACCGAAGGCGGAGACGCGGGCGAGGCCGGCCTCGGCGCAGGCGGCGAGCCAGGCCACGACGACCAGGGCGACCGCCCCGAGGACCAGTGACACGTCCATCGGGGTCAGGAGACGGTCGGCGCCGGGGACGGGCCGGTCAGGCCCTTCTCCGCGCGCCAGCCGTCGACGATCGCCGCCTGGAGGCCGAACATCTCGGCCTTCTCGTCGGGCTCCTCGTGGTCGTACCCGAGGAGGTGCAGCACCCCGTGGACGGTGAGGAGCTGGAGCTCCTCGTCCATGGAGTGCCGCGTCGGCGCGTCCTTGCCCTGCTGGGTGGCGACCTCGGGGCAGAGCACGATGTCGCCGAGGAGCCCCTGCGGGGGCTCCGCGTCGTCCTTCGCCGGCGGACGCAGCTCGTCCATCGGGAAGGACATGACGTCCGTGGGGCCGGGCAGGTCCATCCACTGGATGTGGAGCTGCTCCATCGCCTCCGCGTCCACGACGATCACCGAGAGTTCGGAGAGGGGGTGGATGCGCATGCGCGCGAGCGCGTAGCGGGCGATGTCGAGGATCGCCTGCTCGTCGACCTCGGTTCCGGACTCGTTGTTGACGTCGATCGACATGGTGCTTCTGGACTTCTCTCGTTAAATCGTCACAGGCCGTTGCGGCCGTTGCGGCTGTCGTACTGCTCGTACGCGTCGACGATACGGCCGACGAGCTTGTGCCGTACGACATCCTGCGACGTGAGCGTCGAGAAGTGGACGTCCCGGACGCCGTCCAGGATGTCGCGGACCTGTCGCAGACCGCTCTTCGTCCCGTTCGGCAGGTCGACCTGGGTGATGTCACCGGTGATGACGATCTTCGAGTCGAAGCCGAGGCGGGTGAGGAACATCTTCATCTGCTCGGGGTTCGTGTTCTGGGCCTCGTCCAGGATGATGAACGCGTCATTGAGGGTGCGGCCCCGCATGTACGCCAGAGGCGCGACCTCGATCGTCCCGCTCGCCATGAGCTTGGGGATCGAGTCCGGGTCGAGCATGTCGTGCAGGGCGTCGTAGAGCGGGCGCAGGTACGGGTCGATCTTCTCGTAGAGCGTGCCCGGCAGGAAGCCGAGCCGCTCGCCCGCCTCGACGGCGGGCCTGGTCAGGATGATCCGGTTGACCTGCTTGGACTGCAGGGCCTGGACCGCCTTGGCCATGGCGAGATAGGTCTTGCCGGTACCGGCGGGGCCGATGCCGAAGACGATCGTGTGCTTGTCGATGGCGTCGACGTACCGCTTCTGGTTGAGCGTCTTGGGACGGATCGTGCGTCCCCGGCTGGAGAGGATGTTCTGGGTGAGCACCTCGGCGGGAGTCTCCTCGCCGCCCTCCGCCGTTCCGTCCCCGCTCGCCCTGAGCATGGCGATCGAGCGTTCCACTGCGTCCTCCGTCATCGGCTGACCGGTGCGGAGCACCAGCATCATCTCGTCGAACAGGCGCTGGATCAGAGCGACTTCCGCCGCGTCGCCGACCGCGCTGACCTGGTTTCCCCGGACGTGGATGTCGGTGCCGGGGAACGAGCGCTCGATGACGCGGAGCAGGGCGTCGCCGGAGCCCAGCAGGGACACCATCGGGTGTTTGGCGGGGACGGCGAAGTGGGCGCGGGCCTGTCCGCGTCCCTCGTCACGGGACGCTCCGTCGTGGGCTGTGGGTGTCTGGGTCATGGGCCGGCACTGGGGCCTGCGCATACCTCCTGTCCCGGGGTTCTCGCTGCTCGACAACCTCTGGGCCACCAAGCCTACGACGTGCCGGCGACAAGGCCGAAGCGGTTTACGGAGCGGCCGCTCACGCCCCCGCGGCGCGGAAACCGATCGTCGGGACCGCCCGGCGCAGCGGCCAGGGGCGGGCGGGGGCGGGCAGGAGCCGTTCCAGGAAGGCGTAGCGGTCGCGCAGTGCCTCGGGGTCCTGCCGGGCGTCGCCCTGGACGCGCTGCCACCAGGCGGCGATCTCCTCCCAGGTGGGGGCGGAGAGGGAGCCGCCGAACTCCTGGACGGAGAGGGCGGCGGTGAGGCCGGCGAAGGCGAGCCGGTCGGCGAGGGGCCAGTCGGCGAGGGTGCCGGTGACGAACCCGGCGACGAAGACGTCCCCGGCGCCGGTCGGGTCGAGGGCGGAGACCTGGATGGCGGGGACCTCGGCGGTCTCGCCGGTGGCGCCGTCGACGGCGTAGGCGCCCTCGGAACCGAGGGTGACCACGGCGTGACGGACCTTGTCGGCGAGGGCGTGGGCGGCGGCCCGGGGGCAGTCGGTGCGGGTGTAGCGCATCGCCTCGGCGGCGTTGGGGAGGAACGCCTCGCAGTGCTCCAGGTCGGGGAGTTCCGCCAGGTCCCAGCGGCCGGTGTCGTCCCAGCCGACGTCGGCGAAGACCTTGGCGCCGTCGCGGGCGGCCCGGGCGACCCACTCCTCGGGGCGGCCGGGGACGAGGGAGGCGACGGCGGCGCGGGCGTGCGGCGGGCAGGCGGGCGGGGTGTCGTCCGTCGGCGGGGCCTCGTGGCCGTGGGAGACCATCGTGCGCTCGCCCTCGTAGGCCATCGAGACGGTGACCGGGGAGTGCCAGCCGGGGACCGTGCGGGAGAGGGAGAGGTCGATGCCCTCCCCCTGTTCCAGGGCGTCCCAGCAGTACTCGCCGTAGTGGTCGTCGCCGAAGGCGGCGGCGAGGGAGGTGCGCAGGCCGAGGCGGGCGAGGGCGGTGGCCATGTTGGCGACGCCACCGGGGCTGGAGCCCATGCCGCGGGCCCAGGACTCGGTGCCGCGGACGGGGGCGCTGTCGAGGCCGGTGAAGACGATGTCGAGGAAGACCGTGCCGGTCAGGAAGACGTCGCAGGCGGGATCGGTGGGCTCGCGCAGGCGCTCCAGCGGGTCGACCCCGGCGTCGTGTCGCGGCTGCTCTCCCCTGGGTGTGGTCACGGCGGGCTCCCCGGTCGTGGTGCGGATCAGCCCAGTGTGCCCGACGGGGGACGGCGGCGGGCGGGGTGCGCGGAGGAGGGCGCGCCCCGCACCCGGAAACGGCTTCCCTCCGGGCCGCGAGCGGCCGGGACCACGCCCGGGGCCGGTGGGCGCCGCCCTCCCGGCTCGGTCGCGGTGGGGCGGGGAGCGGCGTCCCGCGCGGCGGCGCCCTCCCGGCCGCTACCCGCCGAACTCGTACGCCTCCACCTCGGCCAGGTACCGCGCCCGCCGCTCCTCGTCGTCCTCCAGGAACGACGCCCGGAAGGAGTTGCGGGCGAGTTCCCGGAGCTGGTCCTCGGTGAGGCCGAGGGCGTCGCGGACGCCGGTGAAGTTGTCGCCGACGTAGCCGCCGAAGTACGCAGGGTCGTCGGAGTTGACGGTCACGAGCAGGCCCGCCGCCATCATCGCGCGGAGCGGGTGGTCGGCGAGGGTGCCGACGACGCGGAGCCGGACGTTCGAGAGGGGACAGAGGGTGAGCGGGATCCGCTCGCGGGCCAGCCGGGCGACCAGGTCCGGGTCCTCCATGCAGCGCAGGCCGTGGTCGATCCGCTCCACGCCGAGGACGTCCAGGGCTTCGCGGACGTAGGCCGCCGGGCCCTCCTCGCCCGCGTGGGCGACGCGGCGCAGACCGAGCCGGGCGGCCTCCTCGTACACCTCGCGGAACGTGGCCGGCGGGTGGCCGGCCTCGGCCGAGTCGAGGCCGACGCCGGTGATCCGGCCGAGGTACGGCTTGGCGGCCTCCAGGGTGGCGAGGGCCGACTCGGCGGACTCGTCGCGCAGGAAGCACATGATGAGCCGGGTGGAGATCCCGTACCGTTCCTCGGCCCGGTCGAGGGAGGCCGTCAGGCCCTCGATCACGGTGCCGATCGGGACGCCCCGGGCGGTGTGCGCCTGCGGGTCGAAGAAGATCTCGGCGTGCCGGACGCCCTGGGCGGCGGCCCGCTCCAGGTAGGCGTCGGCGAGTTCGGTGAAGTCCTCCGCGGTGCGCAGGACCGCCATCAGGCCGTAGTACAGGTCCAGGAAGGACTGGAGGTCGTCGAACCGGTACGCCGCGCGCAGGGCGTCGGTGTCCGCGTACGGCAGGGTGACGCCGTTGCGCGCGGCGAGCGCGAAGGCCAGTTCGGGTTCGAGGGTGCCCTCGATGTGGAGGTGCAGTTCGGCCTTGGGGAGGCCGGTGGGGAGGGGCATGGTCACGTTCGTTTCGGTACGGGGACCCGCATGAGGTCCCGGGCGATGCTCAGCTCGCCGTCGAACCCGGCCTCCCGCGCCTGTCGTTCGAACGCGGCGGGGTCGTGGTAACGCTGCGAGAAGTGGGTGAGGACGAGGTGCCGCACGCCCGCGTCCCGGGCGACCGCGGCGGCCTGTCCGGCCGTCAGGTGGCCGTGGTCGGTGGCGAGGCGGACGTCCTCGTCGAGGAAGGTGGACTCGATGACGAGCATGTCGGCGCCCTCCGCGAGGGCGTGGGCGCCGTCGCAGAGGCGGGTGTCCATGACGAAGGCGAAGCGCTGCCCGCGCCGGACCTCGCTGACCTCGTCCAGGGCGACGCCGTCCAGGACCCCTTCGCGCTGGAGCCGTCCCACGTCGGGGCCCGCGATGCCGCGGGCGGCCAGCTTCTCCGGCAGCAGGCGGCGCCCGTCGGGCTCGGTGAGGCGGTAGCCGTACGACTCGACGGGGTGCGAGAGCCGGCGCGCCTCCAGGGTGTAGGCGTCGGTGACGGCGAGCGGCCCGTCGGCGGTGACGGGCGCCTCGACCAGCCGCGCGGTCTCGCGGTAGGCCGTGGCGTACCGCAGCCGCTCGAAGAAGTGCTGTCCGCTCGCCGGGTAGTGGGCGGTGACGGGGTGCGGGACCTGGTCGAGGTTGATCCGCTGGATCACCCCGGCCAGGCCGAGCGAGTGGTCTCCGTGGAAGTGCGTGACGCAGATCCGGTCGAGGTCGTGCGCGGCGACCCCGGCCCGCAGCATCTGGCGCTGGGTGCCCTCGCCGGGGTCGAACATGATGCCCCGGCCGTCCCAGCGCAGCAGGTAGCCGTTGTGGTTGCGGTGCCGGGTCGGGACCTGGCTGGCGGTCCCGAGGACGACCAGTTCGCGTACGGACACGGCTTATCCGGGGGGCCAGGTGAGGCCGCGGCCGCCGAGGACGTGCGCGTGGGTGTGGAAGACGGTCTGTCCCGCGCCCGCGCCGGTGTTGAGGACGATCCGGTAGCCGCTGTCGTCGGTCTTCTCCTGGGCGGCGACCTCTCCGGCCTCGCGCAGCAGGTCGGCGGCGACGGCCGGTTCGGCGGCGGCGAGGGAGGCGGCGTCCGGGTAGTGGAGGCGCGGGATCACCAGGACGTGGGTGGGCGCCTGCGGGTTGATGTCGCGGAACGCGACGGTCGTCTCCGTCTCGCGGACGATCGTCGCGGGCACCTCCCCCGCCACGATCTTGCAGAACAGGCAGTCGCTCTGCGGCTCTCCGGCCATGGTCCGGGCCTCCTCGCCTCCGTCGGTCAGTACACGCGCATGCTATCGGCCGCCACTGACGGGCCCGTTCTCCCGGCCTGCCTTCCGGAGGGTTCCGGAAGGCAGGCCGGCTCCAGCGGCCCGTGCGTTCCGGAAGACCGGCTAAAGCGTGTTGCAGAAGGCTTTGAGGCGGGCATTTTCCTTGTATGCGTGGGGTGTTGAGGGCTGAGCCGTTGTGGGTGGAGACGTTCACGGGTCTGCGGATGCGGCAGTTCGAGCGGCTGCTGAGGG